>JAGPFE010000079.1 GCA_018056705.1 Candidatus Hydrogenedentota bacterium | reverse complement strand
AGGCCAGGGCGATCCAGAGCAGGAAAGGCATGGTCAGGAAGAATTGAATCATGGCGGTGGGTATTTCGCTGGCCCGCATGAGGGCATCCTGCCACCGCATGGCCACCACGATAAAGGCCCAGTGCCCGGCGATCAGGATGGACAGGCCGATGGCTAGGGCCCGCGTTCGCCGCCGCCAGGCCAGTCCCGGCGAGGCCAGCACCAGGGCCAGAAAGGGCGGCACGTTCGTTACCAGCAGGGCGATCTTCAGGGTTCGGGTTCGTCCATCGGCCAGGGTGAAGATCATGCGGGAGTCCGTGTTCAGGACGCCCTCGGCCTGCACGCTTCCCGACAGGATCGGTACGCCCAGCGCGCCCCGCAGCACGACACCGGACGTCTGCATGAGTCCCCAGCCGTACCAGGGAAGGGCCAGCCACCAGGCTACCAGCAGCGGCCCCAGCAGCGCCAGGAAGCGCGCCGCGAACCCCGCGATACCCACCGTCCTGCCGCGCGTTTTCATCTTGATGTCCTCCGCGCCACGTATTCCACCCAGGCCATCCAGACCGCGACGACAAAGATGATGAACACCGCCTGCCACACGTACTCGTGGGCGAAGGTGAACCACTTGCGGGTGGGATCCAGCGCGCCGATGATGGCCAGGCAGAACAACCGGAAAATATTGACCAGGTACATCAGCGGAACTCCGGCTACCAGCCCGATCAACCGGCTGCGCCAGGTAGCCGGAAAGGCCAGCACCGCCGCGATGAAAATCGCCATGATTTCGATGGCGCCGCATTCCGATACCACGATGAAGGGAAACGCCCTGCTGCGATCTTCCGACCGGTCCCGCTGTCCCCGTCGTATTTCTTCCAGTTTCCGCTGAACCTCGCCCAGTCGAACCCGCAACGCCGCCGCCTGTTCCGTCCGTTCTGCTTCACTGAGATGGGTGTCCCGGGTAATGGCCTCAATCCGGCGTTGCAGTTCTTCGGATTCCGTCTGGAGACCTGGCGTCAGGATCAGGGAAACGCGGGGCCCGTTCACCGCTTTCGGGGAACGAGCCCGGGTGGTCCGGGCCACGTATCGCCACTGTTCCCACGGGGTCAGGGGGGCGTCCGATGCCCGGTCCACTTCCTCCGGTAACGGATCTTCCCGGCCGGCGTCCCAGGCCGCCAGGGCTGCCCGGACCTCTTTGGGCGACAGGTTCATGCCCGGCCGGTTTTCCAGTTCCACCGAATGGGCTACCCACGAGAGGGCCCATGCCGTGTGCCGGGCCACCTGGAACAGGTACCAGTCGTTTAACTCGGTGTGGATGGCGTAGCGGTAACCAGTCAGGAGGCTCAGCACCACCAGCGCGAACACCAGCACGAAACGCAACGCGGGGCGCTGATGGTGGGAGGTGGTTGCCCCGTCGGTCCGTTCTTCCGACTGGCAACCACCCGGCAATGAATCAGGCGATTGTGGTAATGATTGCTGCTGGTTGTCCATGGTTTCTAACGTATCCCCCCATCTTCCTCCTGAAACGGAAACAGCATACCACATCCGGCAGGCAATGACCGGTTACGTTTTTCTGACGTTCTGTTCAGGAAGCGAAACAGAAGTTACCGGTTTTATTTATGGTTTTTCACAAAAATTGCCATTTTGGTGATAAAATAATAGTGGTCAAGGCATTATATGTACCAGGCAAGGCTGATAACCGGTTTGGCTTCATTTTTAATTCAGGCGGACATCATGGCGTATGGATCAGATCAATCGACCGATTCACGGGCCCGGGGAAGGGCATCATCCCGATCATCATCACCATCATCACTCCAACCGTTCTCACCGGTCGAGGAAGAAACGTAAACCTTCCCGCGCGCTCTATTACCTGCTGGCGGGGGGGGGCGTGGTACTCCTGCTGATCGTGGTCATGGTGATCCGTGCCGCCCGGGCACCGGAACCCGAGGCCAGGCCCCAGATCCAGGTGACCATTCACGCGGAGCCGGAAGAAGGGGCCCAGGTTACCCTGGAGGGCCAGGACTGGGGACAGACCCCCGTGACCGTGTCCGGTCTGCGGCCCGGCACCTACGACGTGTTTCTCAGCCATCCCAGGTATAAGCGGGCGCATGAAACAATCACCGTCACGGACGCCCTGGAACAGGCGGTTACCATCCAGATGGAGCCTCTGAAGGGCTTCGTGACGATTGAAACCCGCCCCGTGGGCGCGGAGGTGTTCATTGATGGCGAAAAAGCCGGTATGACGCCCCTGCTCAAGAAGGAACTGCCGGTCGGGGACCATACCTACGCCATCAGGATGGAAAATTATTACCCCGTGGAAGGCACCGTATCCATCGAGGAACTGTTTACCCACGAAATCAGGCACGACCTGAGGCCCCTTGAAGCAAAAATCAGCGTGTTTTCCCGGCCCACGGGCGCGGATATCTGGATCAACAACCTGCTCCAAGGTAAAAAAACGCCGGCGGAATTCCGCCTGCCCCCAGGACAATACCTCGTTAGTGTCTACACGCCGGGATACAACCAGGAAGATACCATCGTCACGCTCAACGAAAATTCCAACGAAACGGTGCAACTGGAGATGAAGCCGGGAAATACCCCGCAGGGCATGGTATATGTCCCCGGCGGCGAGTTCATCATGGGATCGGACGAAAAAGCCCCGGACGAGCGCCCAAAACGGGTGATACAACTCAAGGCGTTCTACATTGATCGGTTCGAGGTGACCAACGAGGAATTCAAACGGGTGTTTCCCAGCCATACCTATCCCGACGGCGAGGGCAACTTTCCGGTAACCGGCGTTTCCTGGAGCCAGGCCCTGCAGTACGCCGGGGCGGTGGGCAAGCGATTGCCTACCGAGGCCGAGTGGGAAAAGGCGGCCCGTGGCACGGATGGGCGGGAATATCCCTGGGGAGCACTCTTCGAACTGAACCGGGCCAACATGAAGGACAGCGGCATCAACCGTCCGGCGCGGGTGGGACAGTATTACCTTGGAGCTTCGCCGTATAACTGCATGGACATGGCGGGCAACGCCTACGAGTGGGTGATGGACTGGTACGAGGCGTACCCGGGCAACACGGTGGTGAGCAAGGATTACGGCCAGATATACCGGGTGTTGCGGGGAGGATCTTACCTGTCGGACCAGTTTGATATTCGTTGCGCGGCCCGGCATTTTGACCGCATGGACGCCAGGCGGGCAGATTACGGGTTTCGTTGCGCGAAGGATGCCGAGTGAGGCGGAGGATGAAATATTAGTAATAAGATTTTATTTATAAGGAATAAAATCTTCCGCGCGGGGTGTTTGCTGACACACCTGAACATTAGAACCGGAAAAACCGGACACGGTACAATCCCGGCTGTCCGGCACATGCGTTAAGGAGGATCCCCATGGCGTTTATCGTGTGCGAGCCCTGCATCAAGTGCAAGTATACCGAGTGCGTGAACGTGTGCCCCGTGGCCTGCTTCCGGGAAGGGGAAAACATGCTGGTGATCGATCCCGGCGAGTGCATCGATTGTGGGGTCTGCGTGGATGAATGCCCGGTACACGCCATTTTCTCGGAGGACGAAGTGCCCGAGAAGTGGAAAGAATACATCGAGCTGAACGCGAAGTATGCCAAGGAATGGCCAATTATCGATGAGAGTCGTGAGCCCCTGGAAACGGCGGAAGAATACAAGGACGTGGAAAACAAGCGGGACCTGTTTTCGCCCAATCCGGGCGCGGGAACCGCGTAACTCCAGGCGCCTGGCCTCGAGGGGAAGGAGTTGAGACCCTGGCTCCGTTGAGAATACGATTACTGGCCTGTGCCGCCCTGACGCGGGAAATCTGCTGGTGCGTGGCCCGGTCTGCCCACACGGTGGATCTCGTTTTCATGGATAAGGGGGCCCACGTGAACCCGGACCGGTTGCGGGGGCGGTTGCAGCAGTTGATAGATGAAACGGATGCCGCCGCGTACGACCGGGTTATCCTGGCTTATGGCTTGTGTGGCCGCGTGGTAGACGGTCTGCGGGCAGGGCAGTTGCCGGTAACCATCCCCCGGGCCCATGATTGCGCGACCCTGCTCACTGGAAGCCGGCAGGCCTTTCTGCGCTATTTCGGGGACCAGTTAAGCCGTCCCTGGACCGCCGTGGGTTATGGAGAGCGGGACGGGGGTACCTCCCGGGAAGCGGGGACGAACCTGTGGACGAACGGGGAGCCCGACCCGGATGAACTCATCCGGCAGTACGGGGAAGAAGGCGCGCGGGTGATCCTGGATGCCATGCGGGCCCATGACGCCGGGGATGGCGAACTCTGGTTTCTCGATGTGCCCGAAACCCGGCAACCGGTGGTGGAACAGGCCCTGGCGTCTGCTGCCGCCCGAAAGGGACTCCGCCTGAAAAAAATTCCCGGGGACCTGTCGCTGTTGCGGCGGCTTACTGATGGGCCCTGGGACGACGCGGACTTTCTCACCCTGCGACCCGGCCAGCGGGTGGAAGCCGTGTTCGATCATGACCAGGTGATCCGCGCGGTCGATGAGTGACGGCGCGTTTCCGGGGAGAGTCCAGATCCTGCTACCATGTCCGCAAGTCCGGGAGGGACTGGAGGACTGCGTATGTACTGGATGGCCGCCTGCCTCGTGACGATTATTGCCGGGGGACATGTACTGCCGGATCCCGGTCCCCCTCCCCTGGCATGGCCACCTTTTCCCGACCAGTTAAGCGCCTACGTGTTCCTGAACTGGACGCTGGTGCCGCCGGACCGTATCGCTGCCGCCATCGACGCGCGGGAGGAAGACATCTCGCGACTGGCCGCGCTCATGGGACTGGAACCCGCGCCCGCGGTGTCGCCGGAAATCGGACGCAGGGGATACGTGACCCTGATTCGCAGGAACTGGCACCTGTTGTCCTGGGACCAGTTGCTGAAACTGCTGCACTGGACGGCGGACGACCTGGCCTACGCCCTGCGGGAAGACGATTTCCTGTTTATCAAGTTGGGCGGGCTGAAACCTGCCGCGTCACCCCTCCGTTGGACAGAGCCGGATCCTGGAACGGAAGCCCGGTTGCGCGCCATTGGTGAGATCGCGCGACGGGATTTTCCCGACCTGTCCCGCTCTGGCGCGGACCTGTTCCGGTTTGTGAAGCAGTTGTCCACTCCGCCGGATGACCGGTTTACCTCCCCCTCTGACGGTTCCGGGAGTTCCCCCCGGTTCTGCGGCTCCTACTTCGCCCTGTATGGAGATCCCTTGCTGGAAGACAGCCAGGCTTCGTTTCCCGATGGATACCTGAAGCGACTGGCTTCGATAGGGGTACGGGGTACCTGGCTCCAGGGGGTGCTGTACAAGCTGGCGCCGTTTCCCTGGGATCCCGCGCACAGCGAAAACTGGGAACGCAGACAGCAGGCCCTAGGTGAACTGGCCCGCAGGGCGAAAGAACAAGGGGGGGGCCTATGGCTGTACCTCAACGAGCCCAGGGCGATGCCCTCGCGCTTTTTCGAAACACACCCGGAACTGAAGGGCGTTACCGAGGGAGATTACGCCACGTTGTGCGTGATGGTACCCGAGGTACGGGCGTGGATCCGGGAGAGCGTGGCGTCGATCTGTCGGGCGGCCCCGGATCTCGCCGGGATTTTCACCATTTCGGCGTCGGAAAATCTGACGCACTGCTGGTCCCATTTCCAGGGACAAGGCTGTTCCCGCTGTGCGGCGGCGGGCGCGCCCGAGGTGGTGGCCCTGCTGCATGAGGCGATCGCGGCGGGCATGGCGGACGCGGGCAGTCAAGCCCGCCTGGTGGCGTGGGACTGGGGCTGGCGGGATGAATGGGTTGCTCCCCTGGTGGAGCGCCTGCCCCGGCAGACGGCCGTGATGAGCGTGAGCGAGTGGAGCCTGCCCCTGGAACGGGGCGGCGTGGCGGTGTCGGTGGGGGAATACGCGCTTTCGGCAGTGGGACCGGGACCGCGCGCGTCGCGTCACTGGGAACTCGCCCGCGGGGCCGGGCTGTCCTGTTTCGCGAAACTGCAACTGGGCACGACCTGGGAACTCGGGAGTGTTCCCTACATTCCCGTGCCGGGCCTGGTGGCGGAACACGCCGCACGGTTGCGCGCGGCCCGTGTTGATGGATTCATGCTGGGGTGGACCCTGGGGGGATGTCCCTCACCGAATCTCGAAGTGTTCTCCCGGATGATGGATCATCCGGAGCTTTCAACGGACCAGGCGCTGCGCGCGGTGGCCGTGGATCGGTACGGCGAGGCGGCGGCGGATAAGGTTGTCCAGGGGTGGCGGGTGATGGGCGAGGCCTTTTCATCCTATCCCTATCACGTGTCGTTGCTGTACAACGGTCCGCAGCACGTGGGTCCCGCTGCGCCCTTGTGGGAACATCCCACCGGTTACCATTCCACCATGGTGGGATTCCCGTATGACGACGTGCCGGCGTGGCTGGGGCCTTACCCTGCGGACACCTTCGTTTCGCTCATGGAACAGGTGGCCGAAGGTTTCGAGCAGGGGGCGAACCTTATGGCTGAAGCCCGGCAACAGGTGCTGGCGGGTACTGAGAACGTGTCCCGGCAGGAGGCGCTGGAAGCGGAAATCCGCCTGGCACGGGCGTGCGGACTTCACTTCCGGAGCGTGGCGCGACAGGTCCGGTTTTACCAGGCCCGGGATCAACTGGCCCGGATCAGGCGGCCGGAGGACCTTGCCGGGGCGATCCGCGCGTTGCGGGACCTTGCCGCGGCGGAACGAGCGTGCGCGCGGGAGTTGTACGCGATCCAGCGACAGGATAGCCGCATCGGTTACGAGGCAACCAACCATTATTTTTACGTGCCGGCGGACCTGGCAGCCCGGGCGATACACTGCGCGCTGATGGAAGAACGATGGGACGCCCTGTTACGGCCGCTGGAAACCGCGCCCCGGGTAGGCACGGCCGGAACGGGTGAAACTACGGTTTCAGGGCAATAAAAATCCGCTCGGTTCCCGCCAGGTCGCGGATGGCCCGGATTCCAGAGAAGCCTTCGGTTTCGGCAAGGGTACGGACGGTAGGGAACTGGCCTTCGCCGAGTTCGAGCGCCAGCAGGCCACCGCGCCTGAGCCATGCCGGAGCGTTTCGGAGGATACGCCGGATGAGGTCCAGGCCATCCGGTCCCCCGAGCAGGGCGCCGGGGTCTTCGTACAGGCGGATATCCGGCGGGAGGGAATCCCACTCGGTGAGCGCCACGTAAGGGGGGTTGGCCGTGATCACGTCGAATGGCGCCAGGTCGCGCAATCCGGGCGTTTCGAAAAGGTCGCCGGTCAGCAACGTAATGTCCAGGTCAAGACACTTGGCGTTTTCCCGGGCAAGGGCGATGGCGGCAGGGCTGATGTCGACGCCCGCGCACGCGCATTGGGGCAAATGATGCTTGATGGCAAGCGGCACGCATCCCGACCCGGTGCAGAGATCCAGCATGCGGGGTGTTTCGGAACGGTGGCCTTCCAGGTAGTCCAGGGCCGCGGAGACCAGCAGTTCGGTCTCCGGTCGGGGCACGAGCACGGGTGGGCGGACACGGAGGGTGAGCCCGTAAAAACCGGCGTTTTCCAGGATGTACGCCACGGGCTCACCGGCCTGCCGCCGCCGGATCGCGCGATCGAAACGTTCGATCGCTTCGGGGGATTCCACGGGATCGGCCAGGCGGGCGAGCAGGGCCGCCCGGGAGACCCCCAGGGCGTGGGCCAGCAGGAGTTCGGCATCCAGGCGGGGCGTGTCACTCCGGGGCTGCAGCGATTGGGCCGCTTCCGCGAGGATTGCCCGGATGACTGGATGACTCATGCCTCCAGTTCCACGAGGCGGGCTGCCCGGTCCGCTGCCGCCAGGGCGTCGATGAGTTCCTGCAGGTCGCCATCCAGGACCTGCCGGAGCTTGTAAAGGGACAACTGGATACGGTGGTCGGTAACGCGGTTTTCCGGGAAGTTGTAGGTCCGGATTTTTTCGCTGCGGTCGCCGGATCGCACCTGGATCTTCCGTTGGGCGGCCCGGGCGGCGTTTTCCTCCTGGATTTTCGCCTCCAGCAGGCGGGAACGCAGAATCATGAGCGCGCGGGCCTTGTTTTTGTGCTGGGACCGTTCATCCTGGCAGGTGACGACGATGCCGGTGGGCTTGTGGGTGATCCTTACGGCGGAATCGGTGGTGTTGACGTGCTGTCCTCCCGCGCCGCTTGAACGGTACACGTCGATTTCGAGGTCATCCGGACTGATAGCGACGTCCACCTCCTCGGCTTCGGGCAGCACGGCCACGGTGACCGCGGACGTGTGGATGCGTCCCTGGGATTCGGTGTCGGGGACCCGCTGGACCCGATGCACGCCGCCTTCCCATTTCATCTGGCTGAACACCTGGTCGCCGGCGATCCGGAAACTGATTTCCTTGAACCCGCCCAGCCCGGTGGGATTGCTGTTGAGCACCTCGATGGACCAGCCTCGCCTTTCCGCGAAGCGGCTGTACATCCGGAACAGATCCGCCGCGAACAGGGCCGCCTCTTCGCCACCGGTTCCGGCCCGGATTTCCATGATGGCGCACCGCTCGTCATTCGGATCCCGGGGAATCATCAGTTCCTTGAGCCGCGCTTCAAGGGTTGCCATGCGGGTTTCCGCGGCGCGCGCTTCTTCCCGGGCCAGTTCGCGCCACTCGACGTCTTCGGTATCCCGCAGCACGCGATCCGCTTCTCGCAAGCTGGCCTCGGCCTGTTCGTACTCTCGGAAAGCCGAAACGATTTCAGCCAGTTCCCGGTTTTTGCGGGCCAGCCGGGCACACCGCGCGGGATCCGTCGCTATTTCCGGGGTGGTCAGTTCGCGCTGAACCCGTTCCGCTTCGGCCGCCACGGCCAGCAGTTTTTCCCGCAGCAGGGCGTCCATGGCTGATGCCGGGGCGGGATGGAATTACTTGCTGCTGAACTTCTTGTTGAAGCGGTCAACCCGGCCTTCGGTATCCACGAACTTCTGTTTACCGGTGAAGAAGGGATGGGACGCGCTGGACAACTCCAGCGTGTACAAGGGGTAGGTCTTGCCGTCGATTTCGATGGTTTTTTCCGTCTTCACCGTGGACCGGGTCAGCCACTTGACTCCGGCGCTCACGTCCATGAACACCACTTCGCGATAATTTTTCGGGTGGATATCTTTTTTCACCGGAGATCTCCTTCTGATCCGCCCCGCGCGGGGCGTGACATTCCATCTCCCGCGCCGCGCCGCCCAACGCATGGTTTCAATCCACGCGCCCCGCGCGGGGCGCGACCCTATTTCTGCGACCGCTGGTTCAACGACATCGTGTTTCAATCCACGCGCCCCGCGCGGGGCGCGACGGGGC
>JAGPFE010000078.1 GCA_018056705.1 Candidatus Hydrogenedentota bacterium | reverse complement strand
GCGGGGGGGGTGGTGGGGGGGGCGGGGCGGGCGGCGGGGGTGGCGGCGGCGGTTCCGGTGGTGCCGGCGGTGGTGGTGGGGGCGGCGCGGCGCAGGACAGCATATTGGGCAATTACCGCGCGGCCGGTGGATCGGGTGGCGCGGCTACTCCGGGTAATGACGGATCGTACAACGGTAACCAGACGTGGCCGCCCAGCCCGATCGGAGGGCAACCCAGCGCGACGGGTGGTACCGGCGGCAATGGCGGCACGGGAGGCAGTGGTGGCCTTGGTGGCAATGGCGGAAAGGGCGCGGACGGCGGTGGCGCGGTCGTGCTTGCCGCCCGAGGCCTGTTGCGTGTCGGTTCCGGCACCACCATCAACGTCTCCGCGGGCACGCCCCAGCCGGGGTCAGCCGGTTCGGCGGCCCAGCCCTCTCCACAGGGTCCGACCAACGGATCTGCCGGCGTCCAGGGACAGAATGGGGGCCGGACGCTCGGCATCGGTTCCTGGGGTATCGTCGGCGTCGGTGGGCGTGGCGGCGACGGTGGTCAGGGCGGTAACGGCGCGGCCGGCGCGGCCGGCGGCACTGGTGGAGCGGGCGGTTCCGGCGGGTATGCCACACCCGGCATGGTCAAACTGCATGGTTCGGTGGTGCTGGCCGGAAACGCGACGGTGGTCGCCGCCAATCCATTCAACGCCGATCCGGACCGGAATGGCGCGGTGACCGTGATTTCCAACATGAACGCCTCCATGCTGGCTTCGGCTTCGCCTCAGAGTGGAACGGCCAGCCTTGTTCAAGGCGCGGCCACGCATGACCCGCTGTTGAAAATGATGAATCCTTTCATTGGCGGTAAAACGCCGGTCATTCCCGAACTGGCCGGCGGCCCGGACAGCCGGGGCTGGCTGAAACCAAACTACTGGAACAATGGCGTGGAAAATCCGCCTTTCAACGCGAACAACGGGCTGGAATTCCGAGTGTTGCGCGTCGCGGACGGTTCTTCTCCCTTCGAGGGGTTTGACCAGGTACTGATCCGCAACACGAACAGTTCGGGAAATATCGAGAACGTGTCGCTGATCGTGGGCGTGAACGTGCCCAGGCTGATCGATGGCTCTGGCGGCACGCCTGGCGTGCTGGGTCCGGGTCAGACGTGGTCTACCACGGTACCGGCCGGCGCGTACGTGAACGTACCCGGCGCGAGTGGTGATCCGGGTGACGGACCGGTCGCACAGTTCATGGCCACGCCCACGGCGGGTGCCCGTCCGCTGGTCGTCCAGTTCGTGGACCAGTCGTTGCCGGGAACCGGCACGATCACCAGTTGGCTGTGGCATTTCGGAGACGGTGACACCAGTACCGACCAGAACCCCAGTCACACGTATACCGCTTCCGGCCTGTACACGGTTTCGTTGACCGTCCAGACTGACTACGGCATGAGCATCGAGACCAAGGCAGACTATATCCTCGTGACGGATCCGGTTGGACCGACGGCCATTTTCAGTGGCGGGCCGACATCGGTACTCGTGGGCGACACGGTGTACTTTGGCGACCAGTCGCTGCCAGGGTCCCTGCCGATACAGTCCTGGCTGTGGGATTTCGGTGATGGCCAGACGTCCACGCTCCAGAGCCCGAGCCATACCTATAACACGGCAGGTACCTACACGGTCACGCTGACGGTCTCCACCGGCGCGGGCAGTGACAACGAGGTAAAGAGTAACTTCATCACGGTTAACGCGCCCACGCCCCCGACGGCTGATTTCGACGCGTGGCCGCTGGCGGCCCGGGTAGGTATACCGGTCCAGTTCTACGACCTGAGCACGGCGGGATCCCGTCCGATCACTGCCTGGCAGTGGGATTTTGGCGATGGCGAGACCAGCACGGATCGTTCTCCACGGCACGCTTATGCCGCCCCGGGTACCTACACGATCAGCCTGACGGTCACTGCCACGGACAGTACCCAGGACTCGATCACCCGGTCGGCTTACGTGCTCGTGACGGCGCCCGACGGGCCATCCGCCGATTTCACTGCCGTCCCGGCCACGGGCAACGCGCCGCTGACGGTACAGTTCGTGGACCTGTCCATACCCGGCAACGCGCCGATCACCGAGTGGCTGTGGAACTTCGGTGACGGGCAGACCAGCATCCAGCCCGCACCGCAGCACACCTACGCCAATCCCGGCAGTTACGCGGTAACGTTGCGGGTAACCACCGCGCTGGGCGTCTCGGAAATCACCAAGCCCAACTTCGTGGTGGTTACGGCGGCCGGTGGCCCGACGGCAGACTTCACGGCCTATCCGCGTTCCGGAAAAGCGCCGCTGTCGGTGCAGTTTGCCGACCGCTCCATACCGGGCGACGCGCCCATCGTGTCCCGGTTGTGGGATTTCGGTGATGGTTTCACCAGCGCGGAAGCCGCGCCGCTGCACACCTACAACGTATCGGGTTCCTATAACGTAACCCTGACGGTCACTGACACAAATGGCCGCAGTAACCAGATCACCAGGGCTGCCTACGTGGCGGTTGGCGCGGCGAACACCATCATGGCGGCCTTCACCAGCGACACCCAGTCGGGATCCTCGCCGCTCACGGTGCGGTTCACGGACCAGTCAACGCCTGGCCAGTCCCCGATCACCGGATGGCTGTGGAACTTCGGCGACGGAGAAACCAGCACGGAGCAGAACCCGACCCACGTGTACGCTGAACCGGGTGAATACACCGTAACGCTGACAGTAACCAGCGCCGATGGGGCGGATACCATGACACGCGCCCGCTACATCACCGTGGTCCAGGGTGTTCCGGCGGCGGGTGGCATGGCCCTGCTGCTGACGGCCGCGCTGCTGGGCGTTTTCGGCGCGCGGTTCACCCGGCGACGGGTAACCACCGAATAACCTGATCAACCTGAGATACTTTTCCGCCGGACCGGGCCACCGATCCGGCGGAAAACTTTTTATGGGGCTTGAACGTTATGATTAATTGGTTCGCGGGCCGGTATCGGTACATACAACAGTTGAGTGACCGGAACGCGTGGACCTTACCTGGAGCGTTCGACATGGGCAGAAAATCCAAAGACAGAAATCCGCCTAAACACCGTAAACGTAAGCAAACCTCGGTCATGGGCTCTAGTATTGCCTTGCCGCGGGAACAGCCCGCATCCTGGCAGCAGTGGGGCGACGACATCGATCCCGAGGCCATCCTGCAGATGGAACGAGCCTGCCAGTTGCCCGTATCGATCCGGGGCGCCCTGATGGCCGACGCCCACGTGGGATACGGCCTGCCCATCGGCGGGGTTCTGGCGGTTCGCGACGCCGTGATTCCGTGGGCGGTAGGAGTGGACATCGCCTGCAGGATGAAAATGAGCGTGCTGGACTGGCCGGCTGAATCCCTGGCAACCCGACAGGATGCCCTGGAGGATGCCCTGCTTAAAGAAACCCGTTTTGGCGTGGGCGCGGAGTGGCATCCTCGAAGACAGCATCCGGTCATGGACAGGGACTGGAGCGTGTCTCCAGTCACCCGAACCCACAAGGACAAGGCGTGGGCCCAACTGGGCACCAGCGGAAGTGGTAATCATTTCGTGGAATTTGGTGAACTGGAGGTGTGGGACGAGCACCTGACCATTCCACCGGGTCGTTACCTTGCCCTGCTCTCCCATAGCGGGAGTCGGGGCACAGGGGCGCTCGTTTGCGAGCATTACAGCCGCGTCGCCAGGGAACGACTGCGGCAACTGCCACCGGAACTGTCCCGGCTAGCCTGGTTGCCCCTGCATACACAGGAAGGCTGGGAATACTGGCAGGCCATGCATCTCATGGGGGAATATGCCGCGGCCAACCATGCCCTGATTCACGAGCATATTCTCAAGCGACTGGGAGCGGTTCCCATCTTCACCGTGGAAAACCACCACAATTATGCCTGGAAAGAAAACCTGGACGGAGAAGAAGTCATCGTGCATCGCAAAGGCGCGACACCCGCCGGTACAGGTTGCCTCGGAATCATTCCGGGATCCATGGCGTCGCCGGCTTACCTTGTCCGCGGCAAGGGTAACCCGGCATCCCTGAACAGCGCGGCCCATGGAGCTGGACGCAAAATAAGCCGCAGCCAGGCAAAACGAACCTTCAGGTGGAGTGACTTTGCCGAGTTACTACGGAAGCGGGGCGTCAAAGTGCTGCGCGCGGGTATTGACGAGGTTCCCGCGGTGTACAAGGATATAGAAACGGTAATGCGGGCGCAGCAGGACCTCGTGGAACCACTGGCCCGGTTTTATCCGAGGCTGGTCATGATGGCCCCCGCTGGAGAACGTCCCGAGGATTGATGCCACGCGGACAACGCACCACTGGCAGAAACAACGATTCGAATAGAAGAACAGGGCTTCAACGACGTAAGTGGAAGATTTCTCGTTTCGCTCGACATGACAACGCGGTGGCGAAATAACAATGTTCAGGCGAACGAACAACACAGAAACGAAAAGCAACTGGAATCGCATAACATTTGCGTTCTAACTGAAAAGTACAGGCCGAATGGGGAAACGCCAGGAACGGAATCAGGGAAAGTCAAGTCGCCATACCGCATGACAATGAGTGGTCATTGCGACAACCCTTTTACTCCGCGGGCCTTCGATACCATCGCGCGGCTTGACGATGGGTTGCCCTTTCGGTGAACGTCATTCCCTCCGGACCTTCTATACCAACGCGCGATGGGACAGCCTTATAATCGCCGGCGTGTCTTGTCATGTCGGCGAACGAAGTGAGGAGAAATCTTATCGTGCACTCACGGGGCGCGTCACGCGTCAAGGGAATTATGACCACCCGTTGTGAAAAAGGTATACTATGACTCCGTACAGGGTGCCTGGGGCGGAACACCAGACTCAACGCTGAGATTCTTATATGCGGATTGAAAGTTTAAGGCTGGACGGGGCATGGTCACGGCATGTCCTGATGGAACAACCTCCGGACGGACACGAGGCGCCGGTGGAGCGCGTGGATATTCCCGATACGCCCCTTTGGCCTTTCCACCGTCTAACTGGGGACGAACACGCGAACCGGTTCACCAGGGAAATCGATCTTTCCGTCCTGCCGAAAAAAACGCCATTCCGCGCTTTTCTGTCCATTCCAGGCACCTGTTCCAAAACGGAAATCCTTCTCAACGGGCAATGCCTTCTCCCCCCTTCCGACTTTGGGATTTCATTCCGTCGAGACATTACCGAACAACTTTCCATCGGGCAAAAAAACGCCTCGCTGGAAATGACGCTGTATCCCGGGGGACATTGCTGGGGCGCGCCGGTGCTGGAAGTCGTTCCCGTGCCGGGCATTACTGCTGTCATTATCCGACCGGACCCTCTCCGCAAGCGGGCCATGGTCGAAGTAACGGTTGACGGCCCGGCGGACGACCTGGAAGTCACAGTCCGGGTTCCGGAAACAGGACTGGAAGCGTCCGGAATACCCGGTGTGTTTGAACTATCGTTACCCACCGCGCCTCGCTGGAGGCCGGACCACCCGGCCCTGCTCACCCTGAACGTGGAACTCCGGTCCCGGAAGGGTAAACTAATGGATCGGGCGCAGAAATCCTGGGGGCTTCGGGACCTGACGGTACAGGACCGGCGGCTGTACCTGAACGGTTACCCCTTCTTTCTCCGGGCTGCCACGCTGCACCTGGAAGCCTTGCGCGCGTTGGAAACGGGCGACACGGGAATCGGCGCGGGGGAAATAATCCGGGAAGCCAGGAACGCGGGACTGAACGCCCTGTGGATCAGGGGAGGGCAAACCCCGGAATTCATCCTGGAGGCCTGTGATCGGGCCGGGCTGTGCGTCATCGAAGACTGGTCCGATCCCTCCACCCGGCAGACCGCTCCCGCTACCGATCCAGCCGGTCCCGATTTCGAGGCTGCCTTTCAGGCCAGGCAACATCATCCCGCGCTCTGCTGCTGGACGGTCACCGCCGGCGCGCCAACTGGCCGTGAAATGCCTTCCGAAACCTCCGCAAGTACCATACAATCCGTGCGGAAGCAGGATCCCAGTCGGCTGATCCTTGCCGGTTTCGATCGTCCGACCGCGGAACGGTTTCTCGTGAAGCCTTACCAGACTACGGGGTTACCGCTGGAGATCATCCGGTTTGAAACATCCTCCCCGCTTTCACGGGATGAAGAGCGGCACTTACGCCATGCCGGCGCGGATAAGGCGGTGAACATGGTCTGGCTCTCGAGCCCCGGCCACGCCACGCCGCGGAAAGATTCGCATCCGGACATATACCAGGCCCTGGCCCTGTCTTTCCGGGGCGAGGATGGGCCGCAAGCCGTTCGCCGGGATCTCCAGTGCGACACCATCAGCCGGACCATCGACGCGATCACCCTGAATCCGAAAATCGCGGGCTACGTGATCGACCCGCTGGTGGAAACGGGCGAAAAACCAGGTATCGGCCTGCTGGATCGGCATGGTCATCCGTTGCCAGTCCTTGGCGCGTTACGGGACGCGCAATTGCCGGTGCGACCCATCATTCACTTCGCCCAGGATAATCTTACCCCCCGGCAGGAATGCGGACTGCAGATTTTCACGGCCAACTGGACTAAAAACGAAAGCGCCGGGGAACTTCATCTGCAGATTCAAAGTCCATCCGGGCAGATTCTCTGGAAAAAACGCCGCGGTATCCGTTACCTGCCCAGGCACCGCCAGCCGATGTGGGAAGGCACCATTGCCGCGTCGGGTGCCACGGGCACCCATCACCTTCGGGTAAGCATTCTGGGTGAAAACCAGTCTCCCGTTGAAACGCGACGTCCTTTTTACGTGGTCAAGCCTGCCGCGCGTTTTGAAGGCCGGGTTCATGTGCTCGACCAGAATGGCCGCTACACCGAGACCATCCGGAAACTGGCGGTTCCGGGCACGCTGCTGGCGCCCGTCCATATCATCGTGCCTTTTTCGAATTCCCTGGCGGGCTATCCTGACAACGCGCTGGCCCAGATGCTTGCCCAGGTACGAGGGGGAGCCGTCGCGCTGATGTTCTCACCCCCGTCGGACTGGGACAGCCTGGCCGAGATCGCGGACATTCCCGAGCTCGGTGAAGCCTTTATGCCCAGCATCGCGGGACAGGACACCGCCTTGTTCTGTCCCATGATTCATCCCGTGTTCGAGGGCTTGAGCGGCAGTGGTGAGGTCCTGTACATGACGCGGAACCTGTTGCCCCGACGGGTATACCGGACGGGCAGCATAGAACATATCCTGACGTGTTACATGCCCTCGGTCGCCGGCTCCCTCGACACCTGGAGCGAATACCACGGCATTGTCGTCAAACACCTTGGCGCGGGATTGATCGCTTTCATCACCTTGCCCCTGCTGGATTACCTCGGCGTCGATCCCGTGGCAGATCGGCTGTTCGTCAACCTGCTGACCCACTTCTCCCGTCGCTCCGTCCCGCCGGACAAGCCCCTGCCGCCGGAATCCCGGATGGTCGAATGGATCCGCCAGGCGAACGAACAGCGCGCGCGCGCGTGGCGATTCATCGGCCCCTTTCCCAACTGGTCCGACAGGGGTATCCTGGAGCCGTTCCCACCCGAACAGGAACTCCAGTTCAACGGCATATACCCGGGTAGTCACCTGCCCGTGATGTGGCGGTCACACTGCGTGCCCGCGGACGCGACCATTCGCTTGAATTTTTCCGAAGTGATCGGCGAAAGCCTTGCGCCGGCCGACTGGGGCCGGTTCACGGCTTACGCCTGGGCGGAAATCGAGGTGGAAAAACGCTGTTTCGCCAGGCTGGAGGCCCGTTCTTCCTGGCCTTTCCGGGTATGGGTAAACGACACGCCGGCAATCAGCCAGATCGAACGCGAGACCTCGTTCACCACGCCCGCGTGGCAATCCGCCGAGTGTGTGCTGCGACCGGGACGCAACACCCTGCTGGTCAAGGCGGCCAAAACCCCCGGACCCGCCCTCACCGTGGAATTACGGCTAGACGCTCCGGAGTCCCGGAAACTCGCGTTTCTCTCCCCGCTCTGAGGAAGAGAAAGGCGCGTCAGTCTTTAAGCGGCCGCAGTCGGATATTTCTGAATTCGATGGGCGTGCCTTCACTCTGGAAACCGATATAACCGGACGTGACGGAACACTGGGTCGCCCGGTTCTGCAGCACGCCATTCACGTACAATTCGATGGTATCCCCCTTGCACACGATTCGATACTGATTCCACTCACCCAGCGGTTTTTCACTCGATTTCTCCTTCTTGGGCACCCGCCGGTCTTCCTTGCCGCCGTGTTCCTTGAAGGTGGTGCCGCCGATAACCCATATATCCCCCGCGTCCCCACTGTTCAACTGGGCCTCGATGGATTTAGGCCACACCTCGTCCTTGTCCTGAACGTGCAACAGCACGCCACTGTTGCCGCCTTTTCCCGGGAAGCGCCATTCGAGGGTCAGTTCATAATCAGCGTATGGCGTCGTGGTGCGGAAATAGCCCGCCGGTTCCCCGGTACAGTGAATGATGCCGTCTTTCACGGACCACGTTTTGGTTACATCAGCGGCAGGATCGGGAATGAACAGTTTCCAGCCGGTGAAATCTTTACCGTTGAAGAGTTCTACGACCTTGTCGTCTGCCGCGGAGGCCGTTAATGCCCCGACCAGGCCACATGTCAATGCCAGGGCCAGGCAACCACGCCACGCTAGTACTGTCCGCATACCGGAACCTCCTCTGGTTTGGGCCACGGTTAACACGCTGAACCATCTTCTCGTTCTTAGCATATAATAAACCAAGATGAGGGAATCATTCCGAACCGCGTCGAAACAGGACAAGGTTTTCATGACAACAACCCAGCGGATGATTGACATCCCCCGGCCGCCAGTCACTGAAAAGGCGATCCTGGCCCGCCTCATTCTACCGGAAGAAAATGACCGTGAAGTCGAAGAATCCCTGGCCGAGCTGCGGGAACTGGCCCGCACGGCAGGAGCGGTGGTCTGTGGCACTATCACGCAACGTCGAGCCCGTCCCGAGCCTTCCACGCTTATCGGCGAGGGTAAAGTCAACGTCCTGAAGGGAATGGTTGAAGAACTTGGGGCGGAAGTGGTCATCTTTGACTCCGATCTGACGCCAGCCCAAGGCGCCAAACTGGAGGAAATCCTGGGCGTGAAAGTCCTGGATCGCACCCAGTTGATCCTGGACATCTTCGCGCAGCGGGCCCGCACCCACGAAGGACGCTGCCAGGTGGAACTGGCGCAGTTGCGCTACCTCCTGCCCCGACTGACCGGAAGGGGCTCCATCATGCGCCAGCAGGGAGGCATTGGCGTGCGCGGTCCCGGCGAACAGAAACTGGAGGTGGACCGCCGCGTGATCCGCGAACGGATCCGCCGACTGGAAACCGAGTTGGAAACGGTCCGGCAGGATCGCCAGATCCAGCGCAAACGCCGGAACGACACGGGAGTGTTCACGGCAACCCTCGTGGGATACACCAACGCTGCTAAAAGCACCCTGCTCAACGCGCTGACGGGAGCGGATGCTTTCGCGGAAGACAAACTGTTTGCCACGCTGGACCCC
>JAGPFE010000031.1 GCA_018056705.1 Candidatus Hydrogenedentota bacterium | reverse complement strand
CCCGCCTGGACCAGCCGGCGCCCTCCCTGGAAAAAGGTTTCTTCCACAAGATGCAGTTCGCCCCGATTTGTGGCGTACAGCGGTGTTTTCCGGCTGGCCTGGCGGGCAAGCTTGCGTCCCCCCAGCGACAGGTACAGGGGAACCCCGACGTATGGAATCAGCACGATGGCCAGCAACCATGCCATCGTTCCCCCGGGCTGACGACGCTCCCCAAGCACCCGAAGCACCAGCGTGAGCGCCAATACAAAACCCGCGACCGTCAGCAGATGATCCAGCACGACACGCAGGCCGTCCACCCTTTTTCTCCCTTTCCGGTAATGGACAGGTTACCCCGTCAAGGTTTCGGCTTCAGGATGATAAAGGTCGGTAGTCCCTTGACCTCAAAATAGCGCGTGACCTCGCGGGTTTCAGGCGCTTCCAGGTCTTCCGCCTGGTATTTCACGCGTGAATAACCGGA
Organism: Candidatus Hydrogenedentota bacterium; assembly: GCA_018056705.1. Classification (GTDB taxonomy): domain Bacteria; phylum Hydrogenedentota; class Hydrogenedentia; order Hydrogenedentales; family CAITNO01; genus JAGPFE01. The sequence goes on along the minus strand of JAGPFE010000031.1, from coordinate 38,651 downwards.
CAGGCGTTCCACAACCCGGGGATCTTTCAGGGTCTGCCGGTCCATAACCGCGCAGTTCTTGCACCACGTCGCCCAGAAATCGATGATGACCGGCTGGTTCGTTTCCAGCGCCTGTCTCAGGCCCGCTTCCAGTGAAGGGGTCCACCCCTCCGCGGCCGCCGCCGGTTCTTTCTGGCCGTGCCACAGGGTCCAGCCCAGGTGGGCGTAATATAACGCGAACAGCAGGATGAAGACGCCGAAACCCTGTTTGACCCGGGTCATCCATTTTCCGGGCCTGGGCAGCAGGCTCAGGCCCATGCCGAGGAAGGGCCATGGCAGGGCCATGCCCACGCCCAGCAGGAACGGCAGCAGCAGGGCGCCACGGTTACCCTGGCTGTACAGGTCCTGGGCGTACACCACCGTGTAAATGACCACCGGCGCGACGCAGGCCCCCGCCAGCAGGGCCGATACCGCACCCATGCCCAATGCGGCGGCCGTGCTGCCGGCGCGCCCGGAAAGATTGAACCGGGACTGGTACCGGGAAAAATCGATCTGGACGAGATCGAACATGGCAAGAGCCAGCACCACAAAAAGTAGCGCGATCAGAACGTTGAACCACACGGTGGCGTTAATGGTGCCGAACGCGGTGGAGATCCCCAGCACCACGGCAAGGCCCAGCAGCCCGTACACGATCGAGATGCCCGCGCCGTAGGCCAGGCCGAGAACAAACCCCCGGCCTTTCGAACCGGCCCTTGCTCCCGCCCCGATGATGGCCAGGTTGATGGGGATCATCGGCAGCACGCAAGGGGTCAGGTTGAGCAGCAGTCCCCCGCCAAGGATAAGGAGCAGCACGATCCAGAACCGCCGCTGACCAAAACCTTGTCCTGAACTATCCTCGCCCCGTTCCGCCGCGTCCACGAAATCCAGGAAGGCCGTGGTCCCCACGAACCCGTCCAGCCGTCCGGTTATCGTGAAGCGCTCGGCGAGTTCCCGCCAGTTTCCCGGTGGCGCGGTACGGGCCTCTGGGGTGGCGGCCTTGTCAGGCGGGGCGGGTGCAGGGCGTGGCCCCGTCTCTGTTTCAGTGGTTTCACTGGAAGGGGTGCGCGTGGTTTCCAGGTACTCCGCGGCAGACCAATCCAGTTCTTCCGGTGGTGTTTTAACCGCGGATTCCTGGTCTTCGTCTCCCGTGACGGTTACGGCCAGCGGGATTTCCAGGGTCCGGGGGGGCATGCACGTGGTATTGTTGCACGCCTGGTATCGCAGGTTCAGGGGAATCGTGTAGGATCCGGGACTGATATTGTGATCCGTTTCGACGATTATTCCGATAACAAACCGGGGACCGTAAACCAGGACCTCTTCGTCCGAAAATTCGAATCGGAAAGACTTGGGTTGCGGATACACAACCCCGGAAATCCTGACCGGACCCGGGTCCGAGGGAATTTCCAGAATCGTGGGAATCAGGGTATCTTCCTTAGGATGCCTTGCGTTGACATGCCACGGTTCGGGAAAGGAAAAAGACAGCCAACCCCGCAAGGTTGCTCCGGGATGTAACGTGTCCCTTTCGAACGTGGCGTTCCACTCCGGCTGAATAGCCCGTCCAAACTGGGCGAATCCAGGGGACGCCAGTAGCAACGTTGCCGTGACTACCAGGTATGGGACAGTGATCAACGCTCGTCGTGGACCCATAGGCCTAACCTTTATCTGATCGGAACATGTCCAGGATTGTATTCCTTCCCATGGTACGGGTCAGGGTGAGACGAGTTCTACACGGTATAATCAGCGCGTACATGGTACCATGCGTGAAGTGTACGCTATCGTCTGAAGTGGGAAATTCCATGGAAACCTGGCTTACCAGTGACCGCGTATTTCAGGGACGGATTTTTTCCGTCCGGACCGGAACCGTTCGCCTGGATGAAGGCCAGACCGCTTACCGTGAGGTGGTCGAACACCCGGGGGGAGTGTGTGTGCTGCCGTGGACGGGGCACGTCGTCATACTCGTTCGGCAATTCCGCATCGCCCTTGGCCACGATATCATCGAGGCGCCCGCCGGCAAACTGGAAGGGCCCAACGATGACCCGAGCGTCCGCGGTTTACTGGAACTGGAAGAAGAAGTCGGATTTCGGGCAGCGCGCATGACTTCCGCCGGGATCATTTATGGTACCGTCGGCTTCTGTTCGGAAAAGATTCACCTCTTTGTGGCATCTGGTCTCACGCCCGTTCCGCCAAGACCAGAACCGGAGGAACGGATTGAACGTATCGAGTGGCCTGTGGAAATGGTCGAAGAACAACTGCGGTCCCAGGCGCTGCAGGACGCCAAAACGATCGTGCTGCTGGAACGTTTTCTTCGCCTGTTACGGGAAAACAAGGTTCCTTGAGAAAGGAGGCGTGTCATGAGATTTGTGCGGTTGCTGTGTGTGCCAATGATGTGTGGCTTTTTTGCTGTGGCCAGTCCTCCCGCGCCGGAATACGCCCAGTGGCCGGCGGATGATCACGGTCGCGCCATTCTCGAGCCTGATCCTGCCCCCGGGCTGGTCCTGCGGGTGGGTAGCGTTCCCGATGGTGACAGCAGTCAGCCGGTCTACGAACACCTTCAGGATGCCCTTGCCGAAGTTCGGAATATTCGGCAGTCAGGTCGCTGGTCTAGGGGCGGAATCCGGATCGAATTGGCGCCCGGCGTGGTGCCACTGACCGGGACCGTGACCATGGATGAAACAATGAGCGGTCAACCGGGAGCGCCCCTCGTGATTGCCCCGGCGAAGGGGGAACGCGTTACCTTCAGTGGGGGCGTGGTTCTGCGGGGAGTGCGTCCCCTGGAAGCGTCCGAATGCCCCGATCGTCTGCCCGCGGCGGCCCGGGGAAAAATATGGGTGGCCGACCTGAAACAGAGCGGCCTGGACGGGTTGTCTCCTTTACGCCTGGGCGGTTTCGCCTCCGGGGCCGGTTTCATCACCCATCCCGTAACCGAACTGTTCATGAATGGCGAACCCCTGCGGATGGCCCAGTATCCCGACCCCGGACAGACCATGCTGCGGGTCGCGGAGGTCACGGACGAGTTGCCCGTGGACAGTCATGGGCGCAAGGGCTCGAAACAAGGCCGGATCCGGGTGACCACCGACCGGCTGGCCGCTTGGAAGCAGGAGCCTGAGGGCTGGCTCTACGGTTACTGGTTCTGGGAGTGGGCGGATTCCTACGAAAAAATTGCCGCGATCGACGCGGAGACGGGCTGGATCGATCTTGCGCCTCCCTGGCACACGTATGGATACCGGGCGGACGGAAAGTTCGTGGCATTCAACATGCTTTGTGAACTGGATCAGCCCGGGGAATACTGGATCGACCGGGAAGCCATGAAACTGTACGTGTACCCGCCCGCTCCCGCGGAAGGCGCGGAATGGGTGCTGTCCGTTACCCCTGCCGCGTTGATGACTCTTGACAATGTGTCGCACGCCCGCCTTGAAAACCTCGATTTCGCGTATGCTTCCGGGGACGTGTTGCTGGTCAGCGGAGGCAAGGATGTCCGGATCCTGGGATGTTCCGTCCGGAATGCCGGCGGCGTGGGTGTCACCATTAATGGAGGTGAACAGCACGTCATTCACTCCTGTGACATCTTCAACCTCGGGCGTACCGGCATCAGCATCAGTGGCGGAGACACGGCGACCTTGGCGTCCAGTGGTCATATCGTGGAAAACTGCGACATACACCACCTGTCCCGTATTGATCACACCTATACCCCGGCCGTGCTGGTTAGTGGCGTGGGGATTCGCCTTGCCCATAATCTCTGTCACCATATTCCCAGCAGCGCGTTCCGGGTCGGCGGACGGGAGCACCTCATCGAGTACAACGAGGTGCACGACGTCGTGCTGGAATCTGACGACCAGGGCGGCACGGACATGTGGGGGGATCCCCTGATTCGTGGCGTGGTGCTCCGGTGGAACTACTGGCATCACGTGGGCAACTGGGATGGCCGGGGCGAGCAGTTGCATTGCGGAGCGGCAGGTATCCGCCTGGACGATGCCATCAGCGGGGTTCGGATTTTCGGAAACATTTTCCATAAAGCGTCCGCGGGTAATTTTGGTGGTGTTCAGATTCATGGGGGCAAGGACAACCGGATCGAGAACTGCGTGTTTCACGCGTGCCGCTACGGCGTCAGTTTTACGCCGTGGTCAGCCGATCGCTGGCAGGCGTACCTGGACGAGTGGTTTTCCCGGAACACCTATGACATGACCCTGTACGAGGCGCGATACTCTGAAGTCGGGGGCTTGCGCGAGCATCCAAACCGGAATTACATCACCCGCACGTTCTTCATCAACTGCGAGGAAGACTATCGGAATGACCACCAAGAGGTCGTGAAGGACGCGGTAATGGCCTTGCACGTGCCCCAGAGCGATCCCTTCCCACGCGCCCCCCTTGGAGATTTTTCCATGAGCGATGATCCAAAGGGACCGGGCATTTACGGCTTTGAGCGGATTCCCTTCGAGGACATCGGTCCATATGAATCCCCGTGGCGGCCGGTTGTGCCTCCGGTGGCTCAACGGGGACGGGATCGCTGATCAAATCGGTCCGGGAACAAAATATCGGCTGGGACGGTTTTCTTGCGTGATTCCTCGAACGCGGAGAACCGATATGTCTACGAAAAAATCTCGACAGGTTCAGAGCCGTCCTTATTCCCGGGTGATTTCCGATCCGCCGGAACGCGCGGCGAGCCGGGCCATGTTACGCGCGGTAGGATTCACCGATGAGGATTTCCAAAAAAACCAGGTCGGTATCGCTTCCACGTGGAGCATGGTGACCCCGTGTAACATGCATATCGACCAGTTGGCCCGCGAAGCTGAAACTGGCGTGAACCAGGCCGGTGGCAAGGCAGTTATTTTCAACACCATCACGATTTCCGATGGCATTTCGATGGGAACCGAGGGCATGAAGTATTCCCTGGTGTCCCGGGAAGTCATCGCCGACTCCGTGGAGACGGTAGTGGGATGTGGGCATTTCGATGGCCTTGTGGCCATTGGCGGGTGTGACAAGAACATGCCCGGTTGCGTCATGGCCATGGCCCGGCTGAACCGTCCTTCCGTGTTCGTCTACGGCGGCACCATCCTGCCCGGTTGTTACAAGGACCGGGATGTGGACATCGTGTCCGTGTTTGAAGCGGTGGGACAGCATGCCCGCGGAGATATTACCGACCACGAACTGAAAGCAATCGAATCCTGTGCCATCCCCGGTCCGGGAGCCTGTGGCGGCATGTACACCGCCAATACCATGGCCTGCGCCATCGAGGCCCTTGGCATGAGCCTGCCCAACAGTTCCGCGCAGGCGGCCGTGTCCGATGAAAAAAGGGAAGACTGCCGCAGGGCCGGGGCTGCAGTGATGGCCCTGATTGAAAAGAACATTCGGCCTCGGGACATCATGACCCGCAAGGCCTTTGAAAACGCCATTACCGTGGTCATGGCCCTTGGCGGTTCCACCAACGCCGTGTTGCATCTTCCGGCCATGGCCTTCGCCGCGGGAGTCAAGTTGACCCTGGAAGATTTCGAGCGGATCGGCAGGCGAGTGCCCGTGCTGGCGGATCTCAAGCCCAGCGGTCGGTTTGTTACCTGGGACCTCGCGCGAATTGGCGGCCTGACGCCACTGCTCAAAGAACTGCTCAGGGCGGGTCTCCTGCACGGCGACTGCCTGACGGTCACCGGTAAAACCCTCGAGCAAAACCTGCGCGGGGTCAAGCCATACCCGAAAGGCCAGCAGGTCATCCGGCCGCTGAACAACCCCATCAAGCCGGATGGACACCTCGTCATTCTGCGCGGCAACCTCGCCGAAGAGGGCGCGGTCGCCAAGATTTCAGGAAAAGAAGGCACCCGGTTCCGGGGTCGGGCGCGGGTGTTCAATTCCGAGGAAGACGCCCTGAAACGAATCCTGGACGGCACGGTGCGTAAAGGCGACGTGATCGTGATCCGTTACGAGGGCCCCAAGGGTGGGCCTGGCATGCGGGAGATGCTCTCCCCCACTTCGGCCGTTATGGGACGTGGGCTTGGTAAAGACGTGGCCCTTATCACTGACGGTCGGTTTTCCGGTGGCAGCCATGGTTTCGTGGTGGGCCACATTACGCCGGAGGCCTACGAAGGCGGCACCATCGCCCTCGTGAAAAATGGTGACTGGATCACGATTGACGCGGAGGCCCGCACCATCACGCTGGAGGTGCCGGACGAGGAACTGAAACAACGCCGGGCCGCCTGGAAACGTCCCAAGCCAAGGTATACCCGGGGCGTGCTGGCCAAGTACGCGAAATTGGTCTCTTCCGCCTCCACGGGCGCGGTCACTGATGCCAACCTGTTTGACTGAGCGGGCGGAGACGCTTTCTTTTCACCCGTTGCGCCAGGCCTCCAGCGCCGCGGGGAAGGGCGCCAGCGCGCGCTCCAGGATTCCGAGGCTGTGGGCGATGGCCACGCCGTAATTGGTGATCGGCACGCCCTGCGCCTTACACCGGTGCACCCGGGACAATACCACCCGCCTGCTGGTCATGCATCCTCCGCAGTGAATGACCAGGGCGTACGGCGAAAGATCTTCGGGAAAGTCCAGTCCCTGCGTGTGCTCAAACTGTAACGCCCCTCCCACGAACTGGGTGAGCCACCTGGGAATTTTCACCCGGCCGATATCGTCGGCGATCGGGTGATGCGTGCAGGACTCGGCGATCAGGATCCGATCTCCAGGCTTCAACCGGTCTATGGCGCGCGCCCCGGCAGCCTGGGCCACGAGATCTCCCCGGTAACGGGCGAAGAGGATGGAAAAACTGGTCATCGGAATACCGGGCGGCGTGTCCGCGGCCACTTTCAGAAAGGCCTGGGAATCGGTGACCACGATTTTCGGCGGTGTGCGCAACCGGTCGAACACCTCGCGCAACTCCCGTTCCTTGACCACCACGCACCACGCGTCCCCGTCCAGCAGGTCCCGGATGGTCTGTACCTGGGGCAGAATCAGGCGGCCCTTTGGGGCTTCCTTGTCGATGGGCACCACCAGCACGGCCACTTCTCCCGGTCCCACCAGGTCGGAAAGAATCACGGACTGCTCGAAGAAATCAGCCGGAGCCGTATCGAGCAGGGCCTGTCGCAACGCGTCCAGTCCTGCTCCGGTTAGCGCGCTGACCGGCACTACTCGGATCTTTTTCGCGTTCAGTTCGCGCGGCAGGGTCTCCGATGGCGGCTTCACATCTATTTTGTTGATGGCCACGACTACCGGAATCTTTCGTTCCGAGAAGGCGGACAGCAGGTCCTCTTCAAAGCGGTCCCACTGGTCTCCCGTGACCACCAGTACCGCGAGATCGGTGCGATCAAGCACGCGCCGGGTGCGTTCGACCCGTTGGGCGCCCAGCGCGCCCTCGTCATCGATACCAGCCGTGTCGATGAACAGCACGGGACCAAGCGGCAGCAGTTCCATCGGCTTTTCTACCGGGTCCGTCGTCGTGCCGGCCTGCTCGGAAACGAGCGACACGTCCTGGCGGGTGATGGCGTTCAGCAGGCTGGATTTACCCACGTTCCGCCGTCCGAAAAAACCGATGTGTAATCTCATCCCCTTGGGTGTGGATTGCATGATAGGTATTCCTGCTCCGTCAGTACAGCGGGGGAACGCCGCCCTCTTCCGGCGGGGGGTCCGGAAATCCCAGCCTGGTGACGGCTTCGGCCGAGGTCAGAGATTCCCAAGTGCGATCGTCCAGTAATCCTTCTTCCATGACCAGTTTTTTCAGGGGCACGTTCCGTTCATGGGCTGTTTTTACCAGCATGGCGACTCGCTCGTATCCCAGGGCGGGAACCAGGGCAAGGGCCACCGCGGTGGCGCCATTCACCAGTTCCCGGCAACGTCGCGCGTCGGCTTCCAGCATCGCCACGCATCGGTCGGCAAAGGATTCGCATGCCGCGCGAGACAATTCCACGCTTTCCAGCATGATGTCCGCGATCAACGGCATGAAAGGATTGAGTTCCAGGCTGCCGGACGCCGCCGCGAAGGCGATCACCTGGTCGTTGCCCATGATTTTCATGGCGGCCTGGCTGACGGTTTCCGGGATGACCGGGTTGACTTTCGCGGGCATGATGGATGATCCCGCCTGTAGCGGGGCCAGCCGGATTTCATGAAGGCCCGCGTCTGGCCCCGAGGAAAGTAGCCTCAGGTCAGTAGCGACTTTCAGCAGGGACACGGCGCACGTGCGGAGAATGCCGGAAGTTTCCGCGAACACGTCCGCGTTCTGCGTGGCCTCCACGAGATTTTCTGCCCGGGCCAGAGGCAGGCCTGTCAACTCCCGTAACGTGTCCGTAACCCGGAAAATATACGTCCGGGGCGCCCCACATCCCGTGCCGATCGCGGTGCCTCCCAGGTTGACGACCCTGAGACGCTCGAAGCACTTGAATACCCGCCAGCGATCCCGCGCGAAAGCCTCGGCGTAGGCCCCCATTTCCCGTCCAAGCGTGATGAGCGCGGCGTCCCGTGTTTCGGTGCGCCCGACCTTGACAACGCCCGCGGTTTCCTGTTCTTTCCTCTGAAAGGCTTCCTGGAGGCGTACCAGCGACGCTTCCACCTCGCGCAGTCCATACAGTAACGCCACGCGCAACGCGGTCGGATAGGTGTCATTGGTGGACTGGTGCCGGTTGATGTGATCCAGGGGAGATACCAGGTCATACCGGCCTGGAGATTCGCCAAGGAGTTGCAACGCCCGGTTCGCCAGCACCTCGTTCACGTTCATGTTGGTGCTGGTGCCGGCTCCTCCCTGCAGCGCGTCCGTCAGGTTCCATGCGTCCAGGTCTCCGCGAATCAGTTCTTCACAGGCCTGGAACACGGCACGTGCCCGTTCAGGCGTGTCCTGCCACAGGCCCAGGTCATGATTGACCTTGGCGCATGCCAGTTTGACCCAGCCGTACGCGCGCCACAACCGGGGATGAACGCAACGGCCCGCGATGGCAAAATTCTCCATTGCCCGGGCGGTGTGTATGCCGTACAGCGCTTCCGCGGGAACCGCGAGGGTCCCAAGCGAATCCTGCTCGATCCTGTGTCCCATGAAATCAGGTGTGGGCGAACACCATTTCCTTGGCTTCCACGCCGTCAATCATGTTCAGTTGCTCAAACAGTTCCCGGCAGACCGCGGGATCACCGGTCATTTCAAGGAGCAGCACGCCGGCGGAAGAACAGAAATCTTCGCTGACTTCGTGCAGTCCCAGCCGGGTTTTAATGTTGCAGCCGTACCGGGTCAGCAGTTCCTGAACTTTCAGCGCGTTCTGACCACGGTTGTGAATGTGAACCCCATAGATGATGTGATCATGCCTGCAGTCGATCATGGCGTCGTCTCCGTGATGGTAGGTGACGTGTTTTACACGTATACGTCCCGCTCACCCGCGTACACCCGGTCGATCATGTCCTGGGCCTTCCGCCGGGCGCTTTCAGGCATTTCGGCCAGGGCCGCGGCGATGCATTGTTCGCCGACCAGCCGGGTTTCCGGACTCGCGTAATGTTTCAGGTATTCAGCGAAAGTGCTCAACGCGTTGACGTTGCAGAATGCCTTGATCAGGCCCGGCTTGGCCAGGTCCATGAAGTCCTGGCCCGTGCGTCCCATGCGGTAACAGCCCGTGCAGAACGACGGAATATACCCGTGTTCGGCGATGTCCCGGATGACCTCGTCCAGCGGCCGGTGATCTCCCAGGGAGAACTGGCTGGCGTCATAATCTTCGTTTTCGGCATAACCTCCAGGATTCGTGCGGCTACCCGCGGAAATCTGGGAAATTCCCAGGGCGAGGGCCTCGCGACGCATGTCCGGCTGTTCCCGGGTGGACAGGATCATCCCCGTGTATGGAACCGCGCACCGCAGGATCGCGATGATCTTCCGGAAATCGTCGTCCGACACGGCGTAGGGAGGATGTTCCGAAAACGCTGATCCCGTGGCCGGTTCGATCCGGGGAACGCTGATGGTGTGTGGCCCCACGCCGAATCGCGCTTCAAGGTGCGCGGCATGCTGCATGATGGCCATGATCTCGAAACGCCAGTCGTACAGCCCGAACAGGACCCCGGTGCCCACGTCGTCGATCCCCGCCATCATGGCGCGGTCCAGGGCCGTGATGCGCCAGTCGTAGTCCCGCTTTTTGCCTGAGAGATGTACCGACTGGTACGTGGGCCGGTGATAAGTTTCCTGGAAGATCTGGTATGTCCCGATCTTGTCCGCTTTCAGTTCCTTGAACTCTTCCACCGTCAGCGGCGCGATGTTCACGTTGATCCGCCGTATCTCGCCGTCACCGTGTTTGACCGAGTAGACCGTTTCGATGCACTTGTGGATATAATTCAGCCCCTCGTCGGGATAGGCCTCCCCCGCCACCACCAGCACCCGCTTGTGGCCCTGGTCGATAAGGACCCGGGTCTCCCGGGCCACTTCCTCCTGGGTCAGCACCCGCCGCCGCACGGTCGTGTTGGCCCTGCGGAAGGCGCAATACACGCACTCGTTGTAACACAGGTTCGACACGTACATCGGCGCGAAAAGCACCATCCTCCGACCGTAAATTTCGTTCTTGACCCACCGGGCGGTCTCGAACAGTTCCGCCAGCAATTCCGGCTCGGTAACCATGGCCAGGCAGGCCACGTCATCTTCGTCGAGACCATGAAGTTCCCGCGCCTTGGCCAGGGTTTCCCGTATGCGTACCGGGTCAGGCTCCCCGGCTTCGATGGCCCGCTCGATTTTCTCCACGTCCAGTGGGACGGTTTCCACTTGCGTACTCATGTCAGGTCCTTTCGCGACAAGAAAAATGGGGAAAATTTTCTCTATAGAGTATTATACTCCCCTCTTGCGGAAAAACAAAATCCGAATTTTGAAAAAAGCCGGATTCTTAACAAAAAATATTCCTGATCTGTGGATCATGGCTCCCTGGCGTCTTGGAGGGCTGTCAGCAGTTCTCTCTGGGCCGTTTCATCGAAATGGTTATAGGCATGGGGCTGGCGGATCACCACACGGGCCCGGTTGGCCCGGGCGATGTCTTCCATCGCGTCCAGCCAGGCGTCGCGGCCGGGAGACGGCGCAAACCGGTCGAACCGCGGAGAGACCACTGCCAGCGGTTTCGATCCTACACAGGCGTACAGGTCGTCAAGGTCATAGGGCAACCGGTCTGCTTTGCCCTCGTACAAGCCCAACTGCGGCAGTAACATGGAATCCCTGGACCATCGCGCGATCCCCCCCGTCAGGAAAGGATCGGTATCCAGCCGGAACGGCAGGGGTGGACACGCCAGGGCCCAGCCGGCAGGCCGTTCATCCACGGCGGCCAGGTGCAGGGCGACCAGGGCCCCCAGCGCGTATCCCGCCACGTAGATCTGGTTCCGGTCCACCGCGGCGTGCTGTTCCATCGCGTCCAGGGCGGCCACGGCGTCCCGGACCATGAAGCCCAGCAGGGAACTTTCCGGGTAGCGGTCGTAGAAGCCTTCGGCTTCCCGAACGCGGCGCCCCATGCCTATCGGGTCAAAACAGAAAACGATGTATCCGGCCCGGGCACACACGCGCTGGAAGGGTTCTCCCCGGCGATAAGCCGCGCTGTACCCGGAAGGAATGTTCCATGGAGGAAGCCAGAGTACCGCCGGATGTTTCTGGCCATCCGAAAACCCCCCGGGCAGGGCGTACAGGTCCGCGTGCAGGTAATCGCCAAACATGATGGACTGCCTTTCCACGTCCCTGGCGGAACCATCCTGTCCCAGCATTTTCTGCACATAGTCCGGGTTTTTGCCGTAATCCATGATTTGGGGAAGGCCCTGGGGCAGATCGATGCCGAGAAAAGCGCGAACGGTTTCCCGGATGGCCGTCCGGCGTTCCGGGGGCATGGCGGTCTTCCGGCGTTGCTGTCGAGATGGCGCGTTCCACGCTTCATCCGGAATCTCCCACGGAACATGGGGATAGTTCGCCTTCCAGGCCTCCCAGTCCCATGGCAGGCGCAACGCGGTATGCCATGAACCCTTACGGCGACCGAACTGGATATCACACCAGTCAAGGTATTGTTCGATGATGGCCGCGTGGGTATCGTGGTCTCCGGGACGCCACAAGATGCCAAGGGCCTGTTCCCGACCATACAACGACCAGAGCGGGCGGCAGGCCAGGTATACCCGCTGCGCGGTCCACATGTTTTCCACGTCGTCGTTTTCGGCCACGCTCAACAGGCAGGGACGGGGCGCGGTCATGGCCACGAGATGGTGCGTGTCGACCGGGGCGAGATGTTCCCAGCCCGCGAAGAAACGCCACCGGTTATGGAACCAGTCGAAAACCCGTGTGATGTTCTCGATACCCTCGGCGAACTGATGTTCTCCACATTCCCGGGAAGGCATGCTGCCGCCGACCCCGGAACTGCTCGATATCACCGCCGAAATCCGTTCGTCCACCGCGGCACCCATCAGCGATGCCTTGCCGTTTCGGGAATGCCCGGTTAGCACGACCTTTGTCATGTCGACCTGGGACAGGGTTTCCAGGTAATCCAGGCAGCGGCCCGCGGCCCAGCCCCGTCGCAGCAGTTTTGACCAGTCATATTCTGGCCAGGCATCCATGAACGAGTCCGTGTCGTCCCGCGAGTCAGCGCCCGCGTATACCACTGCCGCGTATCCCCGGCGGAACGCGATCATCGCCCACATCCGGTGGCTGTCCTGGGTCATGAACACGGGGAATGGCCCCGATCCGTTCGGCAAGTAGAGTTCCATGTAAAGACGCGCCTTCTGCCCGGGGCCGAACCGGAGCACCATCGTCCGCTTAATCCCCCCCGGCACAACCGACTCGGTTACCTCCGTGGGCGTTACGGGCCCGGGATGCTCCGGGTAGGTGCCGAAGAACCAGTGCCGCAAAGATGTCATCAGGCGTTCGCGCTCCTCCCGCCATGCCTCGGGCGTGGTGATGGTCACCACCTGTCCGTCTTCCCGGCGGGGCTCCAGTACGGAACGCACCCGGGCGTCGGGAACCATGTGATCGTAGTCCGGCGGGGTCTCCCCCGTTTTGTCGAGCCATTCTGTGAAGGGTGGATGATCGGGCAGCATTTTCAGCAGGCTGTCCAGCCGGGCTTTGCCTGCATCGGTCGCGTGCCCGGTGTAAGCAGCCAGCAGTAGTACCAGCGACAGCACCAGGTTTTCCGCGGACATCCGTACACCGCGGACCCGTGAACGGGCCAGCGCTTTGGTGTTCATTCCATGTTCCTCCCGGACTTCCCGGCATTTTCCGCCAGAGATGCCATGCACCGTTTTTTCAGCAGTTCATGAGTTTCCAGGGTTCCCTGGGCATCCAGGCACAGTTCGACCAGCGTGGGGCGGGGATCCGGGGCAGTTACCACGGATTCCAGCAGGTTCTGGAACGCGTCCCTCGCGCCTGGACATTCGTAATCCCAGCCGAACATCTCAGCCGCGGAATGGAAATCCTTGAACACCGGGTCGGCAGTGAACCACGGACTCAGCAGGTCGGGACAGTGACGCGCCTGGGGCAGGTGATGAAAAATCCGTCCCCCCCTGTTGTTCTGCACCACGAGGATTATGGGTAATTGCCGCTCCATGGCCAGGGCAAGGGATGGCAGATCGTGAAACACCGTCAGATCCCCCAGTAACGCCACGACCGGGCGGCGGTTCATTCCTTCCGACACCCCCGAAGCGGTAGCCACCGCGCCGTCGATACCGCTTACGCCCCGGCTGGCGTAGATGGTCGCGTTACCGCCGACGTGTCTCGCGTACAGGCCGCCCCAGCGGATCGGCATGCTGTTGCCCAGGAAAACCGGGACCCTGAACCGGCTGGCCACCTCAAGGGTCCACCGCGCGACGAGCGGTTCCATCCGCGTGAGGCACGATCCCATCTCTTCGGTGCAGGTATCGAGCGCGCGATCCAGCGTGGCCAGTTCCCGCGCGAACCGTTCGCGGGACGCGTCCACATGCCCGCATGCTGCTGCCAGGGCATCGCAGAACGCTTCCAGGTCCGAGACCACCCGCTCCCGGACCATGCCGTAGGGGTCCTGCCCCGCGTCGTGGTCCGTAACCAGCATACAGTCGCCTGCCACCCTGGCCAGCCACTCCGGAAACGCGCGCTGTACCAGCGAATCACCCAGCCAGAGTACCCGGTCTGGACGGCCCAGGCGTTCTGCCCAGTATTCCCACAGCAGGTCGGCGTAAGGAATCGCCAGGCCCTCCAGGGAGTCCAGCCGCAAACCAGAGGTAATGTCCGCGTAGACCGGCCAGCCCAGGCGCGTGGCGAGCGACCGCGCGGCCCGAATCGTCCCGGCATTCCTTAACTCGCCCACCATCAGCAGGCCGTTACCGCTTGTCTGAAGAAATCGCAGGGCCATGCGTAGCGCGTTCGCGTCCACGGCCGGTTTGCCTCGATGCCAGCGGACCGACGGCGTTTTCAGGGAAGTAAAACCGGGTAAGGGACCGGAAATCAGCGGCTCGTCGAAAGCGAGATTCAGGTGAACTGGTCCCGGATGATGACCCGTGGCGGCAGCGTAAGCAGTGTGAACCTGCCGGATTTTCCGATCCAGTTCCTCGGTGGATTCGGGTGGACTGATGTTCAGGGAGAGCCGGACGTGCGGTTCGAACAACCCTGCCTGTTCCATGGTCTGATTGGCCCGCTGATGATGCAGGGATTCCGGACGGTCCGCCGATAGCAGGATCAGGGGAATACGACTCGCGGACGCTTCCACGACGGCAGGCATCCAGTTGGCCACCGCGCTGCCCGAGGTACAGACCACCCCCCATGGCCTGTTCCCGGCACGGGTGGCACCCAGGGCGAAAAAAGCCGCCCCCCGTTCCTCTTGGTGAACCACCACCCGTTCGGGACACCCCCGCGCCAGGGCAAGGGTAAGCGGCGTGTTGCGGGATCCCGGGCTTAATACGAATCCGGCTATTCCCGACGTGAGCAACTCGGCGATCAGCCGGTCCGCCCAGGTCTGCTGGTCGGGCGCGCGCGTGTCAGTCCTATTGCAATCAGGTGATGGCATGACCATGGGATGCCGTTGTTACCGCGTCCAGAATAGTCTGCAACTTGATATCCAGTTCGTCCCACTCGTTGACCGGTTGCGAGTGGCCTACGATACCGGCTCCAGTGTAAGCCCGTACCTGGTTTCCATTGATCAGGGCGGAACGGATACCCACGCAGAACTCCGAGCCGTGCCAGCCTACCCATCCAACGGGTCCCGCGTACCACTCCCGGTCAAAGGATTCATGTTCCGCGAGCCACGCCAGGGCTGCTTCACGGGGATAACCTGCCACCGCGGGTGTCGGATGGAGCAGCGTCAGCAATCGCGCGTCCGTGACATGGCCGGTAACGCTGCCCATGACCGTGGTCAACAGGTGGTGACACACCGGCAGGGTCAGCAGCCGGGTTTTTTCTTTCAGGGCCGATATTCCCAGGGATTCCAGTCGTTCCATGATGTACCGGACTACCACGTCGTGTTCCGCGCGATTTTTCCGGGATGCCAGTAACTGCTGGCCCGCGCGATCGTCTGCTTCCGGGGTCTGTCCCCGCGGGGCCGTTCCGGCGAGCGCCTCCGTGGCCACCATGGAATCTACCTGGGCAAACAGTCGTTCCGGGGAGGCCCCCAGGAAATAGCCACCGTCGGGCACCGACGCGCAGAACACGAACGCCCCGGTGGAATACCGTTCTGCCAGGTTTTCCACCACGGCCGCGGGATCCATGGACGCGGACAGGGTCAGCATGGTTCTGCGGGCGGGCACTACCTTCAGCAAGGAATCGTTTTTGATGGCTTCCAGGGCCAGGCGCGTGAGCGTGACCCACGTTTTGCGATCCGGAATGTCTTCCCGCGCGAGGATGCGTCGGTCTCCATTGGCATCCTCCAGAATAGAGGCCTTCGCCTGGGTTTTCCATCGATGGGCCAGCGCGCGCAGATGGTCCAGCAACGCGGAGGGGTTCTCATCCGCCCTGCCGTGCGCGACGAGCGCCTGGTAAGAACCCGAACGATAACATGCCCATCTTGGGATCACGAACTGTCCCGCGGAGTCTTCAGGTTCCGGCTGAAAACGGAGCATGCCGAAACACCCCGCCTCGGGATGAGCGGGCATGCGCGCGCGGATATCGGCGAAAGCCTCTTCCAGGTGTTCCCGGGTGAAAACCTTCTCCAACAGCGCGTCCACGCCGGCAACTTCCACGGAACCGTCCCGGTTTTTCCAGTACCAGCGGCGACATGCTGGAAATAAACGCAACCACCGGGCCGGTGATACCTCCGCCCATGGGAGTTCGACCCGGATAAACCGTTCCCCGGGCTTTACGGCAAGGCGCTGTCGTGTCGCGGGAGACGTTTCCATCTGATCCTTTTCCCCGCGTCAGGCGTTTCGGATACGACGAAGCGTTTCAGCAACCCGCCGGGGAATAGCGATCAGTTTCATTTCAATCCCGCTGGTGCCCGACGTTCCAATGTCCACGTCACAGATCCCCACGAGCCGCTCCCAGAACCGGGCGCGTAGGTTCAGGCTACGGATGTCCCGCACGAGAATCCGCGACAACTCGATATTCAGCAATCCCGTGGACGCGGTCAGTTCGGTTTTCCCAATCACGAAGTAATACCGCAACCGACGGATTTCTGCCGTGGCCATTATCAGCGCGCCCAGCAGGACCATCGGCATGCCCGCCCACGCGATCCATCTGGCCAGCCCTTCGTGAGCGGCCAAGGATTCCCAGGTCCATGAAAGGACGCTCATCGCGCCTCCCGTCGCGACCAGGATCGCGCCGATCGCGTATCCACCCACCTGTTTCCACCGTGAGGGTCGGCCTCGCCAGATAATTTCCAGGTGGTTATCCAGGCTCTCGGCTGGCGTTTCGTCATGCCCGGAAGCATACGGGCCCAGCGTTGGCGGTCGGGTGGCCGATGGGATGGGCGTCTGGAATCGGCGTCCGCAGGCCAGGCAGTACACCACGCTGCCCGCCAGGAATTCCGGCACGGAAAATCGGATCCCGCAGTGGGGACACGCCACGGTATCATCGCCAGTCTCGCGCGATGGATGCTGTCCCACGTTCAGCACGGGTACCCTTTCCTCCGCGTGGCACGCATCCAACCTGCCAGTCGTTGACTTTTCGGCCCGAACGGCCAGGTCTTCCCGGATTCAGGGCTTGTCCGCGGTATCATTCGACGGCTTGGTGGATGACGTGGCGGGACCGCCAAAGGTGGCCAGCCCCAGTTCAAAATTGATGTCGAACCCGGAACGGCGGTCGCGGAACCGCAAGGCTGTTTCCAGGCCGCAGTGGATGCGACGCCGGATTTCATACAGTTGCTGCCGCAGGTCTCCCGCGTCCATATCGTAAATGTGTTCAAAACCAATCGCCCAGTTTTCATCCAGCCGCACCCCGGCGCCGTACAGGATATCCCGGTTGAACGTTCGACCTTCCGAGTCGGTGTACAGAAATCCTACCCGGCTGCGGAAACGTCCTCCCTGGGGAATATCGTCGTAATACACCTGGGTCAGCACGCGGTTGTAATCCGCGAACAACGACGTGATTTCACGCGCCCGCTCGCTATAAGGTACCCCGTATTGATCCTCATACCACAGGTAGTAATCCCGTTCCGCCTGTGCCCGCCACCCCCCCGATAGGGGTTTCCGATCGTCGTCCACGATGTGACGTTCACCGACAAACTGGGATCCCCAGTTGGGACGAGGTCGGATGTCTATCTCCATCTGGTAATCGCTGGCCTTCCTAACCTCGTTCCACAGGTCGTTGCCCTGGTAAAGGGTCAGTCGGGCGGCCTGCCACACGTAGCCGGTTTCCGCGTCCCGGGCGTAGAATAGGTTGGTCAGTTTGCTTTCGATCCGGTGGCGGCCGTAGATGTAATCCAGCGCGTCGTATTGCGGAGTATCCGCGAAATCCAGGGTTGGCGAAGGTCGCCACGAGATGGTTACCGACGGCAGGATCACGTGCTTGAACGCCGAAAAGCCGGCGAATCCAGGAAACTTCCGGCTGAACCGGCTTTGAGCGGTGAGCCCGAACTGGTTCGAAACCCGGTCCGCGCCTTCATCGCCAAACCGGTCCCGCTGGTACCACGCGCCTTCCACCTCGTAAAACGGGGTAATAGCCAGTCCCGGCAGGGGATCCAGGTCCAGCGACACCCGGCCCACGCCAACCGTTCGCGCTCCATTGGCGCCGGTCAGGTTCTGATCGTAATATCCCGCCACCGTGTCGAAAGACGCGTAAACCCGGTCCAGCAGGGGCCGATCCGGCATGGAGAAGTATGCTTCGGGCAACCTTTCCGTTTCAGGCGTCCAGCCATGGGTATGCACCTGGGCCGTTGCGCCCGTAATGAAATCATCCGTGCGCCAGGTGAGGTCCGAGAAGGTACGTGGCGTGCTCCGATGCCGATATATATCGTAAAAATAATCCTTGTAAAACGACTCGTCAGACCACTGTTCCACCTGGCCCCTGAGCACAAGGTCCCGGTTAGGCTCCCATCGGTGATACCATTCCAGGTAGCCCCGGTCGTCCGTTGTTTCCAGCCCGCGAAGGGTTCCACTGGTACGGTACAACGGTGATGCCGGGGTATTCATGTAGTCGTAATAAAGGTCCCCCCCGAATCCGATGCCGCCCTTGTCCGTGGGCATCAGGCGGGGGCCCAGGGACACCTCCGGGGTAACCTGAACCTGCACGCCAATGTCGGCGTATGCCCCGATTTTCGCGTACCGGCCCGTGTTGAAACTGGCTGACCAGGGATAAGGGCCATCACCACTTTTCCAGAATGGCAGAAAGATAGGTGTTTTCACGCGCCCCAGCTGAAGACGGGCGGCTTTTCCGCTGACTACCTGGCCGTTTTCAATGGCCAGTTCTTTCATCAGGATCCGGTAATGGGGGTCTTCGTCCGGGCAGGTGGTCAGCCACACGTTTTCCGCCGTCATGTCGTCCGGTCCCTTGATGTGTAACTGTCCCACGTGATAATAGAACATGGCGGCGTTGCCCCGGGCATTGACGAGTTCTCCCGTGCGCGAGGCAAAATCGTAGTCTACCTTTTCCGCCCGGAACTGGCGGGTCGGTTCGATGACTTCCACGTTTTCCCCGATCAGTCGTCCCATGCGCAACCGTTGTTGGTTGAACTCTTTGTCGTCCACCGGTATGAGCGCGAACTGGGCCTTGAGCGCTTCTTCGTCGGGCAGCACATACTGAAGCCGGTCCGCCGTCAGGCGCGAATTGCTCTGCTCGACAACCACGCCCGCCGACGCCTCATAATCTCCCCGCTCTTTGTCGTACGCGAATTCACCCGCCCGGAACAACATGGCTCCGAGGCGCAACCGCACGTTCTGACGCAGCACGGTTCTTCCGGTGTTCAAGTCCGTGGACATCGAGTCGGCCTCGATGTCGCGCAGGGGTTCGGTCCAGTCCGGAGGTTCAAAGCCCAGGCTGGGCTGGCCGAACTCTATGGGCCGGGTCAGCGCGTCCAGCAGGCCGCGACGACGGTTCCAGTCCCACGGCGACACCGCCTCACCACTGCCGGGTTGCGGTGCCCGGATGGAACCGGTATAAAGCGGCACGGATCGGTACACGACGGGTCGATCATCCTGTTCTTCCCATCCGGCAACCCATGAATCGGCCCGCGCGTGCGGGGTAGTTCCGGAACCCGCGAGTCCGGGAGATGTTCCGGCGTCTGCCGACGGCACGCGGGGCGCGTCTTCCGCGCTCGCCATGAACACGGTACCGAGCAGTACGAGCGCCCATCCTGTGGCTGCCCATACCGATGATCTGCCCTGTTTCATCCGTGGATACCCTTATCGCGGGGTTTGATCCTGGGGAAGGACCAGCCAGAACGCCGCTACCGGCTGTTTTCGCTGGGGAGGCGTCGCGGCTGTTTTCGGTTTGTCCTGAGTTATGGATGTGTCCCGTGAGGTGGTCGCCTCGCCGTCACTCTGTTCATCCTGTCGGAGTTCCGTGGTCATCGAAGCCGGAGGCTGTGTTGCCGAGCCCTGGTTCTCTTTCTGGGGTTGACCATTCGCGCGGGGTGGGTCCGTCGCGGGGGCATTTCGGGCGGCCCCGGTGGTTTTGTCCGCGTTGTCGCGCGGGTCAACGGTACCTGGACGGGCGGATGTTCCTTCCATGCCTGGCGGAGGGGGTAGTTCCCGGGTCTGGATACCGGCGTTTCCTGGTTGTCCCTGTGCGGGTAAAACCATCCACCCTGCCGCCAGCAGCATAATGATCAGCCATCGCCAGGAGGTTGTCATGACAGGGTTTCCATGAATGCCTGAACCTGTTCCAACGATTCCACGGCTTCCGCGCCGCCCATTTGCTGCACGGTAAGTCCGCCTACCGCGTTAGCCAGCCGCGCGCAGGATCCCAGGGGCCAACCGCGCGTCCACCCGTACAGGAATCCGCCACAGGCGGCATCACCCGCCCCGGTAGTGTCCACGACTGGAACGCGGTGAGCCGGCAGTTTCACGTGGTCGCCTCCGGCATCCTTGGCAAAGATGCCGTCTCCGCCCAGTTTCACCACGGCCACGCGGGCGCCGTGTCGCAGAAAGAAATCAGCAATGTCTTCCGGCTCCTGCTGGCCGGTGTAGTGGCGGGCTTCTTCAAGGCTGGTGAACACGAGATCCAGCCAGGGCAGGCTGGGCGCGATGAGAGGTTGCCAGATTCCCTGCCCGTCGTAACAGGTATCCATGCTGGTGATCACGCCAAGTTCCCGGGCCCGCTGGAATACCCGTCCCATCGGTTTCCCGTCCAGTTTCGGGGTGATGGCTGGACCACCCCAGTGCAGCACGCGCGCTTGGGCAACCACTTTAAAATCAATATCTTCTTCCCCTGTTTCCGCGTTGGTGCCCATGTGGTGGAGAAAGGTGCGTTCCCCGTCTCCGCTGATCAGTACCACCGTCGCGGAGGAATTGCAGGAGGCGGTGCGCTTTACGCCGCTGACATTCACACCATGCCGTTGCATGGTATCCAGGAGGAAATCACCGAAAGCGTCTTTGCCGAGACGTCCCACAAAAGCAGCCCGTCCCCCCAGTTTCGCGCAGATGATCGCCGTGACCCCGGCCAGTCCGCCCAGGTGCATTTCCAGCGTGGGGACAAGGGCTAGGGTACCTCGCCGGGGTACTTCATCGACCGGTCGGACCATGACGTCCGCGCATACCACGCCCACCGTCACCACGTCAAAACGCGCTTCTATCGTCATGATATTGTTCCTCTCCCGGCAGGAAACTCCCACCGTCAGCCCGATGCGTTTCCCCGCCAGCAACCCTTACCTGGAACACGGGAAAACGCTGGAACACTGGAAAGTATACGGATCAATGACTGCCCGCGCAAAGCGGGACTTAAAACAGGACGGGCCCCATCCCTGGAAGGACAGGGCCCGCATTCATCGGTTGTCTGTCGGATCAGGCTTTCTCGAGCGCGATGACCGGCAAGTCAATGGATATGTCCGGATTAGATTCGCCATTCCAGGGAATGGGTGTCACACCCGATTCGAGCCGCGTACGGACATCCGCCGGAAGATTGTTGTATTGTTCCTCCGGGAACGGAATCAGTTTTAGGGTGTTGTTTTCGACTTTGTACAAAAATTTACCCGCGCCGATATTTACACCGGATACAGGGAAAGACAGGAAGAAAACCCGTAACTTGACTGATTCCGGCGTGAAGGCCACAATATTCATGACGCCCTTGTTCTCAAAGCCACACATGCCGCTGATACGGGCACTTACAAACCAGCCGATAATCGGGATTCCCGTTTTCAGTTTCAGGTCAAAATCCCCATTCTTGATAACCAGTTGCGCGGACGGAGAAATGGGAACAGGTAGATTGTTGAGCGCGTCTCCCAGTAGAGCCAGAAGGTTATCCGCTTTCCATTTTCCGTCGATGGGACTCGGTGTTCCGGGAACCGGCGGACATCCCGCCAACAGGGAGATGGTCAACACGCTCACGACGCCCGTCATCACTTTCTTCATGGTTGTTCCTTTCTGTTTTGCTCAACCCTCGTTACGTACAGTTCAATTGTACCGTGAAATGTGAAAATTTACAAATGCCGGATACGAAATCGGTAAATTTTTTTGCTTTCAGGGTGTTAAAATACAGGCACCGCACTAACAAAGGAATCGTCACCCGGTAATGTGGCACAACTTGCTTAAAAGGCACGTTCTGTTCCGGCAACATTCGTTTCTTCTATTCATGCTGTTGGCTCCTTTATTTGGGTGGGCCGCTGACGCGGGGGACACCGGTGCAATGATTCTCCACTGTCGGCTGGACACGGAGGTTGACGATGGCATGGCGGCCCTGGTCCGTCGGCTGGTGGAACGCGAGGCCCGGAAACAGCCGATATCGACCATTCTTCTTGAGGTCAACACGTTTGGGGGGCGAGTGGATTCGGCCATTGAGATTACCGATCTACTGACGGACGCTCCCTGCCCGGTGGTTGCCTATGTAACTGGAAAAGGGGCAATATCGGCCGGCGCGCTGATCTGTTATGCCTGTGATTACATCGTAATGGCTCCGGGTACCAGTATCGGGGCCTCTGCCCCGATTCTTCTTGGCGCGCCCGCCGGTGAAGAAGTTACCGAAAAATCCATGTCCTTTCTCCGGGCAAAATACCGGGCGTTGGGCGAAATGAAAGGACACAACCCGCTGCTCGGAGAGGCAATGGTTGACGAGCAGGTTGAACTCTACGGTTGGCCGGACCCTGCGGGAGGCTACAAAATCGTCAAGGTTGAGAATGGCCAGGTCGTAGAGGAAAGCCCCACGGAGGGGGTTGTATCTCCAGATTCGGGGGAAACAGTACACATCGGCGTAGGAGCGGAACGCATTCAGGACCCTCTGCCGCTGGCACCGGAAGACCTGTTGCGCCGGTTGCGTCCCCTTCCTGAGGGGGAGGACGTTGCGTCCCCCGCCGGAGAAAACGGAAAAAAGAACAGCGAACCGTCCGCCAGGGCAATCCCGACGGGCCTACCCGCCGAGGCCCGGCTGATCTCCGCGCCCGGAAAACTATTGACGCTGACAGCCCGCGAAGCCGTGGAACTCGGCCTGGCCCGTGGCGTGGCTTCCAGCCTGTCCGAGGCACTACAGGTGGCGGGACAGCCGGCTGACCGCCCCGTGCTGACCGTTCAGAAACGGTGGGATGAACAGGTATTCAGTTTTCTGACCTATCCCCTTGTCAGCGGTTTATTGCTGATGTGTGGCGTGATGGGCATTTACATGGAAATGAAGACGCCGGGGTTTGGCTGGTACGGACTGATCGGCTTGACCTGCCTCGCCCTATTCATGGGAGCCCGCATGGTGCTCGGATTGTCAGACTGGTTCGACCTTGCCCTGCTCCTGGTCGGCATTATCCTTATCGCCATGGAGATTTTCTACATTCCCGGGTTCGGATGGGTGGGAATCAGCGGATTTGTCTGCGTATTTCTGGGACTTTACCTCGCCCTTACCAGGGTTCCGATTCCCCGTTACACCTGGGATTTCGAACGCTTGGCCGATGCCGGGGTAACCATGGCGTTTGCCGGGGTTTCCTGTCTCCTGCTGGCCTATGCCATCTGGAAATACCTGCCACGCACCACGGTGGGCGGACGCCTGTTTCTCAGGGATTCCCAGCAGGCCGAAGCAGGCTGGGTGGCCCCCTCCCCTGCATCGGTTGCCCTGGAAGTGGGATGCCGCGGCAGGGCCCTTTCCATGCTTCGGCCCGCGGGAAAGGGTATTTTCGACGGTAAAATCGTGGATATCGAGACCGAAGGATCCTTTATTGACCCCGGCTGTTCTGTTATTGTTATAGCCGTCGAAGGGAACCGCGTCCTGGTCCGGGAAGATAGAGGCTCTCCGGACACGGAAGGCAAAGGATGACATCATGAGTTTCTCGCCGGCTGAACAGCGCCGCGTTCTGGTACATGTCCTGAAGCAGTTGCTCAAGGAAATGGAAATCGTGACTTCCCAGGGCGCGGGTTACTACACGTGCGTACCTTTCGCGCGGCGTTTCAATAAACTCCTTGAGGAAGCGCGACGCCTGGGCGACGACTCCGGACTGCTGAACACGTTTGAATCGTTACCCGAGGCTGATCCGAAGGATCCCTCAGACAAAAGCAAGGTGATGACGGGCATCCGGGTGGAGACCACCCAACTGATTGCCACGATGGAAGCCCTCCTGGAATTGAAACGCGAGGATACCCCGTAATGTTCTGGGTTCTGGCACTCATGATAACCGGGGCGGTGATGGTGTTTCTGGAACTCTTCCTGCCGGGTCTGGTGCTCGGCGTGCTGGGGATTTTTCTCGTGGTGGTCGGGGTGGGGCTGGGTATCGCGCGGTACCCGGAATATGCCCTGTGGCTGATCATGGGGGGCATTGGCTCAGTAGCCGGCGTGATCATCGTTGGCCTCTGGGGCCTGTCCCGTAGTGGTTTTTTCCGCAAGCACCTCACCTTGTCTACCGCCCAGCATTCACGGGAAGGATGGGTGTCCGCGCCTAGCGATGAATCCATCGTGGGAGCGGAAGGCGTGACCGTAACCCCCTTGAGACCTGCCGGAGCCGCCATGATCCATGGTAAAAGGGTTGACGTGGTAACCGACGGGGTGTATATTGGGGAAGGCCAACGGGTGCGCGTGCGCGAAGTGCATGGCAGCCGGATCGTGGTGGATCCGGTCGATTTCCCGGGAACTGACGCGTAAAAAGTTCGATCCTGATCAGGAGGAAAACTGATGATGTCAGCGATCTTTGCCCTGTTTCTGCTGGTTCTCTTTGTAATTTTGCTGGTGTTTTTCGTGACGATCGTTAGTTATTTCCGGCTCTGGTTGCGGGCGTGGCTTTCCGACGCTTCCGTCAGTTGGCTGAGCCTCATCGGCATGAGCCTGCGCAAGGTGGACCCGTCGGTGATCGTCGATTCCCGCATCATGGCCGTTAAGGCGGGACTCAATATTTCCACCAACGAGCTGGAGACGCACTACCTGGCCGGCGGTAACGTGACCCGGGTGGTGCAGGCGCTGATTGCCGCCAACAAGGCCAATATAGACCTTACTTTTCAGCAGGCCACCGCGATCGATCTGGCGGGGCGTGACGTGCTGGACGCGGTCCGGACTTCCGTGCATCCCAAGGTGATCGACTGCCCAGACCCGAACCGTGGGGCCGCCACCGTGGCCGCCGTGGCCATGGACGGCATCCAGCTCAAGGCCAAGGCCCGCGTAACGGTCCGCACCAATATCAAGCGCCTGGTTGGTGGCGCGACCGAGGAGACCATCGTTGCCCGGGTTGGCGAAGGCATCGTGACGACCATCGGTTCTTCGCCGTCTCACAAGAAAGTCCTGGAAAATCCTGACCTGATTTCCAAGACGGTGCTTGCGCGTGGGCTCGATGCCGGAACAGCCTTCGAAATTCTCTCCATTGACATCGCGGACGTGGACGTCGGAGAAAACATCGGCGCCGACCTGCAGATCAAGCAGGCTGAAGCGGACAAGCAGATTGCCCAGGCCCGCGCGGAAGAACGTCGCGCCATGGCCCAGGCCCGAGAAGCCGAGATGCTTGCCCTGGTGCAGGAAATGCGCGCGCGGCTGGTCGAGGCCGAGGCCGAGGTACCCAAAGCCATTGCCGAGGCGTTTCGCTCAGGCAACCTCGGCGTGATGGATTACTACCGCATGCGTAACATCCTTGCCGATACCAACATGCGTGACGCGATTGCCAAGGATTCGGGAAGCGGTGATGCTTCGTCCTGATCCGTTGTTTGCCCCGGGTTTTGATTGAGGATCCAGAATGGATATTGATATCGGGACACTGGTCTTCTGGATCATCGTGATCCTCGTGGCCATCATCAACTGGTCTCGGCGCGGTTCAACGCCGGAAGCACAGGAATCCGATATCCCTCCCACGCTGCGAAAGGAGGATCTTCCTGACGCGACGCGGCGCCTTTATGATCAGGAATATGAGGTGCCCGTGGCCCCGCCCAAGACTGGTCAGCCCCGTCCTGTTACCCGGCGGCCAGAAGTTCCACTTCCCGGACCGGTCTCCCGGAAGGTAGAACATCCGACGAAACAGCCCGTTACCCCATCCCGGCCGGCCACTGTGCCGCAGGTTCATCGTAAGCGAATGGATGAGGATGAATTCGAAAGTATGACGGAAGGCGAGGAACCGCCCCGGCGGCTTCAGAAACGTTCGGTCCCGCCCTCATCCCGCCCCCCGGTTCCGCCCGGAACGACACGAAAATCTGCTGCTGCGCGACCTTCCCCGCCTCGAAAGGTTGTTCCGGTACCTTCCGTGCAAGCCGCGCCTCGCCCGACCGTGCCACGCCCTGGCATGGCGACCCCTCCAACCAGGAACGAGACGCCGCCCCGGTCGGTTACCGCGCCTCCGCCTGCCGCGACCCGTTCGCCGAGATTCCGGGCCGCCCTGAAAAGTCCGGTTGCCCGTCGTCAAGCCGTGCTGTACCGGGAGATCCTGGCGCCACCACTGGGACTTCGACCTCCGGACATGCCGGAGTTCGACTATCCTTTCCTCTGATCTCCCCGGTTGATCTCGGGTTTCCCCGTTTTTTTTCACCGGGAGCCCGGCGTGAACACGAAGTTTGGATCCTGTGGGATCACGTCCGGCAGCCTGGGGCGGTTTTTCTTTTCTTCCTTCGCTTTGACCGGTGGCTTTTCCGGAACGATCCGCATGATTCGACCGCCGCCGCACGTGTTTCCGGGCTGGGTGATGGAGACGTATCCGGCGGAGAAACCTTCGGTTCCGGCTCGCTGGGCGATTCCTGCGGTGCAGCCCGGTCCCCGGACGTTGCCGTGGGGGTGCTGGGGAACGATCCCGATTGAGAAGACGCGTTGTCAGGCTGTGCGGGGACCGATTCCGGTTCGGGTGTTTTCACGGGTGCCGGTGGCTGAGCGCCAGGCAGTTCGGGCTGGTCCAGGCGCTCGATGTGGAAGATACCCCGTTTGCCGGTCGTGTCTTCCGCGGGCGATGGGGTAAACGGATTCTTCAGTCCCGGGCCATACCGGTAACCGGGAACCTCCGGCATGACCGGTCGCTCTTCCCCTTTTTCGGAAGGTTTCGCGTGAAATTCAAACCGGAAAGTTCCCGTTTCGCGTTCTGGCTCCGCGTCGGTAGCGGAGGACTTTTCTCCCGGGGAGGTGGCCTGGGGTTCCGTGGACTTCTCCTGGTCCAGTCGCTCTATCCGGAATACTCGACCTGTCGCGGCCCGCGTGCCAGCGGGACCACCCCGGGGCAGCAACAGGTCTATGCCCTTCGCTCCAACGGACTCGGACGGAGGGATTTTTCCCGTTTCCGTGGCTTCCCGGGGCAGGGCGATTGCCGAAGGCCCAAGGATGGCGTAACACGCGGCCGGGCTGTCGTGGGTGGCCGTAAACACCCCGGGCGGATCGGATGGGTCCCTGTCCAGGGGCAGCCATGGCCCATCGGCTTCCCGCGCGAATAGTCCCAGGGACGACGGGTCGCCATCGCGGCAGAGGCTGGGTGGTACTTCAAGCCGGATCCATGTCCGGAAGGGAATGCCATCCGGGCTTCGCATGACCCGGATTGCCGGCGTGAACGCGCTCGTTCCCGGGGGCAGTTCTTCCGGAGTCGGAGACACAACCAGTCGTGCGGAAATCGGTACCTGGGCCTCCACGATCACCATGCCGGTCACCCCTCGAGGCATCAGGGCGACGCGGCATCCCCGTGCGTCCGAGGCCCTCGTAAGGACGTCCTCGGGGTACAGGCGGACCGTCTTGAACCGTTGTTCCAGCAGCAGGTTCAACTGGTCGTCATAGTGCGGAGAACCCGGCACGTCGCTGGAACCGAATGGCACGAGGCTTACCGCCTCCACGCGGGTCCCAAAGATCGCGGCCAGGGCGAAACCCATTCCGTAGGTAGCCTGCCATTTGCCGTTGCCGTATCGGGTGTCCGAAAAGGTTAGAACCGGTTCTCCTGACAGAGACCCGCCGATGGAAGCTTCACG
This sequence comes from Candidatus Hydrogenedentota bacterium, assembly GCA_018056705.1. Lineage (GTDB taxonomy): Bacteria > Hydrogenedentota > Hydrogenedentia > Hydrogenedentales > CAITNO01 > JAGPFE01. The sequence goes on along the minus strand of JAGPFE010000031.1, from coordinate 10,829 downwards.
TTGGCCCCTTTGAAGAACGTGCACATCGCCCCAGGGCACCTTGAGTTGCCCGAACTCGTTACGGAGGGTTTGCGCGGCCTGCTCCGCTGCTCCCAACGCGGCTTCTACCGTTTCCGGGTTTCCCGCCCTGAGTGCCGCCCGCAGCACGTCTTCCCCTGGGATCACGTCGCGAACCCGGTTTTTGAGGAGTGACCACCACAGGTGAAAAAACGTCATTTCCGGCGAGTAGGGAGAGGCTACGTGGTTCCACTTTTTCAGCAGGGCCAGCGCTTCGCCCAGGTCAGGATGCGCGCCAGCCACCCGTTGCTGCTGGGCGTCGGCCGCCGCGAGCAGGGCCCGGGTGGGATCGACGGCCCCCCCCGCATAGGTGTCGAACAGCAGGGCGCGTGCCTCGGCAAAACTGTAAGGGCCCTGCCGGAGCAGTCCCGCGACGCGCGCTCCCCGGAAGGAATCCCGGTCCTGAACGAACCATGGTGGCAGCAAGCCAGGTTTTGGCGCGCCCTGATCCGTCACGGACCAGGGCGTGGTGTTGCACGACTGCAGGAAACCAGCCTCCGGGTTGACGCATGCCGGAAGGGCTTCGATGGGAATGCCCTCGCGCCACCCCCAGTCCGCCGCGAATCCAGGGATAATCCGGTTCCATGGTAGCGCGATCCGGGAAGCGTTGGGGCCCTCGAGTAATTCAGTCGGTATGGCCCGGGTGCCCCCCACCGCGTTGTACAGGTAAAACAGGGTTCCCGTCGCGTCCGTGTACACCACGTGAAAGCAGGGCAACTGGCGCGTGACCAGGGCCGAGCGAAAGGCATCCAGGCTTCTGGCCCGGGCCATCTCGACCAGTTGGCGGATCCCGCCGAAATCGAAGTACCCTCCAATCAGCCAGGAGACCAGGGTTCCGTTGCTGTCGAAGACGGGGCCCCGCGCTCCGATGTACGACGGTGTCCCTCGTTCTTCCATGCCGTCGGATTTCAGCACGTAATACGGAACTGTCCGGGCCATGTAATCCAGGGTAAGCGCGCTTCGCAACGTTGCCGGATCGGAGGGCTGTTCTCCCCCTACCTGTTTCGGGTTACGGACGGCGGCCTGTTCGAGGCCGGCGAACTCGTCGAAGGCGTCGGCCGTGTCCGCGAAGTTCGGGGTCAGGGCCCACCCGTGGAATGGGGTAATACCCATGACCACCACCGGTACGCCCCGCAGGGCCGCGCCATAAACGTCCATGTCCCCCATTACGAGGTGGACTTCACTCCATTGAAACGGCCCGTCGTAATGCTGATGCGGGGAAAACACCAGGACTGGGTTCCCTTCTTTCACGCGAGAAGGGGCCAGCGCCCACGCGTTTGCCGTTTCCATGGCCGGTGGGGTCCGGTAGGGCAGCGGCAGGTCCATGGGCGCGAAACTCGTGAGGAACGCGTGCCACAACGCCAGGGGATCCTCCGGCCGGACACCGTCATACCATGCGGGCACCTGGGTGGCATTGTCCGCGAGCCACGCGTTGAATCCCAGCGCGAAACCTTCGCAGAGTTCACGGGTAACTTCATCCACCTGGTTCAGCGCGGCGGCGGCCAGCGTGGCGTGTCCCATCCTCAGGGCAAAGGCGTCGCTCTGGGCATATGCCTCGCCCAGCACCGCCGCGAGGCGCCCCCGAACCATCCGGTAGGCGAACTGGATGGATTCGGCGTGGTCTTCCGCCTCGGCATATCCCAGGCCGAACCCCAGGGCCCTTGGATGGTCCGCGTAAACGTGCGGTACCCCCCACTCATCCCGGTACAGGGTGACCTCGTTCCACATCCGGGCGATTTCCGGGACAACCTGGGCTTCCGCCCGCGCGCGGGCGATATCCGCCAGCATGCCCAGCCCCGCGATCAGCATCCCGGCCAGGAACCACGCGCCCGGAACGCCCGCCCGGGCTATTATTTTCAGCGATCTGGAGGCCATTTATCCGGAGGCATCTCCGTTCCGGTCCACGCCATATTTTATGCTGTTCTCCACCGGGTTCCTTAACGCGCCGAGGAAAAAGATGAGGGACCGGGCGGGGGCTGACCGTCCCGGTCCCCTGGGAGGCGGGGTGTGTTTGTGACGGGTAAGGGTCCCGTCCATGTCACGGAAGATGTCCGGGCTGAAGAACATCTTCCCGCGCGGGGCTGGCGCGCGTTGCAAACACCATGGAAAGCCTAACACAAAATATGGTGCCTTGTCAAGTAATTTCTTCCAAAAAAATTCAACATATTGTTATAAATTTTTTGATTAACACTTTATGTTGTGAATGCGTCGAAAAAAATTTTTTGTAGAAACAATATATAGTGTTTCGGTTTTCAGGCCCTCTGGCGGCTATCTCTTGGGTTTTCGCCTGAAAAAAGGTCGAATAATACTTTAATTTTTTCAGAAATTGTGGTATACTCTTTTTCCAACACAATATATTGTGTCCAAGGTGCGACATGATCACCCTGAAACGGACTGTACATTTCGTGGGCGTGGGCGGTATCGGGATGAGCGGACTGGCCGAAATCCTGCTCAACCTGGGCTATGACGTATCCGGTTCCGATATTGCCGAGTCCGAAATCACCCGGAGGCTGACCGCTTACGGGCTCCGGTTCTGTCTCGGACACGATCCCGCCCATCTCGGCCATCCCGACATTGTCGTCCGGTCTGCCGCCGTCCGGGAGGACAACGTGGAGCTCGTGGCTGCCCGGCGCCGTGGCATCCCGGTGATGCATCGCAGCGATCTCCTGGCGGACCTCATGCGGCTGAAGCCCCATGCCGTGGCCGTCGGGGGAACCCACGGGAAAACCACCACCACCTCCATGATCAGCGCGATCGTCGACGCGGCCAACATTGGCGCGACGAGTATCGTCGGCGGGATTCTCCACCGTAGCGGCACCAACGCCCGATGGGGTACCGGCGACTGCCTGGTGGCCGAAGCCGACGAGCACGACGGTTCTTTCCTCCGCCTGCATCCTACCATTGCCGTGGTGACCAGTATAGACGCGGAACACCTCGAATATTACGGTACCCTGGATCGCATCCAGCGGGCTTTCATTGATTTCTGCAATGCCGTTCCCTTTTATGGATACAGCGTGCTGTGCGCGGATGACCCCAATATCGCCGCGATCCTGTCCGAGATAGAAAGTCTCCGCGTCACCTATGGCCTGGGGGACGGTGTGTCCCTGCAGGCGGTGAACGTCGCCGTGGAAACCGACGAACATGCCTCCTCTTTCACTGAACGTCTGGGCAATTGCCGGGTAGGCTTCGATGTTATTTCCCATGACGAACGCCTGCGCCAGACCGGGATGCTGGGCCGGTTGCGCCTGAAAACCCTCGGAACCCATAACATTCGGAACGCCCTGGCCGCGTGCGCGGTCGGTCTATGCCTGGGCCTGCGGTTCGGGCAGATTGCCGAAGGTCTGCGGGCCTTCGACGGCGTCCGGCGGCGGTTGCAGGTCTGCGGGGAAGCCCGGGGCGTGCTCGTGGTGGAAGACTACGCCCACCACCCCACCGAAATCGAGGCTACGCTGGAAGCCGTCCGCTGGCTCAGACCCGCGCGGATCATATGCGTGTTTCAGCCGCATCTCTATAGCCGCACAAGATTTTTCTGCGAGCAGTTCGCCCGGGTGCTGGCAACGGCTGACCGCGCGCTCGTAACCGACATTTACCCTTCCCGGGAGGAGCCCATGCCGGGGGTGGATGCCGGACTTATTGTCGACGCCGCCTGGAAAACGGGGGCGCGTCACGTCGAACTGGCCCGGGACATGGACCGCGTGGCGGATCGCCTAGTGCCTGAACTGCGAGCCGGCGATGTGGTGCTGGTGCTTGGGGCTGGAAACATCAACCGGATCGCCCCCCATATTCTATCTGCCTTGCGGGGGAACACGCATCCCGCCGGGGAGGGAGAGCGCGCATGAACACGGTCGTGGCTACCAGGCAACCGAAACGTTCCCCGAAACGGGAGAACATCGTGCCGTTTCCCCGCCAGGTACGCCGCCAGAATATGCGCGACGTCGCCCGCCTGCTGTTGCTGCTCGCGGCCGTGGTGGTGATCATGGTGGCAGTGTACGGCATCCTCTTTGGCGACCGGAAGGTGACCGCGCTGGTATTCGAGGGACACCAGATCCTCAGTGAGGTCCACCTGCGGGACCTGGCAGCCATCACCGAAGACGACAGCCTTCGTAAACTGGACCTGCGCGAGGTGGAACGACGGGTCCTGGCCGATCCTTACGTGAAAACCTGCGAGGCTCGCTCCACCAGTAATGGCGTGGTGTACATCACCATTACCGAGCGGGTGCCCGTGGCCTCCGTATCGTGCAACAACCGGGTTTACGAAATCGACGAAGAGGGCGTGGTGCTCAGGGAAGTTCCCCCTCTCGGCCGGTTTACCCCGCCGCTGATCACGTCCATCCCCGGACTGTCGCCGTTACAACCCGGTGATCGGTTCGAACACGAGCATTTCGCCGCGGCCTTGCGACTCTGGCGCGCGATGGCGTCCAGCCCCGTGCTTTCCCGCATGACCTTGTCCGAAATCGCCGCCTTCAGTCCGGGAAGCCTCATTACCTACTTTGACGAATTACCCTGCGAAGTAAGGTGGTCCGGCGTGCAGTGTGACGAGCAGGTGCAACGATTTGAAACCCTGTGCGCGTGGCATCACGGCCTTCCCCCTTGCGGGGAGTACATTGACATGCGTTTCGGTTCCCAGGTGGCTGTCAAATAGCGGGAGACACATGATGAGCCAGGACCTGTTTGAACATGGCGACCAGTTCCAGCCCACCCGATCCGGGGAAAAAGTTTCCCAGAATCCCCGGACAGAATCGCGTTCCGTCCCGGGTGGAGCAGGCAAGCATTTCGAGACCTTTGACCAGCGCGCCGTCGTCAAGGTCTGTGGTATTGGCGGTGGTGGGAGCAACGCGGTGGACCGGATGATCAAGGATAACCTCACGGGCGTGGACTACATCGTGATTAACACCGACGCCCAGGCCCTGCGCAAATCCCGGGCTCCTTACGCCATCCAGATCGGCAAGAACACCTGTGGCGGCCTGGGCGCCGGGGCGGATCCCGAAGTGGGTCGCAAAGCCTGTGAGGAAGACATTGAACAGGTCCGAACCGCATTGGAGGGTGCGCACCTGGTGATGCTGGCCGTTGGCCTGGGCGGTGGCACGGGGACCGGCGCGGCCCCTCTCGTGGCCAAGACCGCGCGGGAGATCGGCGCGCTCACCATCGCGTTCGTAACGCTTCCCTTTCCTTTCGAGGGGGAGCAGCGCATGGAAAACGCGCTGCAGGGACTGGAATTGCTCAAGGAGCATGTCGATACCCTCGTGGTGGTACTGAACGAGCGTATCCTGGAAATCAGCACGAAGGAAACCTCTTTCCTTGATGCCTTCCGCCGGGGTGACGATATCCTCTACGACGGCGTGCGCGCTATCACCGAGTTGATCACGGTGCCGGGGTTGATCAACGTAGACTTTGCCGATCTTCGCAGCATCATGAAAGTAGGCGGCCGGGCGCTCATGGGGATTGGCACCGGGGAAAAGGAAGACCGGGCGGTTGCCGCTGCCCGCATGGCGATCGAGTGTCCCCTGCTTGACCAGTCTGACATTGTCGGGGCCAAGGGCGTTATCATCAACGTTCGGGGCGGCTCGGACATGCGCATGCTTGAAGTCGAGGAAGCTATCAATTTCGTCAAAAAGAATGCCAGCCCTGACGCGCGAATCATTTTTGGCGCCGTCGTGGAGGATCAGCCGCGCGCGGATTTCCAGGTGACGGTTATCGCCGCGGGCTTCCCGGAGCGGGACTACCGGGAACATTATGCCCGACAATCTGCCATGGGACGCGGTGTCCTCGCCGGGCGGGGGGGCGTTGGTCCCGAGACGCCTCCGAAAAACCTGGAAGGGTCCGTGATGGCGGACTCCACACCCGCGGCAGCACGGTCGGCAGGGTCCGCTGATTCCCGGCCCCCGGATTCGCGGCAGCCTGTCATGCCCGGCTTGCCGGGTGAGGCGCCCGGCGCGGCCGCCTCGCGGCAGACATCACAGGTAGTGCGGCAGGCCCCCGCCGCTCCGGTTACCCCGGTGGCGCGTCCCAAGGCCGCGACTGGAGACCGTCAACCCATCATGCCCGCGGCCAAGGTCGAAAAACTTCCCGATCGGTCTGTACCAAAACAGCCCAGTTTAGATGACCAGCCCATGATTTTCACCGACGTGTATAGTTCGGATCGGACGAAAGAGAAAGAGGAATCCGAGGAAAAGAAACGGCTGCTCAATATTCCCGCTTTTCTGCGTCGCTCCATGAAAAAATAAGTGATTCGGGGGGTGACTGAATGTTGCGGTATCATTGAAAAAACGCTGGTACCGCAACGTGGGGCTGTTTATGGGCTTGGTTTTCTTTCGGTATCTACCGGTCGTGATGACTGGTCTCCTGTGTTCGACAACCCTGATCGCGGAAAATCTCGCGCCCCTTTTTCCGGCTGACGCCGCGCAAATCGAAATAGTCACGTCCTCTGGACAGCATGCCGTTCCAAACGTTACGGATCTTTCACGTTCGATCGCCGCGTTGTTGCGGGGAGATCCCGCTGTTCGGGTGACCACGATTCAGCGACAGTTGCTGGGGCTGCTTGGGCGCTCGGCCATCCTGTCCGATGGTACCCGGGTTATGGGTAACGCGCCTGAACTCTCCCTGCTGAACCCAGGCGCGCTGCGTAACGAGCTGGATCCCCAAGCCGAACTATTCCGGGTGGTGCGGGTTTCAGGAAAAGGCCCCGACCTGTTGAAAGTGGTGGTGCCCCTTGAACAGCAGGCGGCCAGCGATGCGCGCGTCTACCGTCGTGTTCAGAAAGGCTGGTTTCTTGAAGAACCGAGCAAACCCACCGCGGATGGCAGTTCCCTGGTATTTCACGCCCTGCCCGGCGATTTCGTGGTAGCCTGGAAAACCACCGTTCACGAGAAGGGGTCCCTGCTGGACCAGGTATTGCTGCACTGGCCCGATCCGACCGATGACCCGGCCGCCCGGACCGGGTGGAAACTATGGCGGGCGGTTCCCCAGGCCGCTGTCGGTGCTGTGCCAGTGCTGCTGATACACGGCACGGGAACGAATCGCTGGATGAATTTCCTTGACTGGGTTGCCCGGAGTGACGAGGCTGAGGCATTCCGGCAGCGGTTCCAGGTATGGGTTTATGATCAGCCCATGGCGGGAATTAATGCCGCCATTGGATTCGATCCGGATTGTCCCGCGTACCAGGACAGCATTGTCGCGTGGTTACGCGGCTTCCTGGAACAGGCCATCCACGAAGGAGTCGAAACCGATGGTATCCGCTATTTCTGGCCCGTGGGACCTTTCGCCATACTGACCAACAGTTCGGGTGGACTCAAGGCCCTCGCGTTCATGAACAATTATCCAGACTGGGGCGAACAGGTCATCGCGTGCGTCAACCTTGGGGCTCCCATGCTGGGATCGCCGCTGGCCACGATCGAGTGGGGGCGCCATACCGTTTCGAAACTGGGTATCGGCAGGCTGAACCTTGCCGCGGCCATCTTGGAAAACCTGGTACGGATCAACTATTTTTCCGTAAAAAACCAGAGCGATCTCGACAACGGGTGGGGTAATTTCGACGAAGCCGCCGGCCAGGGCATTCCCTATCGCCACTTCGAAGCATGGACCATCGATCAGAAATGGCATCCTCGCGTGCTCTCTCCACGCGATGCCAATACCAGTTGGGCGCGCGCCCGTCCGGATTTTCCGGATGACACCACCTTTGAACCGGCCGCGCCCCTGCCGAACTATTGCGGCGGCCTGGACCAGGTCCTTCCCCCCACCCGGGGCGGCAATTTCCTTGACCGGTTTTACTGCTATGCCGGATACATCAAGGACTTTGATAACTTGACGGATCTTGCGGCCCGGTCAAACGATGACGAGACTTCCTTCTGGAAGAATTTCATCGAGAGCGCCGGTCTCCGACTAACCTCCATCATGATGGGACTTTATGAATCGAACCGGGGACGCTGGCCCCTGACTACGTACCAGTTGAACGATGGGTTCGTGCCGTTACAGAGTATGCTCGTTTGTCCAGGAGCACCGGGCCGGAATTTCTACCGGACACGCCGTGTCATGGGTTGGGAACTCCCCGCGTGGCCGCTGGAACCGGACTGGTCTTTTATTACCGAAAATACCCTTGCTTTGCCGGAACACTTGAGACTTTTTCCCGGTTGGAGTCACCTGGAAATCGTGAATGGCCGGTATAACCGTTTCACTCGACACAGTGAATTGTTTCAGTATGTCGCAAGTGACCTGTTGGACGCCCTCGAGCAGTGGTAAGGTGAACTCAAGTCTAAGTCGCGTATTCTTCGTGCTGAATTGTTGTGCTACCGTTTAATTTCATTCACGCGTTTGGATCGAAATGCTTGCGATCGGAACGAGTCCTTCCACCGGAGCATGGTCATCTTTCGCGAAACGTGCCTGCGATCGAGGAATGGTCTATTCCAGGAACTTGGTCCTTTTTCCTGGACGTTTTTTCTCAACCCCAACCTTGTCATTTCGAGCGAAGCGAGAAATCTTTTCCCCATCGCCTCAATGATGTTAAAATTTATAGTATATACTCATTTATTTTATTTAAACTATAAACTTACTGCTTAATTTTGGTTTTGCTTTTTTTAGATTTCTCCTCACTTTGTTCGTCGAAATGACAGGTTGCGCGCCTTTGCGAAATGCGCGGGTTCAATGGAAACGGACCTGGCCGGTACCGGTAACACGCTTGTTGCAACGCGGTTGAACTTCCACGTATGCTTTACCCAAGGGATCTACAGTAACGAAACCTTCCGCCGGATGGCGGAGTTGGAGGAGACACCATGAAGCGGATGACGGGAACCCTCGTGTGGATGGTGCCGGTGTGGGCGATGCTGATGCTGCAGGCCTGCCAGAGCATGGAGTTGCCCTGGCAGAAGAAGTCCGCGCCCCCCGTGGAACTGCTCGATGAAACCAAGCAGCAGACCGGAACACCTGCCGCGGGCTCTTCCGGTCTGGCCGTATCCTCAAAGCCCCGCTTCCAGGAAGTTCCTGTCCCGGAAAAAGCGAAGGAAGATCTGGATCGTTCCTACGTGTACGAGTCCAAGGACCTCCAGATTGGGCGCATGGTGTATGACATCCGGGCGGATGTCAACCAGGTCGCCAATTTCTATCTCGAAAACTGCCCGGCCGCGGGATGGCGCCTGGAGAGCGTCAATGAAGCGTCTGGCGGCGTGCGCGTGCTGTTTACGAAGCCCGGTAAACGCCTGGAGGTTTCGGTGGAGCAGGTCGGGTTTGGTCGCCCCAAGCGGTTGATTCTGCATCTCGTGCCTGAAGGAGGCAAGGAAGCTTTTTGATGGTCCGGTTGGGGAGGGTCGTACTGCTGGCTGCAGGACTGCTGGTTCTGGTGGGGGGATGCCGGTCCATTTCGCTGGACAATCTACCCTGGCAATCCCGGCTGATGACCGCCGCGGACGCCGAAGCGCGGGTGCGCCAGGTAATGGATGACGTGCAGTCCGGCATGCAGCGCCAGTCCCTCTTCCAGGTGATGGGGCATGTTTCGCCAAACTACCGGGACAAGGCTGGCCGGGATTACGCGGGTATTCGCGAATACCTGCGCCAGATTTTCGCCAATTACCGGAACATCCGAATCGTGCGCACGCCTCCAAAAGTCGAAATTCAGGGACAATATGCCCGGGTGGTCGAATCGTTCGGGGCCATGGCGGATCCCGTGGACAGGGCGGGGTTGCCCCTCAATATCCAGGGACAGACGGTGGTGCTGCTCGAATGGACGCAAGGCTCCTGGAAGATACTTGAGTGGGGGCCGCTCTACTGAATATGATATATACAGTTCCCCGACACGGACTTGAGTGGTTGATTGTGTCGGGGGGTGTTTTTTAACAGGCATGATCCTTTTCGAGGAGTAATACGGCATGGCAAGGCCCCGCAAAACATCCCACCGGTTGCAGGACGTGGAACAGGAAGTTTCGAAGCCCGTGACGGATCTCGAGCGACTGTATAAGCACGTGCTGGAAAATCCCTGGTTATATGTCGGTGGCGTGGTTTTTGTGATCGTCTGCGTGCTGGCCGGTATCGCGGCCCAGGCGGTGACCCGTAATAACGCGGCCCGGTCCGCGGAGGAATACGTGCGCGCCGCGTTGAAAGAGGATCCAGCGGCGCGGATGGACATGTTGGCCGCGGCGGCGGAAAACGCGGGGAAATGGTCGGATGAGACCCTCTACCTGGCGGGTGAAGCCGCCCTGGAGGCCGAAAATTACGAGAAGGCCCGGGAATTTTTCAATACCCTGTGTGAAAAATATCCCCGGTCCATATACGTGCCCCGGGCGAAGGACGGACTGGCATTCATCGAGGAAGGACAGGGTAACGTCGCCCAGGCCCTGGAGTCCTATAAAAAACTGGTGCTGGATTTCCCTACCGATTACCTGGTCCAGTTGCGGTGGTACGACATCGGTCGCCTGCAGGAAAAAGCCGGAAATCTTCAGGAGGCCGTCGAAAGTTACCGTCGCCAGACAGAGGTCTTTCCGGAAACTACCGCCGCGAGACGGGCCCAAGGCGCGCTGGACCGGCTGAAGAAGGATCACCCTGACCTGTTCCCTGAAGAACAGAAACCTGCCGCCGAGGCATCTTCCCCGGAAGCGAAAGTCACCACGCCGGAAAACACGGTGGCCCCGCCGGACTCCGGAAACGGAACTCAACCAGCCACTCCGGCCGCCCAGTAAGGCTGGCTGACGGCTAAACGCCACCACGGTCTGTCGCGGGTCCGGAATGCCGGCGCCCCCGGCAGTGGGGTGTGGTACAATGCGGGCGGAAACCCGTGGAGGTGCCGCCAG
>JAGPFE010000077.1:4523-9571 GCA_018056705.1 Candidatus Hydrogenedentota bacterium | reverse complement strand
TTTCCGGGCGCCAGGCTATCTGCCGGGGAACCTCCGCCAGGCCTGCCACACCCTGCCATGCACGCCACCAGCCAGAAGAGCAACCCAGCCCCAGCGAACACCAGGACCTTTTGCGGAAACACGCGCATTACTGGGAAGTATCCTCGCCCCCGCCACCGGTCAGCATGGCCAGGATGTCATCCACTCCTTCCGGCCGGAACAGGGTGATCAGAAACAGAACGGGCGACGCTACCGTGTAGAGCACGAAGGCCAGCGCCCCCAGGATTAGCCCCAGCAACCCCGTCAGCCAGGCACCCGGCACCAGTCCAGCAAGCGTGATGTCCTTCTCCATCTCTCGTCTCCTTTTGTGTTCACCCAGGCAAGTGTATTCTAGCACAGGCCCGGTACACGCTGGAGAGGCGGGTTCATGATGACGATTCGCGCGGTATGGACTCGATCCGGCGGGCAAGCACGAAATCGGCATCCGTAAGGCCGTTCACCTTGTGGGTCCACAGGATAACCTCGACCCACCCCCATCCGAAAGCGATATCAGGGTGATGATCCATGGACTCTGCCACGGCACCAATCCTGTTCACCAGTTCCAGGGACTGGGCGAAATTACGGGTACTGTACCGCCGCTTTAAACGGGTAGCCTCGTCTTCGAGGGTCCATCCACCCGGTAACGTTGCCAGGCTGGCACGAATCTTTTCTTTCGGCAGCGGGGCCGCTGCCAGTCCGCACGGAACACAAGGCTCACCATTCACGGTATCCGCTGAACAGGACGATCTCGTCTCATCCACTGGCACCGGCATCTCCTTTCATACTTCAACGATTCGATTGGGCCTGGTATACAGCAATTGCAGATCCTCTTCCGCGCGGAGGGTCACCGCCCCCAGCCGGCATGTCCAGGGATCTTCGTCTTCGTAATAGTAGGTTATGGCGGCCTCGTGAATATCCCACTGGTCCGTGTCGGGACCCCGAAGGATCAACGTGTGGGGATAACTTTCCGGATGGGCCGTGGCCATGATGGTTTTTCCCGGGGCAAGTTCTCCGACCACCTCATCGAACCCTACTTCGAAACCATTGACTAGGTATTCTGGCATGCTGTCCGGCGCCTTATCTCCAAATGTCAGGCGCAACAGAAACGCGCGAAGTCTCGCCATGGCAGTAGTCCTTAGCGGTAATAAGGATTCAGCCCCTCGGCGTGTTCCGTGACATCCAAAATGGCCCCGATCTCAGGCACGGCTTCCCGGATCATTTTTTCAACGCCCAAATTCAACGTGGCGTCCGAGGCCGCGCATCCCTGGCAGCCTCCCTCCATGCGCACCAATACGGTGTTGCCCCGAATAGCTTCCAGTCGCACGGCACCCCCGTGGTCCCGGACCATGGGGTTGATCTCGCGCTCCAGCACCTGGACCACGCGCCGTGAGAGTTCTTCTTCCGCGGGCAGGCCGTCAAAAATCTCCGGAAAAACAACCGGACGCCCCTCCTCCAGGTGTCTTTTCAGCGTTGTGCCAAAACGCCGGGCCGTTTCTTCATAGTGGTCGGGATCCAAGGTCACCCGGATTTCCACCACATTGTCCCGGATAGTGACGGCATGTACCGGACCGATTTGAAACAGGGCTTCCGCGAGAGGACTCCCCGCGTAGGCATCCTGGATGGTATTTCCGTGCCAAGACCATCCATGGAGAAGAGTACGGTTTACCCGTAACACAATTGCTCCCCTGCCGCTATCCAGTTCCGCGCGAACCCGCGCCACTTCATCCATGGGTGGCTCTGGGTCTATCTCCCGAATTAATGGAGCGGCCACCACTTTACGCGGAACAGGATCTTCCACCGGCAAGTCGGTGGTCTGGGCCAATCCCGTAGCAGGTCTACCCGATGCAACGGTCGGTGGATGGGGATCTCTTTTCCTGAAAAGCCCTGAAAACCAACTCATGTCTCACTCCTGCCTCGTGACATAAATCGATACAGCAGGGTGACGTGGAATATTCCCCGGTTCCTCACGAGATGGCAGAGAGCGCCTCACGCACTTTCTGCAGCAATTCCCCGCCGCGGAAAGGTTTCTGAATGGTGACCATTCTTTGGGGCATGGATGACTGGGCGTCCTCGGCCCCCTGCCCTTCCAGCATGCCGAAATCGTGTCCTGTCATGAAGATCACTGGGAGATCCGGACGGACCGCCGAAATCTGCCGGGCCACATCGACCCCGTTTCTACGGGGCATGACCACATCCAGCAACGCCAGGATAATTTTATCCGCGTTCGCCTGGAACTGGAGCAACGCCTCTTCCCCGTTCGATGCCGCCACCACGCTGAACCCGGAGGACTCCAGGATGCTCCGGGTCCATTCGCGAACAACCGGTTCGTCCTCCGCGATCAGGACCAGCCCCCTTCCGGCTGGCGCGACCGGAAGAGCCGGGGACACCGTTGCCTGCTCCTGAGGCGCCCGCGCGGCCGTAATCGGTTCTTCTTCCATCAGCGGGAGGTAGATCCGGAAGGAAGCCCCCTGGCCGGGCTCGCTTTTCGCCTCGATAAGCCCCTGGTGTTGGCGAATAATGCCATAAACCGTGGCCAGACCGAGACCCGTGCCTTTCCCCACTTCCTTGGTGGTAAAGAACGGTTCGAATATATGTTCCAGCACGTCCCGCGTCATGCCTTCGCCCGTGTCCGAAACCTCGATAACCACGTAGGTCCGGGGCTCCATGTCCTTGAGAACCCCAAGCAGTTCCTGGGACGGAAACAGGGATTCAGAGCGAATGCTGAGCGTGCCCCCCCGGGGCATGGCGTCACGGGCGTTCACCGCCAGGTTGACCAGCACCTGTTCCAGGTGGTTCCGGTCCGCGTCCACCCACAGGGGACGACTGGTCAGTTTCAGGTGCAGTTCTACGTGTTCCCCGAGAAGCCGGCCCAGCATGCCGACCACGCCCCGGATGGCCTCGTTGATATCCAGTCGCTCCAGGCGCAGCGCTTCGGTCCGGCTGAAGGCCAGCAACTTCTTCACAATGTTGGCGGCCCGGTCCGCGGAGGCCAGAATCTCGTTCACGTCCCGCTGCAGTGCGTGATCCCTGGGCAATCCCATCTGAATCAACTCGGTATATCCGCGGATGGCCTGGAGCATGTTGTTGAAATCGTGGGCTACGCCACCGGCCAGCTGTCCCACCGCTTCCATTTTCTGCGCGTGGCGGTATTGTTCTTCCAGTTTGAGTTCTCGGGTAATGTCCCGTCCGATCGCGACAAAATTGATGATGTTTCCGGCGTCATCACACACGGGAGAAATGGTGCATTCCAGGTGATATAACTGGCCATCCTTTCGCCGGTTTTCGAATCGGCCATGCCACGCCCGGCCGTTCATGATGGTCTGGTGGAGTTCCTGGTAAAAAGCGCGGTCGTGCCGTCCACTTTGGAGAACCCGGGGCGTTTTGCCAATAATCGTTTCGCAACTCCATCCGGACATGGCACAGAACGCCGGGTTGACATACGTAATCACATGCGAGGGATCGGTGATAATCACCGCTTCCGCGGCCTGTTCGATCGTGGTGAACAACTGCCTCAGGGTACGGGCGTCTTCCTCCCGCTTGGTAACATCGCGGATCGCGATCATCTCCAGGTCATCCATGCCGGGCGCGGAAACCGGCCGGATCGCGTACTCAATGTAGAGGGTTTTACCGTCCATGCTGGTTGCCGTGGTCACCCTCGTCCGTCCGGATAGCAGGCGATCGAACGGCAACGAAATGATCTTGTTGACCGTGAGCCCTTCGGACTGGCCCTTGCTCAATCCGAACAATTGACGGAATCCCCGGCTGGAATCTATGATCGCCCGGCCCCGCAATAACGCGTACCCGTCAAACGCCGTTTCAAGCAGTTCCTGGTATCGGGAACGTTCAACAGCCAGTTCTTTCCGGCGGATCGCTTCGAACTGTTCGCTGACCATCCGCAGGGACAACACCATGAACGCGCATACCAGCAGGAACGGAATGGGCACGTAAGGCGTTCGGGTCACCAGGGAATTCAAGGCCAGCCCCGCGCAAATTGCTGCCGTCACCAGCAGGGCCGTGCGCTTGCGAAAGGCCACGGACGCCTGGAAAACAGGCGCGGCCAGGTAATACTTGGTCCAGTACCAGTAAGGCTCTGGTCGATAACTGAATGAAATACCGATCACCAGAATCGAAAAAAGAAAAATGCTGATGGCAATGCCCAGTTTAGGCATGCCAAGCCGGGCGAGGATAGCGGCCACGATGTGCACGGCGGCACCCGCCACCCCCAGCAGCAGGTAAATCCGTTGAAATTCAGGCGCGCTTGGAGAGCCAAAAAGGAGCAGAAATCCCACGGCAAGCAGGAAAAGTAACGCCACCACCACCTCCAGCCAGGAAATGAAGCGACAGAGCGAGGGCGGTGTATCCTCTTCATACAAGGATACGCTCTTGGATGTTAACCCGCCATACGCACCATAAGCCATGATATCCCCCATCGGTATTACGCGTTTTTCCCTCTGCGACACAAAATATGTCGAAGCATTCCGTCACACCGTGACGTTAAGGATACGCCCGGAGTCCATGCCGTTGGCTACCGGTGGAGAGGTCGTGGCGGCCTGGATCAGTTTAACCGCCATCTCCCCCTGCATTCTGACCGTGTCTTTTTGCAGGGCGATTACCTTCGCGTCATAGGCCGCCGCGATCTCGGCTGCCTTCATGGACGTACCGGATATGGCCGTAATACCGTCCATCGATTGTCTCCTTTATTGGCAGTGTACCATAATCCCACACAAAACGCAAAGCGTTTTTTTTATGGAAAAAGTCAATAAAAACCGTTAATGTGCGACGGGGCATTGCGTGGTCCATCAGTCTCCTCGACCCGGAAACGCCTCCGATCCGGCTTTCAGTGCCCAAGAGGAAGCGGGCGCGGAAACCTGGGGTGGACGCGCCGCGGCGGCCTCTTTCAGTCTCCGCGTCCAGTTCCACAATTTGAAGCCCCCCGCGAGATTGCTTACCTGGAACCCCGCGAGGGCCAGTTTACGGGCGGCCACGTATCCCCGCAGTCCTACCGCGCAATAGGTCACCACGGGACGGTC
>JAGPFE010000077.1:0-4423 GCA_018056705.1 Candidatus Hydrogenedentota bacterium | reverse complement strand
TCCGCGTCCAGTTCCACAATTTGAAGCCCCCCGCGAGATTGCTTACCTGGAACCCCGCGAGGGCCAGTTTACGGGCGGCCACGTATCCCCGCAGTCCTACCGCGCAATAGGTCACCACGGGACGGTCCCGTGGAATTTCCGCCAGGCGCTCCGACAGGCTGTCCACGGGAATGTTCACCGCCCCGGGAATGCTGCCAGCCGAAAATTCCTCCGGCGTGCGAACGTCAAGCAGGAACACGTCCTCTGGTAGTAGGTCGTCGGGATAAACCGGACAAACATCCCCCCGCAAGTGATTGGCCGCGGCGAATCCCGCAATGTTGACGGCGTGTTTAGCCGCGCCCCACTGGGGTGAGTAAACCAGTTCCACTTGTTCCAGGTCGAACACGGTCATGCCTCCCTGCATGGCCGTGGCAATGACGTTGACCACCACGTCCACGCCCTCCCCGCCAATGGCCTGAACGCCGAGAATCCCTCCGTCCGGACGATACAGTAACTTGACGCACATCTGCTGTGCGCCGGGATAGTAATTGGGATGCTGGAAGGGATGCGCGTACATTTTCCTGTAATCCATCCCTGCCGCCCGGAGACGCTTTTCCGACCAGCCGGACTGCCCCGCCACCTGGTCGAACACCTTCACGATCGCGCTGCCGCATACGCCGGGAAAGGCATCTTGCCGCCCGGCAACGATGTTGGCCGCGGTGCGTCCCTGCCGATTGGCCGGACCAGCCAGGGGCACGGCGCAGGAATCACCGGTCAACCGGTCCCAGACCTGGACCACGTCGCCCACGGCGAAAATATCGGGATCCGAAGTACGTAACTGCTTATCCACCAGGATATGGCCCCGGGGCCCCAGGTCCAGTCCCGCCGCGGCGGCCAGTTCGGAGCGCGGCCGGACACCCGCGCACATGCATACCACTTCCGCCGGCAACCTGGTCCCGTCGTCCAGCGTAACCTGGGCTGTTCCGATTTCCGTCGCTTTCCGGCCCAGCAAAACCTGAACATCATTTCTCTCCAAGGCCTGAAGTATCGGAATGGTCATTTCGGGATCCATTGGGGGCATCACCTGGTCCGTCAACTCCACGATGCACACCTGAAGCCCGCGTTCCCGCAGGTTTTCCGCCAGTTCCAGCCCGATGAACCCGCCGCCGATGATGACGGCCGCACCGGCCCGCTCGGCCGCGTGGGCAATCCGATCCATGTCTTCCAGGGTGTTCAGCGTCAGCACGTGGGGTTGCCCGGCGCCGGGTATGGGCAAGCAGACTGGCTCGGCCCCGGTAGCCAGTACCAGTTGATCATAGGGCAGGCTGAACGGTTCTCCGGTTTCGAGATTCACGCCGCGGACCTGCTTATCCGCCCGGCGGATTTCTGTCACCGCATGGCGGGTACGGATATCCAGGCCAAAACGGGCTTGCAGCATGGCCTTGGAGGCTACCGTCAACAGGGCCCGATTCCTGATCACCCCTCCTATGTAATAAGGCATGCCGCAGTTGGCAAAGGAAACGTCCGACCCCCGTTCCAGGACGGTAATCCGGCAGGACGCGTCCAGCCGGGCCAGCCGGGCGGCAAAACTCATTCCCCCCGCGACACCCCCAACGACAACCACGTTCCGAGCCATCTTTTTCTCCTGTTCGATAAGATAGTGAAACAGTAAGGTAAAAATACATTATAATAAACACCAGACAAGAAATCGAACACGGATCTGAACAATTTATGCTGCAGGGAATGTTCCGGGTTGCCCGTCCGGTTTGAACTCATATAAAATATTTCACGCGTAAATTCGGGGATCAGCCGTCATGATGTGGACGAAAATACGGGAGAAACTCGCCGCGTTGATTACGGTGCTGTTTCTTGGGGCCTTGCTGATCTTCCTGTTGCAGTACATGGGCTGGCTCAGGCTACCCTTCCTACCGTTCTGATCACACTTCACGATCGGTTATCGGTTGTCATACTACCGCCCCGGCGGATGAAAACACTCGAGGAGTATATCCATGCCTCAACCTGTGGAAAACGCGACCCAGCCATGGCAGAAGTTCAATCCACCTCCTGATGCCTTGGACGTGCTTAAAAACGCGCCGAGGGTCATCACGGCTTTCAGCCGACAGGAACTGGTAGACCTGGCCGTGGGCGGAGCGGATAGTTCTTCTTACACGGTAGGCTATGAAGTGCCCGGGCGCGGGTTCGTGGTGGAAGCCACCGTGGCGCGGGTCCGCAACGGGATCTGCGCGAACTACGTGGAGCCCTACATGCGCCGGCGGGATCCAGACTGCATGGTGATCGGGGACGATCTGCCGACAGACAAGCCCACCTTCAAGGAGCGATTCAATGCCGACTTTGAGCCTTTGCGCCAGGAAACCCTGGGATGGCTGAAAGAACAGGGGCTGGCTACCTTCGCCTTCATTGCGGGCGTCCCGAAACTGGGCATGGATGCCATGGTAATCGCGCCGGACAACGCCGGGTTTTTCGCTTTCGGGTTGTCCCTGCTGCAGGGAATACTCGACGAAGACGAGATTCCGTCCAATTTTTCTCCCCGACTGGTAATCTACGTCGCCCCGCCCTTCCGCCATACCCACTTCGATGGTCGACAGGTCGTGGTACACCGTCGCACAACTAAATTACACGAAATCTACGCGTATAACCTCTACCCTGGACCGAGCGCGAAAAAAGGCGTGTATGGCGCCCTGTTAACCCTTGGCGAAAAAGAACGATGGGTGACGGCCCATTGCTCCACGGTACAGGTGATCACGCCGTACGACAATATCCTCACCATCATGCACGAAGGAGCCAGTGGCGGCGGCAAAAGTGAAATGCTGGAATTGGCGCATCGCGAACCCGATGGCCGTCTCCTGCTGGGCGAAAACCTGGTAACCGGGGAGCGTCGCTACCTGCAGATTCCCCGGGGATGTGAACTACGTCCCGTAACCGACGACATGGCCCTGTGTCACCCGTCGCTGCAGCGGGGGGATGGAAAACTCACCCTGACCGACGCGGAAAACGCGTGGTTTGTGCGCGTGAATCACATCCAGCATTACGGCGTCGATCCTCACCTGGAAGGATTGACCGCCCAGCCGCCCGAACCCCTGCTGTTTTTGAACATCGACACGGTTCCGGGTGGACGCTCCCTCATCTGGGAACATATTGAAGACGCGCCGGGCAAACCATGCCCGAATCCCCGCGTGATCCTGCCAAGGCACATCGTTCCGGGGATCGTGGATGAACCGGCTACGGTGGACGTCCGCAGTTTTGGTGTCCGAACCCCTCCATGCACGAAAGAAAATCCGACCTACGGCATCATCGGCCTGTTCCACCTGTTGCCGCCAGCCCTGTCCTGGCTCTGGCGGCTAGTGGCTCCACGGGGATTTGATAATCCGTCCATCGTCGAGACCAAGGGCATGTCCAGCGAAGGCGTGGGATCCTACTGGCCCTTTGCCACGGGCAAGAGGGTCGAACACGCCAACCTGCTGCTGAACCAGATTCTCGCCACGCCACGCGTGGTGCATATTCTTTGCCCGAACCAGCATCTCGGCGCGTGGAAGGTGGGATTCATGCCCCAGTGGATCGCCCGGGAATACCTGGCCCGGCGCGGCGTGGCCCGCTTCCGTCCGGACCAGTTACGTCCTGCGCGGTGTCCCCTGCTCGGGCACGCCCTGCATCACCTCACCGTCGAGGGCAACTCCATTCCCCGGTGGCTGCTGCAGATCAATACCCAGCCCGAAGTGGGTGATGAAGCCTACGATGAAGGCGCGCGGATCCTGACCGGGTTTTTCCACGAGCAACTCCGGGAATTCCTGACCCCGGATCTCCATCCGCTGGGACGGACGATTATCGAGTGCTGCTTGAACGGGGGACAGGTCCAGGATTACATGTCCTTCATCGCGACGCCCTACATCGCCAGCCTGTAAGGAAATGTCCGCGCGCGTAAACTGCTGACACAACCCGCAACAGGGTATGATGTGCTCATGGCACAACCCTGAAAGGTCGCGGTGTGAATAGGACACGGTGGCGCGCGCGTGGTCAGATCGGGTGGATCTCAGGTATCAGTCCGGCTTGCTGCCTGGCGCTGGCCATCACGTGCATGCTGGCATGGGGAGAACCAGGGCCCGTCCCGCCGAAGGCCGTACTCGCCCTGACATCAGACCAGTACGAGATCCGGGTACATCGGGACGGAACGGTTAGCGTGGTCGATGGCACGGAATCCCCCCTCTGCGTGCGGGCGTTGCCCGCTATTGAACTGGACGACGAAAAGGGTGTTCTTCCACTCAAGTTGAATCCCCGCGAAGCGCAACGCATGCCCGCCCGCGACATCCTTGGCGAAGGACCGGGGCTGCTGATTGGTGGAGATAACGTGCAGTGGCAACTGGTCGCCTATCCGGGAAAACCCTGGCTGGCCGCGCGGGTGGCATATGTGAATACCACCGGGAAACCG
>JAGPFE010000030.1 GCA_018056705.1 Candidatus Hydrogenedentota bacterium | reverse complement strand
GGCATGGTTGCTGGCCATCGTGCTGATTCCATACGTCGGGGTTCCCCTGTACCTGTTGCTGGGGGGACGCAAGCTTGCCCGCCAGGCCAGCCGGAAAACACCGCTGTACGCCACAAATCGGGGCGAACTGCATCTTGTGGAAGAAACCTTTTTCCAGGGAGGGCGCCGGCTGGTCCAGGCGGGCATGCCCCCGCCCCGGTCGGGAAACCAGGTAGAACTGTGCTTCAACGGGGAAAAGGCGTTCGACCGGCTGATGGCGGACATCGCGGCCGCGAAAGAGGCCATCTACATCGAAACCTTTATCCTGGGACGGGATGAAACCGGCCGTGCCGTGGTGGACGCCCTGGCGGCGAAGGCCCGGGAAGGGGTGGACGTGCGGCTACTGCTGGACGGCCTGGGATGCCTGTGGTCCAAGGGAACATTCGCGCAGCCCGTCCGGAACGCGGGAGGCCAGGTGGCCGAATTTCTTCCCGTGCTGCCGTTACGGCGGAAATGGTCCGCCAACCTGCGCAACCACCGCAAGATCGTGGTCATCGATCATGCCCGCGCGATGGTGGGAGGAATGAACCTCGCCCGTGAATTCATGGGCCCGACGCCCTGGGCGGAACGGTTCGTGGATGCCTGCGCGTTCGTGTCGGGGCCCGTGGTGGCGGACATCGAACAGGTTTTTGCCAGCGACTGGGAATTCGCCACGGACACCGTTACACGGTTGCCGGACACCCCGCTCCAGGCGGACGTCAGCGAACAGGCGGTATCCACGCTCCAGCTGGCCGCCAGCGGCCCGGACGTTCCTGAGGATACTTTTCACGACGCCCTGCTGTCAGCCATCATGGACGCCCGGGAACGGATCTGGGTCGTTACGCCGTACTTCGTGCCCGATGATGCCGTCCTGAAACTGCTGGCCCTGAAAGCCCGGGCTGGCAAAGACGTGCGATTAATCGTGCCCTGGCGTTCGAACCATCGCCTGACGGATTATGCCCGGGGCCCCGCGTTGCGGCAACTGATCGCCGCGGGCGCGCGGGTCTACGTGTATCCCCATGGCATGGTGCATGCCAAGGTGATGATATTTGACCACCTGCTGGCGATCACCGGCACCCCGAATCTCGACATGCGTAGCCTGTACTTCAATTACGAGGTCGCGCTGTTTCATTACACCCGGGGCGATATCGAACAGATAGCCAGTTGGGTGACATGGCTCTCTGGGCAATCGCTTCGGGTCACGGGGGCACGGGTCGGCAACGCGCGATACTGGCTTGAAAACCTGTGCAATCTGCTGTCGCCCCTGCTGTGAATCGGGTCAGCGGATCCGGTTGATGGGGATACCCTCGCGGGCGTAGATACCTTTACCGGCTATGACCAGGTCCGTCTGGTAGGTTTTGCCCCGGAAAACCGTCCCCACGATCAACTTGTTTCCTTCTACCCGCCAGGTACCGGACAACATATCGGTACCAGCCAGTTGCTTGACCAGGGGATTGCCACTCCACGCCACGGCTTCACCGCCCGGTTTCAAGGTCACCTGGACCCGAATACCCCGCTGGGGTTCTATTTCCCAGACGGTGTTTTCCAGGCTTTTGGCGTCGAGTTCCGGGGGCAGGTTGGGAATCGCGACTTTCTGACGGGTGTCCGGCAGCAGTCCAGACGCCCGCGCGACCGTCACGGCGACTGGCAACAGCAGAATCACCACGAGCACCACCACCAGGACAATGAGCAGTTTCTTATCCAACGCGTATGACTCCTTCCCGGTGTCGTCTTGCCTGGCAATTATACGGCACGCCGGCCGAAGGTCAGGTATCCCTGTCCCCGGTTTCCGGCGCGTCCGTCAACTTGCCTTCGCTCCGGGCTACTACCACGCAGCCGGCTACATCCCCCGTAATGTTGACCACCGTCCGGGACATGTCCAGCAAGCGATCCACCCCGATGATCAGTCCGATGGCTTCAGGACCTATGCCCAGTAGCCCGAGGGTAATCGGCATGAGCGCGATACTCCCACCAGGAATACCCGCCGTGCCGATGGAAACCAGCACCGCTCCCACGAATACCGCTACCTGCTGAGCCAGCGTGGGCTGCAGGCCCTGCGCGAAGGCCAGAAACATCACGGCAACGGCCTGGTAGAGAGCGGTACCGTCCATGTTCACGGTCGCCCCCACGGGCAGCATGAATTCACACACGCTCCGATCGGCTCCCAGGCGCCGGTTCGCGCAGTGAATGGTCAGGGGCAGGGTGGCGGAACTGGATGAAATACCAAATCCCAGGGTCAACGCGGGCATCATGGCCTTGAGAAACCGAAGAGGTGACACGCCCCCCAACACGGGTACCAGCACGCAGGTCAACACCAGGAAATGCAGGGTCAGCCCCAGCAGCACCGTTACCACGTACAGCATCAGGGTACTCAGGTAGGAGCCGCCGAACTCCCCGGTCGCCTTCGCCATGAGGGAAAAGACCGCCATGGGGGCCAACTTCATGAACCAGAGGATCATGCGTACGAGGGCGTCGTCCAGGGACTGCGCGACCGCCAGCAGAGGGGCGCTCCCTGTTCCCAGGGCCCCGATGGCCGCGCCCAGCAACAGGGCAAACAGGATGATGGTCAGGGGATTGACGCCTTCCATGAACGGGGTTCTAATCAGTCCGGGTAAAATCTCTTTCTGCAGCCTTTGCCCATAACTTCCTGACCCATCTTTTCCTGTACTATTTCCCGCGGATTTGCCGTCCGAGTCGAACGTTACGGTCCCGTTCCCGGAAGATACCGATGGATTCGTGACAAGGGTATTCCTTGGATGTAAGACGTTCACGCACACCAGTCCGATCGTGGCCGCGATCAGCGTGGTGGACAGGTAAAAGGCCACGGTTTTTAGACCGAGACGTCCCAGCGCCGCGGGATCACCCAGGCTGGCCACGCCACGGGTGATCGAAACCAGGATCAGCACAGGTACCACCATCACCAGCAGGCGCAGGAAAATCACCCCATACAGGTTCAGCCAGTCGGCCAGAAATTGACCGAAAACGCCACCGGCCGTAAACCATCCAGCCACCACCCCCGCGGCCATGGCCCCCAAAATTGCCGACCCCATGGAAACATGGCGGGGAAGCAACGACAGGAGCAGGTAGTGCAGTCCCCACGCGAGGAACCAAAGAGGAAACAGCATCCACCAGGACACCGAGCGGTCCACCATGACCATGCCCATCGCCAGCGCGAGGGACACCATACCGTAAACCAGGATTGGCACGCACCAGGAAACCCGTCCATGGCTCGCGCCGGGAGTACCCGTCGATTCACTGGCAATACGCGGGTCAGGTACAGACGATTCCATGGCGTTCGTCACTTCGTGGTTTCAGCCTGCCGCCAGCGAACGCTGAACGCAATTTCCCTGGCCTGGTGTGGATATTCCAGTAACAGCGTGTGAGATTCCGCGTGCCAGGTCCGCGCGCATTCGACGTCGCTTTCCACCACTTCGGGCGGCCCAGGCAGCAGCACCCGGGTTCGGCCGGTCGTGTTTACCGGCCCACGGCTGGTAAAGGCCAATTCGTTGTCCGTGACCCGGATATTCCTGGCCCGTCCCGCGGAAACGGTTACCGCGGCCCGCGTGCCTTTTCGGGTCAGCCAGTCAAGGTCGTACAGCAGGGAACGCTGGTTGGGGGCGATACTTTTTTCGGTAATCACCGGCAGGGCCGGGTCAAACACGTCCACGAAATTCCCCTTCAGCACCCTCGGCGCGTCACTGACCGATTCATCCATCACCGCGGTCACGATCCATGGTCCCCGCCTGATTTCGAAGTAATTTTTCCCGGTAATCGGGGCATCGCCGCGTTTTTCCAGCAGTTGATTGATTTCCCGCAACAGGGCATCCGCGCCGGTGGCCGACCGGGCAAGGCGACGGGGGCGCTCTTCCCACCAGCGAACCCATCCCCGTCCCACGGCCTGGGGTTCGTTGCGCGCCGTTACGCCAAGTTCCAGGGTTTCCGAAAGGTGATCCAGCGGGGTCCGATCATTGGCGCCCTGCTCGTTCCACCACTCGCGCACGTGGTGGTACGGGTCGTTGCCGTCGTCCACAATCAGCAGGCACCCACCCTCGCGCACCCAGCCCGCGAGAACCTTGTGATAGGAGGCCTTAAGGGGTTTCTGTCCCTCGTAGGTCAGCACGATCAACCGGGTGTCTTTGGGTACCCCGACGCGATCCAGGTTTTCCAGTTGCAGGATGTCCGGCAGGGTGCCCATTTTGATCAGCGGCATGGCCAGGCCGAAAAAGGAACTGAGATCCGGGTCGCTCGGATGGGGCGCGGCCCGTTGAAACATCATCGTGTCGGATACCACCACCGCGATCCCAGGCGCGCCAAGGTCGGCCACGGATTCTTCCTCCCCCATGTGATTCAGCGCGTCGATTACAGCCAGTAACTGGGTGGCATAATCGGGCGAAATCCCCACGCGTGGGGCATCGGGCTCGAGGGACGCGGGATATTTTCCCTCGAAAATCCGGCCGGGCCACGGCATCACCTCAAAGCGGGTGGCCTCGGGGTGTAACAGGGATGCCACCACCGTGCACTCGTAATTTACCTTGTAATCACTCCAAACGCGGTCCGGGTTGTCTTCCACGGGATCGGCCAGCAGCCACACCTTACGCCCGGCCGGACGCGCCATCGACAGCATCTGCGCGTATTCCAGGAGCCCCGATTCGAAGGTCCGCTCCTTTTTGACGTTCCGGTACACCGTGGGGGTCCTTGCGGTACCCGTCCAGACCTGGGCAATATAGCCGTCTGCCTCTTCAAGGTCCAGCAGGTGGGATTCCGGACTCACGATGCCCCAGTGGGCATAGTTGATCAGGCTATGGGTAGGCACATGGCACTCGATGGTAATGCCTTTCTCCGCGGCCCGGGCCTTGATGTGGCGGAACACGTCCCGCAAGGCGCGAAAATACAACTCATACTTGAGTTTACTGGCGCGGTACTGGGCGTCCACCGAGGAATCCGGTTCCTGCCAGGGTTCCCCGTAAAAATCCAGCCAGCACCGCTTGAAACCCTCGCTCCAGCCAGCCCGGGCCCAGAATTCGGGTTCCTCCAGGTAAATGCCGCACACCCCGGCATCAATCGCGGGGTCTACCACTTTCTTGATGAAATCCACGTATGCCGGCGTCGGCACGTTGTATCCGACGGTGTCGCTATTGCCATGCATCAGCAGTTTTCCGGACTTAACCGTCTGGATTTCCTCTTTCTTCAAGCCATCCGGCGTCCTGTAATACTCTTCGTAACCACCCCAGGAAATACCGGTCATCATGCTGACCGCGTACCCCCGTTGCTTCCAGGATTCCGCCCGTTCCTGGAAATTCTTCTGGGTTCCATAGACCATGACCATATCCGACGCGATATCGATCTCTGGCCGCCATCCCGATGGGGTCTGAAAATTGGTCAGGTCGGCGCAATCCGTTCCCGCGAAGACCAGCACGGCCAGCAACGTTGCCATCATGGGATGTATCCTTCCGGTTTGCTTACAATCGTCACCCGCGTGGTGATGAACCAGTACAGAATGAAGGAATCCGGTAGAACCAGTCAATTCGCCAAGCACTACGGCTCGCGTAAGACCGCGCGCCCGATACCCCGGACGCTATTGAAAACCATGATTTCATCCGCCACCCGGAACGCCTCCCGGGTAACGCTTCCCTCGCTCAGGAACCCGATCTCCAGCAACCGTTGCCGCATGACACCCGGCAACAGCCCGTCCTCAAGCGGGGGCGTGAACCATTGTTTGCCCCGTCGGACCGCTATATTGGCCACCGTGGTTTCGGTGATCCGTCCATGGGAATTCCAGAGGACCACGTCGTCCGTTCCCGGGGAAATCCGTTCCCAGGCCCGGTGATACGTCTCCCGACGAGTAGTTTTGTGAAAAAGGAATAAATCGTTTTCATTGATGGGCGTGGACGCGAGAGCCAATGTCACGGGTTCCGGCCACCTGGGCAGTTCCGCGATCTCCCAACGATAACAACCGTCCGCGGCGAGAACAAGGCGTACCCTCGCCGGACCCATTCCCGCCAGAACGGCCTCCAGTGCTTTTATGATCTCATCCCAGGCAGGCGGCGTGAAGTCGAAATATGCCGCGGAAGCCGCCATCCGCCGCAGGTGTCCGGCCAGCAAGGGAAAATATCGGCCGTTCCACCGCATGGTTTCCACCAGTTCGAACGCCTCGGACGGCGTACACAGCACCCGCGTTTTCAGTTGGCATTCTTCGAATTCACCCCCCGGGGCGGCATCCCAGGTCACGCCACTACCCACGTGATACGCGGCACGACCGGAGGCCGGATCCAGCGTAAGCGTCCGGATAGGCACGCTGAACAGGGCGCGACACCCCGGTCCCACCCGACCAATGGCCCCGCAGTACACGCCCCGGGGACCGACCTCCAGTTCCCGGATAATCTCCATGGACCGGATTTTCGGCGCGCCCGTCACGGAACCGCAGGGGAAAAGAGCCTGCAGCAATCGCCAAAGGGGGACGTCACCCACATCGGCGGTAACCGTGCTGGTCATCTGCCAGAGGGTCTGGTAACGCTCCACGGTAAACAGGCTGGGCACGTCCACGGTACCCGTCCTGGCCACCCGCCCAAGGTCATTGCGGAGCAGATCCACAATCATCAGGTTTTCCGCCTGCTCCTTGGCGGAACGGCGCAACTGTTCCGCCACCCGGAGATCCTCCTCCGGCCAGCGACCGCGACGGACGGTACCTTTCATGGGACGACAGGTCACCCGGTGGCCATCCCGCTCGAAGAATAACTCTGGAGATAAGGACGCGACATGCAGCGATGGCGTCCGCATGTAACAGCGGTAATCGGAAACCTGCCGGGCTGCCGCGGCGAAAAAAAGGTCCCGGAACGCCTCCGGGGACAGCGACGCGTGAAAGGGAAACGTCAGGTTTACCTGGTAAATGTCTCCCTGGCCGATATAGTCACGGGCCCGGTTAAATCGCCGTTCATAGTCTTCCCGGGAAAGAGCGGAAGTCCATTCCGTTTCCTCCGGAAAGGGTGGGGGAGGGGGGAGCTGGTCTACCTGGACGTTCAAAGCGTCAAAAACCGCAAACCACAGCAGGGGAAGGCCGGCCGGAGCGGGAAAGGTCCGCATGGCGGAATCAAACGCGGGCGCGGCTTCATAGAGCATAAAACCGATAGCCACTCGCCCTGATTCAGCCTCGGATTCTACTTCCTGGATAGCAGGAATCACCTCCGCCACTGAAAACGCTGAAATGACGTGTCGTGGACAAGTGAACCGTTCCATCCGGTCCTGAAAAAGCCAGTAGATTTCACTATCCTGACAGGACATGCCGCGCCTTCCACGATCTACCACCCGGGGCGATTTTCCCGCGGGTTGCATTAATTTTACCGATATTGATAGGATTTTCTGTCGTGGTAAGCATACCCTGTTGCCACACCGGTAGTTCTCGCGCGAGAGATTTCAACCTGTTTCTGGAAAGGTTCCCGCATGCACCCGTATCGCACCCACACCTGTGGACAACTAAGAAAAAGTGACGAAGGCGCGGAAGTACGTCTGTCGGGCTGGATACACCGTAAACGGGATCATGGCGGCGTCATTTTCATTGACCTGCGGGACCACTACGGCCTGGTGCAGATCGTGGTCAATCCTGATAACCCGGATTTCAGCGTCGCTGAAAAGGCCCGGAACGAATCGGTGGTTACCGTAACCGGTACCGTGACGGCCCGGACTCCGGATACGGTTAACCCGAACATGGAAACGGGGGACATAGAGGTGGTGGCCCGCACCTTCCACCTGGAATCCTCCTGCGAGCAGTTGCCTTTCCCGGTAAACCAGGAAACGGATTGCGCTGAAGAACTCCGGCTGACTTACCGGTTCCTGGACCTGCGCCGGGAACGGTTGCACCGTAACATCCTGCTGCGCACGAAAACGGCCGCGCTGGTACGTCAGCACCTGACGGATCGGGGATTCATTGAACTGCAGACGCCGATTCTGACGGCTTCTTCACCGGAGGGGGCCCGTGATTTCCTGGTACCCAGCCGGTTGTACCCGGGACATTTCTACGCGCTGCCGCAGGCTCCCCAGCAGTTCAAACAGTTATACATGGTCGCGGGCTTCGATCGGTATTTCCAGATCGCGCCCTGCTTCCGGGACGAGGACTCCCGGGCGGACCGCAGTCCCGGCGAGTTCTACCAGATTGATATTGAGATGTCTTTCATTGAGCAGGACGACCTGTTCCACGAACTGGAACTGCTGATGGTCCGCGTGTTCCGGGAACTCTCCAGCAAGCGGATCCAGGCGGAAGTGTTTCCCCGGATTCCGTATCGTGAAGCCATGGAAAAATATGGAACCGACAAGCCCGACCTGCGCTTTGGCCTCGAGATGGTGGATTGTACCGATCTTTTCGCGCAATGCGAATTAAAAGTATTCGCCGCGCAGGTAGCCTCGGGAGGCGCGGTCAAGGTCATCAACGCCAGGGGGGCCGCTGAACAGCCCCGTAAATTCTTCGATGACGCCGAACGCTACGCCCGGGCCGAAGGCGCCAAGGGGCTGGCATGGCTGGCCCGGAAAGAAGGGGAGTTCAAGGGACCCATCGCCAAGTACCTGAGCGCGGAAGAACAACAGGGCCTCATCGAACGCACCGGCTGCCAGGAAGGCGACGCCCTCTTCTTTGGCGCGGGACCCCGCTCGGAAACCAACGCGCTCATGGGCAAGGTGCGGTTATGGCTGGGCCGCAAACTTGAACTGATCGACCCGGGCGAAGCGGCGTTCTGCTGGATTGTCGACTTTCCCATGTACGAGTGGAACGCGGAAGAAAAGAAGATCGACTTCTGTCACAACCCGTTCTCCATGCCGCAGGGGGGCATGGAAGCGTTGCTGACCCAGGATCCGCTGGATATCCTGGCCTACCAGTACGACATCGTGTGCAACGGTGTAGAACTGTCTTCGGGGGCCATCCGTAACCATCGGCCGGATATCATGCTGAAGGCCTTTGAAATCGCCGGATACCCGCCGGAGGTCGTTAAGAACAAGTTCCCTGCCCTGTGGAAGGCGTTTCACTATGGCGCGCCCCCCCACGGAGGCATCGCCCCTGGCTTTGATCGGCTGATCATGTTGCTGGCTGACGAACCCAATATCCGGGAGGTCACGGCCTTCCCCTTGAACCAGCGCGCGCAGGACCTGCTCATGGGCGCGCCCAGTCCCGTGGAACCCCGGCAACTGGAAGAATTGCACCTGGTCATCAAGTACCCGGAGGAAACCCAGCATCCGTGAGGTTTTCCCCGTTTTCCGAGCCAGATGTTTCCCCGATGACAGCTGGACGGAGTTCCGAGGAGCCCCGTTCTGTTGCTTCCATGTCGGGGGAGAAAATGACCGCCCCGCCTTCGCACGATAAAAAAAGCCGTGGCAGTATTCTCCGGGAGGGGATCCCTGTCCTGTTGTTGCTGGCGCTCGCCGCAGGCATCCGCCTGGCTGCCCTGAATGAAAGCGCGCGGGATCCCGAAATTCTCAGTCCCCTGTACGATCCGGCCTATAACCACTACTGGGCGAAAGGCCTGGCAACCGGAGACTGGACCGTTCCCGACTGGACCAACGACCCGGAAATTCTGACCACGCCTTACGGTCGTCCGCCGGGCTATCCTTTCTTCCTTGCGGCAATATATCGGCTGTTTGGCGTTCATCCGTCATCAGCCCGGGTAGTTCAGTCTACCCTGGGAATTCTCAATTTGATCCTGCTGTACCTGCTGGGGCGCCGGGTCTTCGGTCGGGGGCCCGCGTGGATCGCGCTGCTGTTGGGCGCCCTTTACTGGGCTTTCCCCTATTATGAAAATCACCTGACCTACCCGGTGGTCAGCCTCTTTCTGGTGTTACTGATTTTCCATCTCATGGTGTTATGGACGGCAAGGCCCCGGATATTAGTGGCCGCCGCCATGGGCTTCATCCTGGGAACCTTCGGGCTGTTTCGGCCCAATGGCCTGCTGTTCGTCCCCTTCCTGGTTATCTGGATGTTGTACGCGTCCCAGGTCCGGCGACTGGCGCGACGCTGGCTTCCTTCCGTGGTAATGCTCCTGGTGGGTGTCCTGCTGGCCATTCTGCCCGTTTTTGTCCGAAACTGGATGGTCGCCCGGGATTTCGTGTTTATTTCCGCGTACGGCGGCCTGAATTTCTACGCGGGAAACCACGAAAACGCGCCACTGACTGAACCGGATATTCCTGAATTACCCCTGTTCGCCGGCATTGAGCATTGGAGTTGTTTCGATTATCCGGCTATTGTCCGGGGACTTGGCGAACATCTTGGAAGACCGGTTCGGTTCAGCGAAGCCAACCGCTGGTTTTATCGCCAGGGCCTGGTCTGGATCTGGAGGAATCCGACAGATTTCCTCTGGGGACTCTGGAAGAAAACCCTCCTGTTCTGGGGACCCGTCGAGGTCACCAACGACACGGTTCCCGAACTGGACCGCGCCGCTTCGCCTCTCTATGGCGTGCTGCCGGGTTTTTCCGTAATCCTGACCCTGTTTCTGGCGGGACTGGTCATGTGGTTCATCATCACCCGGTATGAAACAGTAACCGCTGAAAGCCGGGTTATGGCGACAGGCCTGCTGCTGTTCGCGTTGTCCTGTTATCTTTCCGTGCTGCCGTATTTCGTGGCCGGTCGTTACCGGATGGAACTGGTGCCGGTGTTGCTGCTTTTTGGCGGAACAGGCGCCTGGGCTGGCCTCCGATGGTTATATTTCCGACAATGGCGTAACGCGCTGACCGGCCTGCTGCTCTACGCGTCCGCGGCCATCCTCGCCGGCGTGAACTGGTCGGGCTACGCGCCTTCCACCGCGACCTGGCATCTCCGCAAGGCCATGGCCGCCACGACGACCGGGGACCTGGAAACCGCCAAAAGCCGGTACATGGCAGCCCTTTCGGAAGGAGCAGACCAGGCGACGGTCTGGAACAACCTTGGCAGTATCGCCCTTCGGGAAAATCGTCAGCACGACGCGAAACAATTCTTCGTCAAGGCCCTGAAGGCGAATCCCCGAAATGTCTTCGCGGCGTGCAACCTTGCCCTGCTGAAGGCCAAAGCGGGCGACATCGACCAGGCGCTGCGGTGGTGCGAGCATGCCACGCGCCATAACCCGCTCAATCCGTGGGGCTGGGCCACGGGTGGCCGTGTCGCGCTGGAAGCCCAGCGATATGCCCTTGCCGTTCAGTGGCTTTCTCGCGCCGCGGAACTGCAACCGGAAAACGGCAGCGTCGCGTACGACCTTTCCCGGGCTTTTTATCTGGCTGGCGACCTTGAGTCAGCCGTTCAATGGGGACGCAAGGCCGTGGAACGACTGCCGGGCAGGGCGGAACCCCTGAACAATCTTGGCTGGGCGTTGCTGCGGATGGGACAGACCGAGGAAGGAGAGGCCCTGTTACGGGAGGCGATTCGCCTCAGTCCCCAATTCGAAACCGCGCGGATAAACCTAGCCGAATCGCTCCTGGCCAGGGGTGATCCGCAGGAAGCGGCCCAGGCGCTGGAAGAGCATTACCAGCGGGAACAAGCCTCAGCGGCATGGTGGTACACCCTCGGACGCATCCGAGAAGCCGCCAGCGACCCGGGAGGCGCGGAACAGGCCTATCAGCAGGCGCTGACCTTGCGCCCCGATTTCGCGGAAGCCCTGAACAACCTGGGCACGCTCGCGGAACGACAGGAACGACATCATGACGCGGAATCCTTTTTCCGACGCGCCATTGAAGCCAATCCATCGCTTCCGCAGCCCCGGTTTAACCTGGGGAAAATGCTCTGCGCGGGCGGCCGTGAGTCCGAGGGACGGGAAATACTCAAATCGCTGATTGACCTGCTGGGGCCAGGGCACCCCGAAATCGACATGGTTCAGGCCACCCTGGAAGACTGCGAACAAGCTACGCGCGCAACGTCGTAAAACCTTCTGATAATTTGCGGCATCCCCGCGCGCCTTCTTACACTTACGCAGTGTTTAAGGCGGTTGATCCAATCAAACACCGGAGAACACCGGATGGGACCAGGGCTACTGATCGCGGCGTGTATATGGGCCGGAACCGGGACGTATCCTTTTGATGAAGCGGCATGGTTGCGGGATCCTCGGCACGGCGGATACGAAATCGTCAACGTGTTCCATCGGGAAAACGAAGATCCGGGCAAAATCCCGGAGGGGCCCCGCAACCTGCACACCCTCTTTCGGCACGAATTCGAAATACGGGAAGCGCCGACCAGCGCGGTGCTGGTGTTCTCTGCCGACGACTACGCCGTGCTCTACTGCAACGGACAACAGGTCGTCCAGGGACCGGAAGGAGGATACCCATGGGCTTACCCGTTTCAGACGGTGGAAATCTCGACATTTCTCCAGAAAGGGGTCAACTGCCTTGGCGCGCACCTGTTCTATCAGGGCCTGGTAAACCGCGTCTGGTGCAGCGGCGACAACCGGTCCGGACTGGCCCTGATGCTCCGGGTTACCTACGCCGACGGCTCCACGGAAACCATCGTTACCGATCCGGCCACTTGGCGCTGCCTTCCGCTGACCGCGTTCGGAGGCGAAGAAACCACCGGCTACAAAACCCAGTTCCTCGAACATATCGACATGGGGCAGGTGCCGAACGGCTGGAACGCGCCGGGGTTTGACGATAAAGAATGGGGGGAACCCCTGTCCGATTGGCAGGACCACGTTTTCATTCCACAGGAAACGCCACCCCTGCAGATCTACCCCGTTCGACCGAAAGAAATCCGCAAGATCGGTGGTGGCCATTACTTCTACGATTTCGGCCGGGAAATCGTGGGGCATACCCACATCCGCGTCCGGGGTAACGCGGGCGACATCCTCACGGTCAGGCATGGTGAAGAACTGATCGAACCGTACCGGGTCCGATACGAAACGCGGGCCAACTGCCGGTATGAAGAATTGCCTGTCCTGTCCGGTGAAGAAGACGAGATCGAATTCTTCGACTACCGCGCCTTCCGGTACCTGGAAATCCTTGACGCCCCGTCGGAACCAGACGTCTGGGTAATGGTTCGCCATCATCCTTTCGACGACAACCTTGTTCGTTTCGAAAGTGCCGACCCACAGTTGCGGGCAATCTGGGACCTGTGCGTCCACGGGGTGAAAATGGGCTGCCAGGGCGGTATGCTGGACTGTCCCAGCCGGGAAAAAGGCCAGTATCTCGGCGATGCCGTCATCACGTCCCGATCCCACCTGTGGCTGACGGCAGACGGATCCCTGACCCGGAAAGCCCTGGGAGAATTCATGGAATCCCAGCGGATCTGCCCCGGGATGATGGCCGTGGCCCCGGGCAGTTTCATGCAGGAAATCGCCGACTATTCCCTCCAGTTCCCCCTGATGGCGTGGAAGTATTACGAAATGACGGGAGACCGCGCCCTGCTGCGGCGCGTGGCGGATGAAGCCCTGCCCAGGCTCTTCGGGTATTTCTCCCGGTTCGAGTCGGACAAGGGCCTGCTGGAAGGCTTTTTCAAGAAAAAGGAAAAGTGGGTCCTGGTAGACTGGCCGGCCAACCTGCGGGACGATTTCGACTACAACTACGCCGAAGGAAAAGCCAACGCCGTGCTCAACGCGTTCTATTACGGTGGCCTGCGCGCCGCCGCGCGCATAGAACGGGAACTCGGGCGCGACGGCATCCGTTACGATACCCGGGCGGATCGCGTGGCCGCGGGCTTCGCGGCCTACCTTGTCGACCCTGGCACCGGCCTGTACGTGGATGCCCCGGGATCCCGCCATAGTTCCCTGCATGCTAACGCGGTACCCCTCGCGTTCGGACTCAGTGAAGGCGCCAACCGAGAAAAAATGCTGGCGCTCATTCGCGAAAAGCAATTGAATTGCGGGGTGTATATCGCTTCCTACGTGATTGAGGCCTGTTTTCAGAATAATGCCGCCCAACTAGGCTGGGAACTGCTGACCAACGATTCGGACCATTCGTGGAAGGAAATGCTGCGACAGGGAGCCACGGCCTGCACCGAAGTATGGCAACCGGAGCAGAAAAAAAACATGAGCTGGTGCCATCCCTGGAGTTCCAGTCCCATTTACCTGATCGCGGAGTACGTGCTGGGAATCCAGCCGGCTGAACCCGGGTGGACCGCCATACGGGTGGCTCCGCCGTCGATTTCCGGGTTACCGGCCATGTCCCTGCGGGTTCCCATTACCACGGGCGCGATGCAGGTTTCCTGGGATCCCGCTGCCGGCGTGTATACCGTGATTTCCCCGGAAGGCATTCCCCTGGAGACGTTGCCGCCAGGCGGAACGAAAATAGTCACGATTGGAAGAACCTCTTTCAGGAAGCCCGCCATGAATGAAAATCTCGCCAGGGCCCTCGAAAGGGCCAGGTGGACCGAAAAAGTGGGAAAGGGCCGAGGAATACTGATCTCCATCCCCGAACAGCGGCTGTACGTGATCATGGACGGGAACCCCGTGTGGCAGGCAGCCTGTTCCACCGCGGCAAAAGGAATTGGGGCCGAACTCAATTCGGAAAAGACCCCGCCGGGGTGGCATCGAATCTGCGAAAAAATCGGGAATGGCGCGCCATGGGGCGCCATTTTCAGATCGCGCGTTAACACGGGACGTTGCTGGAAACCCGGCGATAAAACCAGCGAAGACCTCGTCCTGACGCGGGTTCTCTGGCTGGAAGGGCTGGAAGAAGGAATCAACAGGGGTCGAAACGGGAAGGGCGTTTCCGTCGATTCGAAGGAGCGTTCCATTTATATCCATGGCACCAATGATGAAGCCCGGATTGGAACGCCGACTTCCCACGGCTGCGTGCGCCTGCTGAACGATGATGTCCTTACCCTCTTTGACCGCTGGACCGAAACGGGCGACCTGGTTTACCTCGACCCGGGGGAAGTTTTATAACTGGCACCTGGACGGGGTGACGCGTGACGTTTGCGGCGGCGAAACCACCACGCCAGGCCGATCCCCGTGGTTACCAGCAACAGCACCGGAAAAACCACTGCGGCGAGCAGAATGCCATCGGATAACAGCAGAACCGGAAACAGCATCAAGCGCGTCAGAAACGCCAGCCACGGTGACCGCGCAACCTGTTCCGCGATGGCCGGACTCAGTCGATAGTAGATGTCCACAAAGGCCACTCCCGCCACACTCGTTAGCAGATATTTATCGCGCCAGTGCCGCAGCATATTCACTTCCCGGGCAAGAGGCGTACCCCAGGCGGCCGTGGCAATAAAACAGGGATCGTCCAGCCGGCGGGCCTCGGCCAACCGGACAATACCCAGAGACACCAGGATGATCCCACCCAGGGCCAGGTACAACTCCAGCCAGGAGGGCTCATCATCCGTCGATAACTCGTCGGTAGTGTCCTGATCGGTACCACCGTCATACGAATCGGCCTGCTTGGCGAACAGGTACAGGGTCAGGCGGCTTAGCCCGAGATCTCCGGACACGCTATCACCGGCACTCAGATCCGATGTCCCAGGAGTATGCTCGGACGTAACCTCGCCCCAGGACGGCAGCATCCCCGATCCTACCAGCAGGCAACCCACGCATAAAACAACCAGACCGTCGCGCATTTCTGGCCTCCGGATTTTTCTTATTGCCTGCCCAAAGTCTATACTCGTGGACGGCCCTTCACAAAATCCCCTGGGGCCGTCAGAAACGCTTCACGCGAAAATGACAATAAGGACGGGTGCCCTTCCGTTCGTAATAACGTTGATGATGAGGCTCGGCCGGCCAGAAAACCCCGGCCGGTTCAACCTTCGTTACCACTTCATACCCCTTGTCCCGCAGTTCGCGAATCAACTTTTCCGTGATATCCCGTTGCATGGAAGAGGTATAAAAAACTGCCGACCGGTACTGATCGCCCACGTCCGGCCCCTGGCGATTCAGTTGCGTGGGATCATGAATTTCGAAAAAGACCCGGGCCAGCGATTCAAATGAAACCGATGCGGGATCAAATAACACTTCCACCGCCTCCGCGTGACCGGTGGTATGGCTGCACACATCTTCATAGGTTGGGTACGGTTTATTTCCCCCCGTGTAACCGACCCGCGTTTCTACCACCCCGGGAACCTGGCGCAACAGGTGTTCCACGCCCCAGAAACATCCCCCCGCGAAAATGGCACGCTCCAGGGGAACTCCTGCCACAGGCCCTGTCGGTTCCTCCGAAACCTGTTCGACCCTTGGCATACCCGCATTGTCCTCTGACGCATGGGATGACGGCGCCCCGGCGCGATCCGGCACAAAAGCCATGGATACCGAATTCACGCAATGCCGGGTGTTTTTGGGGGTAAAGCCTTCTCCTTCGAACACATGTCCCAGGTGGGCGCCACAGCGCGCGCACAGGATCTCCACGCGCGTGCCATCGGGATCGGGTTTTCTGGCAACCGCGCCGGGGATTTCATCATCGAAACTGGGCCATCCGCATCCCGAATGAAACTTGTGTTCAGAACGGTAGAGTGGCGCGCCACACCGACGGCATACATAGGTTCCGGTACCCTTAAATGCTTCAAAAATACCCGTGAAAGGCGGTTCGGTCGCCTTATCCTGGATCACCTGGCGTTCGAAAGGCACCAGGTTGACCTGATCATACTCGGCCATGACAGGCACTCCCAGAAGAATCAGGAAAACCGCATGGAACCATGTTTTCATAGGGTTTCCCTCGCTTTTTAATAGGTAACCATTGAAAATGAAACATATTCCTGATTTTCTCGTAGATAAAAAAAGGCCGGGAGGAGCAGGCAGGTCGAATGGCAGGTTCCTGAGAAAGGAGTGACGTGAGGCAGATGGTTCGACCTGGGATATGTGGGAGGCTCCTCCCGGCGGGGTGAGCAAGTCCGTAACTGCTCCTGCCACGCGAAAAGCGGCATTCACGGGTTACGGCTTAACACAGCGGCGGCATGATCGATGTACGCATCAAAAGACCATGGGGTAATGTGCACTTGCGCGGCAGGCAGGCAGGCACACAAGGGAAGGAGTGACGTGAGGCAATGTTCCGCGCGAGCGCGCACCACCCCTAAACGTTTTCGCCGCTGTGGCGACAAGCACTTCAACTGTCAATCGGGTCGGCGAAAGAACCTTACGGCTCTGTCAACGCGTATACCTCCGTGACTTCCGTTGTACTAACGCCGGAATCCACGTCAGGGACGACACTGATATGCAACAGGCTCGGTTTAACTTCGCGTACCTGCTCAGGCAGGGAAAGATCAAACGAAGAACTCTTCGCATCCACGAACACGCGACCGGGTATATAGCCCTTGGCTAAGGGTTTCAGTGACCCATCCCGCACGTAAACCGTGTAACCCATCGCGTCCGGCCTGACGGTATCATGATTCCATTCCACCCGCAACCCGGATACTTTTCGGGTCCCCACATCCACCACGAACACTCGTTCAGCCCGGACCGGACGCGTGGCACCATCACCGTCAGCGAGTCGTGTCCACTGGCGTTCCAGGCCACGATCCACCCGCAGGGACTGTACTTTTTCACGCCAAATAGCCACGTCAGACGGATTTTTCCGGACTGCCAGGGTCGTTACGGCCATGCCCATTTCCGTCTGTTCATCCTGGGTCAGCAGCACGAACGAACTACTGTTCTCCACCTGGACCAT
This sequence comes from Candidatus Hydrogenedentota bacterium, assembly GCA_018056705.1. Classification (GTDB taxonomy): domain Bacteria; phylum Hydrogenedentota; class Hydrogenedentia; order Hydrogenedentales; family CAITNO01; genus JAGPFE01. The sequence goes on along the minus strand of JAGPFE010000030.1, from coordinate 21,821 downwards.
GCCGCTGATCACGGTAACCACGGTTCGCCCCTGCTCCACGGCCACGCCAAAGGTAGTTCCCATCACCGTGACCAAGCCATCCGGCGACTTCACCCTGAACCGCTCACCATTATGGGTTACTTCAAAGCAGGCTCGGCCGCTGTTCAGCATGATCTCCCGGTCGCCGAGGATGGTGAGGGAAGACTGCTCGAACAGGCTGACGCGGGAACCATCGCGCAGGCCCAGCACCGCGGCTTCACCAGTCCCGGTTTCATACCGAGCCCCCTTTTCGAGGGCATAACTGGCTTTCGCCACCCGAATCGGGGCGTTCCCATCTTTGCCCACCGCCGTAATGCCCTTCGTCAGCCCGAGAATAACGCCCGCCGTTTCCGGGCGGTTCCACGAAGCGATGGGCTGTTCTCCGGAGTCCGGCCAGGTAAGCCACGTGAGCCCGGCAACCAGCAACAGGACCGCCGCAACCCCCGCGACCAGCGCCCACAGGTACCCGCTGGTTTCCGCCCGCCCTGGGGCTGACTCATGGCCACACGCGGGAAGTTCAGGTTCCATCTCGGGCAGGTACATCATGACCCGGCTGGTCAGATCCGCCACCAGCCGTTCGCGACTGAACGCGCGGTGTATAACCCCCACCGTTTCCCGCATCCGTTCCAATTCCAGACGGCAGGTGTCGCAATGCTCCACGTGATCCATGACCGCTTTACGGTCATGGTCATCAATCGAACCGTCCGCGATCGCGGCGATCCGTTCTTTCATTTTTTCTCCACACGGGGCCACTGAATAATACCTTCTTCATCGTCTTTCTGCTGGCGCGTCGCAGGATCCATGACTTCCCGCAGCAACACCAGCGCACGGCGCACTTTCGCGCGCGTTAACTCCGCGTCCTCTCCCAGAAAACGTGCCATCTCGTCGTACGTCATCTCCTGCAGAAACCGAAGAACCACGGGTAACCGCAGGTCTTCCGGCAACGTGTCGATGGCGTCCCGAATCCAGTCCACGAGGACCACGCGGTCGGTTGTCGTGGTAACCGGACCATAGCGTTCCAGGATTTCCTCCGTGGAACGCTGCTGGCGGTGGGGGAGAGGCGTTTCCCGACGCAAACGGGGAAGGTGCCTTCGCAACCAGTTGACCGACGTGCGCGTGGCAATCGACTTCAGCCACGGCCCGAAGCGGTCAGGATCCTTCAGCATCCGCAAACTACGGTATGCCGCCCAGAACGTTTCCTGGACGATATCCTCGGCCGCGTTGTATCGCCCCGCGTAATAATACGCCGTGGCGTATACCGCGCCCTGGTAGCGACGCACCAGTATGGCGTAAGCGTCCGCGTCTCCCGCCAGGCACCGCTTTACGCACTCCGCGTCATTCAAATCTACCACTCCTTCTCAACCTGCCGTAGTACCTCGTTGATATAGTACGTCCTTAAACGAAAATCCCGGAAAATCGTTCCATCATGGAACATAATACCGAAGAAACGTACTTGGACCCGTCACCCAGTAATTACCCGCCCCGGCCGGCACAAGCACCGCCTGAGCGGGACGCGCGGCCAGTTCGTGGTTCATGACCCGAACATTCAATACCTGGGAAGGGTTCAATAAAATGTGAAATGATGTTCCCCCGGTCGCAAAGCAGGCCGTTTCGGAAATCTCCACCCGTTCGGCGTGAAAAAAAGAACTGGTACCAAGGCAGTGGATGACCTGGGTACCTTCCAGCCGTTTCACCCCCGCGGTCAGCGTAGGAGCGGGCAGGTCCCACCGAATCGCGGCAAGGCTCTTTTCAGGATGTAAGGCGCGTCGATTACCCCGTTCATCTTTCCGGTCCCAGTCATAGACCCGGTAAGTAATGTTACTGTTCTGCTGAATCTCCGCCAGCAGCAGGCCCGGACCAATCGCGTGCAAGGTCCCGGCGGGAATCAGCACGCTGTCCCCTGGCCGCGGACGATGGGACAACAGGCATCTCGCGATGTTCCGATCCGCCCGACATATTTTTTCGGCAATTTCCTCCCGGGAAAAATCTTTCCGAAGCCCCGCGATAATCGACGACTCCGGATGGACGTCCAGAAAAGTCCACATTTCCGTTTTTCCGACGTCTGGTTCGCCCAGTTCCCGGGCCGTCTGGTCATCCGGATGCACCTGTACCGACAACCAGTCGGTGGCATGAATTAACTTGAGGAGCAGGGGAAACCGTCCCGTCGGCGTGGGCCGGGCGTGGGATCCCAATAGCCAGTTGGCGTCCCGGTTCATCCAGTCCCGAAGCGTAGTGATCTTGTCGGTAAAGCATGAAGGCGGCAGTTCAAGCGGACTTTCACATTCGGGATGATCGGCCACCAGCCATGCCTCACCCACCGGTTTACCTGGCGTCCCGTCAGCCTTGTCCAGCCAGTGGGCATATAACTCCGGCAACCGATCTCCCCCCCATGGGCGGGGAAATAAAACGGGCCGGGTGGCCGCCACGGGAAGTTTTTCCCCATTATGGTTCATGCCTGAGACCCGGTTCCGGAAATACCGAAGGCATGCCTTACCATCGCTGGCTTGCGCTGATACCACAGTACGCCGTGGTGATCCCGCCAGGATCGAAGCACGCCCCGGTGCTCCAGCAGTTCCAGGTGTCCTATGGCAACGGACACGCAGAAAATGAAATCGCCGGCGGACATGTTGCCGTACATGTCGCGCGCCACCATCCAGGGCGTACGGGCCTGGTCCCGCATGATTTCAAGAACCTTCTCGTTCCGGCGTTCCTGTCGCTCGAGAATGTGATCCACCACCGCCACGTGGTCGGTAAACACCGGACCGTGTCCGGGATAGCAGCGTCCCATGGGCAGGTATCTCGTCCGCAGTAGGGACTGCTGATATTGGACCAGGCTTGGCTGGCGCGCCTGACCCGGCAACGGACGGCGCACGATGGGATTGGGATTGACCCCCTGGATAATGTGGTCCCCCGTAACGGTAAACCCGCCAGACTCGTGCAGGTACAACGTGTCGGTAGGAGAGTGTCCGGGCACGTGAACTATCCGGAAGCCGTCGAAATAATCGTGTTCATACAGGGGGCGGTCCACCGTGCACAGGTCGAGATATTTCCGGTGCACCTCCCGCCGGTCCAGGAAGGCAACAATCCACGATTCGGGTACGCCGAATTCTTTCAGCAAGGCCCGGTAATACGTGGTATGGGACTCATCATAGCCGTAATGGTACTGAATTTGTGGCAGGGTTTCGGGATGACCCCACACTTCCACCCGGCATTCCCGTATCAGGCGTCCCAGCAGGCCGATGTGGTCGAAATGATGATGGGTCAGAACCACCCGGCCGATGTCCCGGACAGCATATCCAAGTTCGGCGACTCTTCGGTTCAGCGCGTCCCACGCCTCATCGGTCTTCACGCCGGCATCGAACAGGGTAAGGCGTTCCCCTCGGAAAAGGTAGACATTGACCTCACCCACGGGAAAGGGGGTAGGTAGCGAGATTGGGGCAATGAGCCAGTCTGACTGCCCGGCCAGGGTCATGGCAGATACACCGTGGTCCCTTGAAGCATTGCGCCACGGTTGAGATACCAGGCGAGCAGTTCCGGACCAAAAAACAGGTACACCAGCGCGCCCACCGCCAGCCAGGGGCCAAAGGGAAGGTAATGACCTTCCAGGGTAATGTCCTCCTCGTCGTCGGCGGAAGAAGATACCGTTTTTTTACTCCCTTTCGAATCAGGTTTTCCGGTATCCCCGAGGGCAGCCGGTTCGGGCGTTTCCGACGCGTCATCCTGACCGGATTTACGCTGCAGGCGCATCAGCAGAATCAGCAGCAATCCGAACACGCTTCCGAACACGGACGCGAGCATCAGCGTGGCAAACGCGCCCAGCCACCCCAGAAACGCCCCAACCATGGCCAGCAGTTTAACGTCGCCAAAGCCCATTCCGGGCTTTCTGAGTACCCACACGGTAACGCGGTCCATGGCGAGTATGATGCCCCCGCCCAGCAGCACTCCTCCCAGGGCGTCCAGCACATTGATCACCCGAAGACCGGAAGTGGATCCCAGGAAGGTTCCCGCAAGGGCAAGCAGTACCCCGGCGGGAATTCCTGGTAACGTGATCTCGTCGGGAATGGTCCAGTCCGCCAGGTCCTGAAAGGTGACGATCACCATGGCCGCGCAGAACGCCAGGTACACGGGTGTCGCGGGCACCAGCCCAAATCGCAGAAAAACGGCAACAAACAGCAAGGCGGTGATCAGTTCCACCAGGGGATAGACAAAACTGATGGGCTGACCACACCGCCGGCATCGGGCGCGCAACACGAACCAACTGACGATGGGAATGTTGTCATACCACGCGATCGGCTTCATGCACTTCGGGCACCGGGAACGAGGCTTGATCACCGACAGGCCGTGGGGCCAGCGAGAGATACAGACATTGCAGAAACTGCCCACCACCGCGCCCAGCATAAAAAACAGCGCGATAAACACGCCGCGGCCCTGTTCCGCCAGTTCAGCCCATCCCGCGGATGTCATGAGTCGATCGTGTCACCTCGCGTTCCCCGTCGCGCGCGACGGAAACCATGTTAGGCCCGTCATGCCCGGGCTTTTCCGGTACCCGGTTCCGCCTTGATCCGACGGCCGCCGGCATTCTCCTGCCTGGCTTCCCGGGCGGCCACGCGGATGTTCTCCATCATCAGCACAACCGGCGAAGCAATGAAAATAGACGAGTAGGTGCCCACCACGATACCGATGGTCAGCACGAGGGCGAAATCGAACAGGGAGTCACCGCCGAAAATCAGCAGCACCACCGTCACAAAAAGCGTCGTGAGAGAGGTCAGGATTGTCCGGCTGAGGGTGACATTGATCGCCTTGTTCATGAGGTCGATCAGTTTCACGCCCTTGCCGCGGGACAACTGCATTTCTTCGCGGATCCGGTCGAACACGACAATCGTGTCGTTCAGCGAATACCCCAGGATAGTGAGCAGGGCGGCGATCACACCCATGGAAATCTCCCAGCCAAGGAGAGAGAAGATCCCCATGGTAATAAGCATGTCGTGCAGGGTGGCGACCACCGCGCCCAGGGAGAACCGCAGCTCGAACCGGACCCACAGATAAATGATCACGAACACGAATGACCAGAACATCGAAAGGAGGGCATCCCACCGTAACTGGGCGCCAACGGCCGGTCCTACGGTCTGTTCGTCTTCCACCACGACCTTGTCAATGGATTTCTCCACCTGCAGGCTGGTAAGAACCGTTCGAATACGATCCGCCACCGTGGCCAATTCAGCAGACGATTTCGCGTCCGCGGCCTCATTAGCCTCGCGCTGACGGGTTACATCTCCCACGCGGATGTTGAACAGATTCATCGCGTGCTGTTCATCCTGCGTTTCCTGCACGACAGGACCGTTGAAGCCGGCGTCGTTCAATGCCTGCCGGACCGCGTCCGCGGAAACAGGCTCGGGATTATCAATCCATAACACCAGATTGGTTCCTTGCTGGAAGTCCACGCCAAAATTATCCATGCCGCGATACGCGAACCATCCCATTCCCACCAGTATCACCAGTACCGACACGCTGATCACCGGACGCCGCCACTCCATGAAAGAAATCCCCGGATTGGAGGGAATGGCCTGCAACATGCGCAGGGTCCGGAACATCCGCTTGTTCATCACAAAGTCGAACATCGCCCTGGTCACCACAAGGGCGACAAACAGCGTGGTGCACACGCCGATGCTCAGTGTTACGGCAAATCCCTTGATCGGTCCCGTGCCAAACTGCAACAACACGGCCGCCGCGATAAGGGTTGTAATATTGGCGTCAAGAATGGTTGCCGCCGCGCGGCGAAATCCGTTTTCAATCGAAGAAGCCAGCGTGTGTCCTAGTTTCAGTTCTTCGCGGATACGCTCGTAAATCAGCACGTTGGCGTCCACCGCCATACCGATGGTCAACACGAGACCCGCGATACCCGGCAGGGTAAGCGTAAGATTGAAGTAGGCCATGGCGGCGATGATGAAGAGAGCGTTCACGGCAAGGCCGACCACAGCGAGCACGCCGGCCCAAGTGTAATACACCATCATGAACGCCGCCACGATCAGCAAACTGCACAGGGAGGAAAGCACGCCCTTGCGGATCGCTTCCCGGCCCAGCGACGCACTGACCGTGCGAGTGAATTCCTCGCGCAGGGGAACATCCATGGACCCGGAATTCAGGCAGGTGGCGAGGTCTTTCGCTTCTTCCGCATCGAAATTTCCGGTAATCTGGCCGCGGCCCCCGGAAATCCGTTCTTGGATGGTCGGAGCGGACACCACCACGCCATCCAGCACGATAGCCATGGCGTTCCCCACATTGTTGCCGGTTACTTCGGCGAAATGCGCGCTCGAGGCGGCGTTGAACTCAAACAGGATCATCCACTTGCCCGGGTTGGACTGGTCCGGCATCGCGTGGGCCCGTACAAGTCCCTCACCGCTGGCGATGGGCTGACGGTCGAGCACGTACAACTGGTATTCCTGCTTTTCGTAGGGCTTGGGGCGCTGGCTGAAGGCGACCATCTTTTCCGGCGGAATGATGTTGGCCGCCATTGCCCGTTCGATAACGCTCTTGACCCGTTCGTAATTTTCCATGGAAACGGTCAGGGTATCGCTACGCAACTGCGACATCTTCACGAAGGGTACGAAGTCCTCGGGAAACGCGTCCCGGATCTTCTTGAACACCGGGGTCGCCTGGTCCGGGCCAGCCACGATGTGGAAATTCAACTGGGCCATGCGGGTAATCAGGCTTTTCGCGCGCTGCACGTCCTTTTCACCAGGTAACTGGATCTGAATCTGGTTGGTTCCCAGGGTCTGAATGATCGGTTCCTTGGCTTCAAACTCGTTGATGCGCGTGGTGACGCGTTCGAGCACGATCTGCTGGATTTCCCGCTCGATGTCCGCGTCGGAATATCCGGAATCCCGATACTGCTTGAGGCGCTCTTCAGGCAGGTCGCGGATATCGAACCCCACCACCATGTGAATGCCGCCCTGCAGGTCGAGGCCGAGGTTGATCACCTTGCTGCGATCACACTCCAGCCAGCGTTTCCACGACGCTAACTGCCGGGTCCAGTAGCCAGCGTGTTCCCGGGCCAGCTGGTCGTCTTCCTGCTTCCACCGCTCCAGGCGTTCCTGGCGCGCCGATTCGGACAGCAACATCCATCCCACGGTGGGATACACGTAGTAGAACGCCACGAGCAACGCGATCCAGATGATAATCGTCCGCTGAATATTCCTGTTCATGAGAAACTCCAATGCCTGCCCGGCCTGGCGCCGGCGCCCGCGTTATAAACGTTCAGTCCTTTTTCCCATCCTTTTCCCGGCTCAACACCTGGGCCACAGCCCCCCGGAGAAACTCAATCGTGACGTTATCCGAGACCTTCAGAACCACCCGGTCTTCGCTAAGCCCCACCACGGTGCCACAGATGCCGCCGCTGGTCACCACCTTGTCGCCCTTGGAAAGCCCCGCCAGCATCTCCCGCCGTTCCCTTTCCCGTTTCTGCTGGGGACGGATCATGAAAAAATACATGATCCCGAACATGGCGACAACCATGAACAGCAGGCTGTTCAACTGTGGGCCGCCGCCACCCGGGGACGGGGCGGCACCCTGGGCCGCTGTCTGGGCCGTGATAAACAATCTCATTACCGTGTTTTCCAGCATCTGGTGTCACTCCAGGGATGGTACGAGGGAGTCGTCCGTTCCGCCGGTGGCGCGCCATTGTCGCAACACACGATCCCGAAACGGTACGAACTGCCCGCTTCGGATGGCTTCACGCGCGCGGGAGGTCAATTGTACCATAAAATGAAGGTTATGTAAAGTGTTCAGCCTCAAGGCCAGAATCTCGCCGCTCTTGAAGAGGTGGTGCAGGTATGCCGCGCTGTACCGACGACACACGGGACAGTTACACCCGGGGTCCAGGGGGCCGAAATTCCGGGCATGCGCGGCGTTTTTAATGTTCACCCGTCCCATCGTGGTAAACAGGGTTCCGTTCCGGGCGTTCCGCGTGGGCATCACGCAATCGAACATGTCTACCCCGTAGGCAATGGCCATGACCACGTCATCGGGAGCACCCACCCCCATGAGGTATCGCGGCGCGGCCTCCGGTAATTCCGGGGCGGTACAGGCGACGGCCTGCTCCATCAGTTCCTTGGTTTCTCCGACGCTGACGCCGCCGATAGCGTATCCCGGGAAGTCCATCTCGGCCAGTCGTCGCGCGCATTCCTTGCGCACCTCTTCAAAAACGCTTCCCTGCGCGATGCCGAACAGCCCCTGGCGTGCCTGATCCACCGTGTTCATCCAGTGGTTCCGGCAACGTTCCGCCCATCGCAGGGTGCGTTCAACCGCCTGGACAGCCCGTTCCCGTTCCACGGGCCATGGAGGACACTCGTCCAGGCACATGATGATATCCGCCCCGATCGCCGCCTGCACATCGACAGCCGTCTCGGGCGAAAAAAAATGCCGGGACCCGTCGATGTGACTGCGAAAGTGAACCCCCTCATCCGTGATTTTCATGAAACTGCTGAGACTGAAAACCTGAAAGCCACCAGAATCGGTCAGGACCGGCCGGGGCCAGTTCATGAAACGATGAATTCCTCCTGCCTCGCGCAGAATATCCGGTCCGGGACGCAGGTACAGGTGATAAGCGTTGGACAGAATAATGCTGGCATCGAGCTCCAGCAGGTCTTCCGAAGACAATGCCTTCACGCTGGCCTGGGTCCCGACGGGCATGAAAACCGGGGTTTCTACCGTCCCGTGGGGCAACACGAGACGACCGGTTCTTGCCGCGCATGCCGGGTCTCTGGCTTCGATTTCAAAGCGCATGAAAAAAGTCCCGCTCTCGTGAAAACGCTCCGGGGAAGACCGGAGCGTTCACGAAATCACCTGATCAAAGGCACCGGGGGTTATTTGGTAGGGATTTCCGAGGGAACCACCTTTTGATAGTTCGGTTCCGCCATGGTTTCCCCTTTGCCAGCAGCCCAGAGGATATTATCTATTACCAGTTTCTGGAATATCTCGGATTCCCACACGTCTTCACGATGGCCAAGGCCATTGTACAACACCCGGCCTTTCCCATACTCGCGACACCAGATGATCGGGTAATCCGGCACGTTGTACTTGTCCGGCTGACGTTCCCGTTCCTTGCCCAGTTCGAGGATAGCCAGCACGTGCATGGCGTCCTTGTTCAGGTTCTTGTTGATGTACCACTCGTCCCACAGTTCATAGCCATCCGGCAGGCTGGCGATAGCGGGGTGTCCCGGGCTGGCGACCCGCAGTTTGCCCTTGAATTGCTTGCCATGCGTTTCGAACTCGCCGCCGATCATGTCCACGTAAGGTGTCACCCCGGACGCGTCACTGTGGAAGGAATCACTGGCGGAATGGTATCCCACGAAGCCGCCTCCCGCCTTGATCCAATCCAGCAGAACCTGTTGCCCGTTCGGGGGCATGGGCTTGCCGCCGTCGCTACTGGGCTGAGTCAGGTCCCCGGTGGTGTAGAAGATGATCACGTCGAAGTCTTTCAGTCCTTCCGGCGTGAACATGTCCGCGTCCTTCGTGCACACGACCTCGGCATTTATTTTCGGGGCCAGCGTCGTCAGCACGCGGTCCACAAGGCTGGGCTGACCGTTTTCCCGCTTGATCACGCTGTGTTCGAACCCGGACGACTTGCTCAGAAACAGGATCCGCAGCGGTTTCGTGTTTTCGGCGTACCCACCGCAAGCGAACGCCAATGCCATGGACATCACGAATACTCTGGCCAGCATGGTCCTGATCTCCTCTGGTTGATGTTTAAAGGTCAGACTGTAACCATTTCAAACGGTTTCAGTCTATAGGAAAAGCATCCTGGGGAGGTAGTTTTATTGGTGGGTTTTCCCAGGGAACCCGGCCGGGCGAACGGTTTTCTACTTATAGGTTTATCTGTCCAAAAGGATTTCCGGTCCGCGAAAGGGATGGACTCATGCAAAAACGCGTAAGTGGCCCCCTGAAGTTTTTTGTCGTGTCCCTGGTGTTGCTTCTGCCATGCGGCGCGTTCGCGGTCCGGACCGCCCTGGACGAATACGTGGAAAAACCGGACCCGTCGTACTCATGGAGCCTGTATCAGACCCAGCCGTATTACGGCCTGGGTGGGGGAGGCCCAGCCCTGGGTACCCTCTATACCCTTCGGATGACTTCCCAGACCTGGCGCTCAGCCAGCGAAGTCAACCGGACCCAGTGGAACCATTGGGTGCAGTTCTGTGTACCCAATACCCCTACCCCGAACCTGTGCCTGCTTATTATCGACGGCGGCAGCCTGTCGGGAACCTGGGGAACCCCATCGAACGTCAGTGACTTCGCGTTCGCGGCGAACATTCTAGGATGTTGCCTGGCCTACCTCCAGTTCATTCCGAATCAACCCCTGCGTTTCTCCGACGAAAGTATCAACCGGTCGGAAGACGCTATCATTTCTTACACTTTTGACAAGTTTCTGTACCGCCACGAAGCCGGCACCCCCGACCCGGAGTGGCCCGCCCTGCTGCCGATGGTCAAAGCGTCCGTACGGGCCATGGACACCATTACCGCCGCCGCTGCCCAGCACGCGGGGAAGACCATCGACCGTTTCATCGTCGGAGGCGCATCCAAGCGCGGCTGGACCACCTGGCTGACCGCGGCCGTGGATCCCCGCGTGGTAGGCGCCGTGCCTATCGTCATCGACATTCTCAACATGCGCAAGCAGATGCCCCATCATAAAAACGCCTATTCTTCCTATCCACCGGATAGCACCACGTACAACATGTACGGGGGATATTCCACCGCCGTCCATGATTACACGGGCTTTGGCATATTTGACCGACTGGACACGCCAGCCGGACGGGAACTGGCCGCGATCGTGGATCCCTTCACCTACCGGGATCGATTAACCATGCCGAAAATGATCATCAACAGCACAGGAGACCAGTTTTTTCTTCCCGACGGCATCAAGTTCTACTGGGATTACCTCCCCGAACCGAAATACGTGATGTATCTGCCAAACACGGACCACAGCCTCAACATTGACCTGAGCAACCTGGACGTTGTACTGAATCTCGTTGGCTTCTTACGGGCCTTCATTCCCGGAAGTGGCGTCACGTTTCCGGCCTTTCACTGGACCTTTGAGCCGGACGGATCCATCCGGGTACAACCCGGAACCACCCCGGATGAAGTTCTGCTCTGGCAGGCTCACAACCCCAACCACCGGGATTTCCGGTTACAGAACGTTGGCGCCATCTGGTCCTCCACGACCCTGACAGATCCCGACGGTGATGGCGTGTACGTGGCCAGCGTTCCCCAGCCAGCCCAGGGGTGGACCGGCTTTTTCGTGCAGGCATCCGTCGGTGGACTCCTGCTATGCTCCGGACTCCGGGTAATTCCGGATACTTATTACAATGGGGCTCCGGCTCCAGACGTCACCGCGCCGGTCCTTACCCTGAATTCCGTAACCCCCGCCCGCGTGCGACCCGGAGACCCGGCCAACCTTGTCGTTTTGGCCTCCGAACCCCTGCTGGATGCCCCGGAAGTTACCATGGATCATGCGGGCGTTGTCCTGACATCCGGAGACGGACAGACCTGGCATTATGCCGTCTCCGTGGATGTCTCCGCCCCGGAAGGACCGTTGAGCGCTCGCGCGACCGCCCTGGACCAGGCTGAAAATCCCGGGGAGGCCCAATTCAACGACGTGCTGACGGTCGACGCCACGCCCCCGTCGATCGTGTCCCTTTCCGCCATCCCGGCCCTGGCCCGTCCCGGGGACAGGGTGACTTTCAACCTGACCGCTTCCGAACCGCTGGCGGATCCGCCCACCGTAACCGTGGAAACCTGGCCGGCCGTCCTGGTCTCCCCGGGCAAGGCCGATACCGATCTTGTCTACCAGTGGACTGTTCCCGAAACCATGCCCGCCGGCGGCGTAACCATCACCGTGGTAATGACCGACGAAGCAGGGAATACCGCCACGGTGACCCGTTCGGACATCCTGGAAATAGGCGCGCCCTTGCCACTTCGCTCCGGGTATCTCGCCGGGCTGCTGATCCTTCTTTGCGCGGTCGCGGCCTTGTATGGGTTCGGGAAACGGAAATGCGCCCTATCCCGACCGGGACAGGACGCGTAATGATTTGCGCCGGAAGCCTGGAATAGGATAAGATTACCGTGGCCGGTCGGGGTGTAGCGCAGCCCGGTTAGCGCGCTTCGTTCGGGACGAAGAGGCCGGTGGTTCAAATCCACTCACCCCGACCATTTTTCTTTCCTGCCTGCCATCCTTTCCGGGTCCATTCGAAGAGGCATCCGTTTTTCCCGGACCTGTGCCCCCTCGGGTATACTCATCGCCAAACAAGCGTCTTGCAACCTCGGGAGTATTTTCATGACACGGGATTTTGCGCGGAAAAGGCCGAAAATCGTGGTTATCGGCGCGGGAAGCGCGTCTTTCGGGCTGAGTGTGCTCGGCGCGCTGATGCGGGAAGAATCGCTGCGCGGATCCACGCTGGGACTGGTGGACATTAACCCGGAAGGGCTACGCCTGATTGAATCGCTGGCTAACCGGCTGAACCGGGAGTGGGACACCGGCCTGCGGATTCAGGCGTCCACTGACCGGACCGAACTGCTGGCGGATGCCGATTTTGTCATCCTGTCTATTGCCATTGACCGTGAAAAGTGCTGGCAGTCCGACCAGGAAATTGCCCTCCGACACGGCATCATGCATTACGCGGAAAATGGCGGTCCCGCCGCCTTCATCCATGCCGCCCGGAATATCGCCATCGTCATGGATATCTTCCGGGACATCGAGCGGCTTTGTCCCGACGCCTGGCTGTTGAATTTCACCAATCCCATGGCCCGGATCTGTTCCGCCGCGACGCGCCATACCCGGGTGAAGACCATAGGCATCTGCCACCAGATCAGTTTCGGTCACATGATGCTGGGGGTCCTGCTGGCCGAGGAACTGGGATTGAATACGCTGGTTCCGGAAGGATACCGGTTCGTCTGGCGGAATCGGCGGGCCCTGAAACTCGAAAAAATCATTGCCGACGCCGTCATGGAACGGGTCGCGGTCACGGCAGCCGGAACCAATCATTTCACCTGGATGCTCGATATCCGGGAAAAACACACCGGTCGAGACCTGTACCCGTTGCTGTGGCAACGGCTGGATAGCGGGGATCCGGGGTTTGAGCCCTTTACCCGTGCCGTGGCCCGTACATTCAGGCTGTTTCCCGTGCCGGGAGATTGTCATCTCGTCGAGTACCTGCCTTATACCCACAACACGCAACGGAAAACATGGGAACGATTCGATATACAGATGTATCCGCTGGACGGCGTGGTTACCGACCGGGACGGCATGTGGGCCCGCATCGCGGACATGGCCTCGGGCCGCGCCCCCGTGGATGCCCTGGCATCAATCCACTCGGAACGCGCGGAAAAAGTAATCGCGGCCATGGCAGGCGGCCCCCCGGTCTATGAACTGGCGCTGAACCTGCCGAACAGCGGGCAGATCGCGAACCTGCCTGCCGGGGCGGTGGTGGAAACCCCGGCCTGGGTGGACGCCGGGGGACCGAAACCCGTCGCCGTGGGCGCCCTGCCCGAGCCCGTGGCCGAAATGATCCGTCGCCAGATCACCATCACCCACCTGGCCGTGGACGCCGCCGTGTCCGGTGACCGGTCGCTCGCGCTGCAGGCCCTCGCGCTGGATCCCATGGTCGACGATCTGGACGTGGCCGTCACGCTACTCAACGAATACCTGGAAGCCAACAGGGCTTACGTGCCCGGATTTTTCGCGCCATCCGTTGCGGCGGCACCGGAGAAAAGTTGATTTCTTTCCTCCCCGTGCCCTAAAATAAACGCGACTGCCGGAGTGGTGGAATTGGCAGACACGCATGGTTCAGGTCCATGTGCTCGCAAGGGCGTGAAGGTTCGAGTCCTTTCTCCGGCACCATCCTGAAACTGATGATGGCAGGCGTCTCGCGCGGACGCCTGCCATTGCTGTTTTCACGGAAAATTTGGAATTCCCGTCAACGCGGTACTAGAATCCTGTCGTTATTGTCACGGTAGCAACATTTCAAGAGGGGCTGTCCAGCCCACAAGTTGACAGGAGGTTCGTCATGTTCAGACGCGGAAAAATGCTGTTTGCGGGATCTTTCCTGCTGGTAGCCACCATGGTCCTGATATCGGTGGGCTGCTCCAAACCATCAACCCCCGCGCCGCCCGCCGTTGAGAAACAGGCGGCCCCGGAAAAACCGGCTTCACCAGCGCCGGAACAACCGGCCCAAGCCAAAGGAGAACAGCCTCCCGTGACGCCGTCCCCGGCTCCAGCCGCGCCGCCAGCCACGCCTGAAAAATCGGCTTCCCCGCAAAACGCTTCTGCCCAGGCAACCCCGGCGTCTCAGCCCGCTTCGGGCGGCGGTAAGCCCAAGATCGTCTGTGACGAGCCTACCTTTAATTTCGGGGAACGGGACGCGGATACCGACGTGGAACATACGTTCATTCTTCGCAATGCCGGCGACGCCACCCTGGAAATCACGGAGGTGAAGCCTGGTTGCGGGTGCACCACGGCCAACCTGGAAACCCGAACCCTTGCGCCGGGTCAGCAAGTCAAACTCGCGGCCAAGTTGAGCCTCAAGGGGCGGCAGGGGCTGCAGACCAAGCCGATCATGGTGATGTCCAATGACCCTGAAACCCCGTCATTGCAACTGACCCTGACCGGTACCGCTATCCCGGCCATTGAAGTTGACCCCCCCATGGTCAACTTCATCAACGTCATGGATGACAACCCCCGCGAACAGACCATCCGCGTCGTCGCGAAAAAGGAAGATCTCAACTTCAAAGTGCTGGAAGTTACCGCCCAGGAACTCGACGAATTTACTTATGAACTGAAGGAAGTAACGCCCGGCAAAGAGTACGCGATCGAGTTGAAGAGCAAGGGAGCCCTGCCGGAGGGTTCGAAAAACGGGCGCCTGATCATCCGGACGGACAACCAGCAGCGGCCCGCTATCCTCGTGAACGTCTCCACCTACGTCATCGGGGCCCTGAAGGTCATGCCCAATATTATTAACGTGCGCGGTTCTGATGTGCCGGGTGAAACGGAAGCCATGCAGATCAGCGTGATGCCCGGCCGGATACCCGCGTTCGAACTGCTCGAGGCGGTTCCCCCGGTCGAACAGATTAAAACGGAGATCCGCAAACTCAGCGACAATAATTACGTGGTCAAACTTGAAGGTATCCCCAAGGACAACTCTATTGAAGGCAAGGAACTGGTGCTGAAGACCAACATCCCGGACAAGCCGGAAGTGAAGGTGCCTTTCCACATCTTCAACTTTAAACCGACCATCAAGGGACCCACCACGCCCCCGGCGCCACCCAAGCCGGTAGCCCAGCCCGTAACACCGCCGTCGGGCGTGCCATCGCCGGCAGGAGTGGTGCAGCAGTAACGGGATCATCCACATCGGACAACATTCACGGAGCCTTTTCACCGAAGGCTCCATGTTGTTTTGGGTGCCCCGAATTGGCAGAATATGCGCGTCTGGAAAGTTTTGTATCACACGAAAGGTATCACCATGTTGCGTGTTCAGTGCCTGGAAACGCCCATACCGCGGGAAAAACGCCGGTTTGGAAGAGCCTGGCTGGCCATGTGTGACACCCCATACGGTTCCCTTCCAATCCTTTCCGTGGCGGGAGAACCGGAGGAGATGGGGCGACAGTACGGGACCCTGGTCGGAGACCTGGTTAAAAGCCTGTCCTCCCGGCTGGTCACCATCTTCACGTCCGCCGGACTGCCTGAAGCCGTGGCGCGTCACATCCTCGGTAACGCGTGGGAACGCATGTCGCCCTATGCTCCCGAAGAATACCTGGTGGAACTCGAAGGACTTGTATCCGGGGCGCGGCAGGCGGGCGTCGACCTGTCGCTGGACGACCTCCGGTGTATCGTGGCCGCTACCAACTTCGACCTTTACAAGCGGGAAGAACGTATCTTCGAGTTCCTGGATCCTGAAGTGATCCAGCAACTCCAGCAACAGCCGGAAATGGGGGAGGGCCACCTCCAGTGCACCATGCTGGCCGTGTGGGGAAAACGCACTGTCGACGGGAAAATGTATTCTTTCCGCAACCTGGACTGGCTGTCCCAGTCCGGCATGCACGAAGAACGGCTGATCACCGTGATGCACCGGGAAGGAGCCGTTCCCGTCATGTCAGCGGGATATGCCGGCGTGACCGGCTGCCTGGCTGGCATGAACGCCCAGGGCATCACGCTGGCCGAAGTAGGCGCCTTCAGTGTTTGTGAAGACCTGGACGGTATTCCGTGGACCTTCCTGGGGCGCCAGGTCCTCGACCGGTCCACCTCCCTGGACGACGCGGTACGTATTATCGCCAAGGCGCGGCACACCATCGGTTACAACTACCTGATCGCGGACGGTGATCCCGACCGGTTCGGCACCCCCCATTTCCGGCCGAGAGCCGCCGCCTTCGAGACCAATCGAAAAGCCTGCGAAGTTTTCTTTGACAATGATCCCCAGGAAGCGGAAGCAACTTGGATGGCTCCCGACGGTACAATCCATCGTTATGGACTCCCCTTGGAACATGCCGTTATGCGGGCCGATACCGCTTTCGGCAAAACCACCCGCGCGTTACAGGCCTGCGACGATGGACCCGGCGAGCCCGAAAATACCGGCAACCCCTGGGGACGTGACTTCTGCGGCAGTACCTATACCACCTGTCATAAGCCGATGTACGACATGGTCCGCGCGTTTGAAACAGGGGAGGAATACGTGTTCCCCGTGCGGAATATCCGCGTGATCGAAAAGGGCGAACCCCGTAAAATCGGCCTGGACGAAACCCTCGTCATCGCCGCGACGGTTGCCCACAACACCGAGTGCCTGGCAGACAACGACTGGAACGTCATGAGCGTGGTCTACGCGGCCACCGACGGACAGATGGCCGTGGCCTACGAATCCCGGAATGAACGGAACGAATGGAAAAACGCGCCAGACTCGGGATACGCGTTGTTCGCGTCGCGCGAACTGCTCGAACCCTGACGGCTCCGGCGTCCATGGGATAAAGCCGAGACCCATCGCCGCCGCGGTTATGACGTCCGGGCCTCGCCGCGGATTTCCCTGGACGGGTATCCTTTCGGGGTTGTTCGTTTTTGTGGGCGTTGTTGTCGGTCTGGATCGTCCCGCCCGCGCGGCGGACTCCGCGTGGGAATCACCGGCTCCCATGTACGCCACGGCTGATCTCGCGTCGGAAAAACGGGCTCCGATCCGGGGGGATAACCCACAGGACAGCCATGACACCCCGCCGACCGCGAACAACCTGCTACTAAATTACGGCCAGGTCATGATACCGGATGAGGCTGGTCCCCTCCTGCTGGTCGCGCTGTTCCCGGAAATCAACGGGCCTGGGGACCAGGCCGATGTTTTCCCGCCTGCTCAGTGGGTCCTGATCCTGGACGACAAACCCGTGACGTCTGTCCGGGGAAGCCTGTCTGGCCTTTCCTGCCTGGGTATGGCCACGGAGGTCTCTGCCTATCGTGACCGTGCCCTCTCGGTTGCCATCGCGGTCACCTTCAACCATCCCCTCCCGGCACAGTTCCTGCCAGCGATCTTCCTGGTTCGCCTCACACCTGCCAGGGAGGCCCTGCCGGGATCCTGCCACGGGCTTGCCTGTTTCCGGCTCAGCGGGGCCTCGGATTACCCGGTGGCCTTTGTTGGGCAGCCCGGCATTCGCCGGTCCCTGGTACTGCGCGCCGGAGACACCTGGCTGATCCAGCCTTTCCAACGGCTGGCGGAAATCACGAAACCCGAAACAGGGGAGGGGGGAACCCTACTGAATTACTGGATCGCTCAACTGGACCACTCGGACCTGTTTCCCTCTGCCACCGGGGAAAATACCCGTGAACCCTGAAACGCCCATACTGATCCGGGCCCTGCGTGGTGAAGCCACGGAGCGGGTGCCCGTGTGGCTGATGCGCCAGGCCGGCCGTACCGATCCCGCTTACCTGCGCCTGCGGGAAGAAGCTGGCCTGCCCCTGGAGAAAATGTTCGTCTCCCCGGAATGGGCGGCCCGCGCCACCCTGCTCCCAGCCCGTCTCGGCGTGGACGGCCTGGTCCTGTTCCAGGACATTCTGACACCCTTGGCACCACTGGGCTTCCCATTCCGTTTTCAGCCGGGTCCCGTGGCCGACGCGTCCATACCGGAACGTATGGAACGACTGATCCAGAACCCTTGTATTCCGGACTTTTCCACGGACCTGCCCCACCTGTTACCCCTTGTTCGCCTTGTACGACGGGAAGCCCCATCCTTACCGATTATCGGATTCGCGGGAGCCCCGTTCACCCTGCTGGCCTTCATCACCGCGGGGGGGAGTCCATGGGCCGAAACGGGAACCCGGTCAATGGGGACCCTTCTTCGGGAATCTCCCGGTTCCGCTCGCGTTCTCCTGCGCGTGCTGACCGATACCGTCGTGGCCTGGCTGGATTGGCAGATCGCCTGTGGCGTCGACACCATTCAACTGTTCGAATCGGCGGCATCCATCCTCTCGCCGGAGGCGTACCGGGAATGGGCCCTGCCCTGGCAACTGGAGATTTTCGACCGGTTGCGGGGCAGGAACGTGCCCATGATTCTCTTCGCCCATTTCGCCAGCCGCGTGCCAGACCCGGCAGAACTGCTCGATGCCCACGCCGACGCGTACAGCCTGCCTTCCTCATTGCCTGTCCGGGTCTTCCGGAAATGGGCCGGCCGCCATGTTCCGGTCCAGGGCAATCTCGATAACGTCCTGCTGGCCACCGCGCCATGGGAAGACGTGAAAGCCGCTGCCTGGGATTGTCTTCTTCAGGGAGAAGGTATCGGGCACGTGTTCAACCTCGGACATGGCCTGCTGCGGGAAACACCCCCTGACCGTGTTGTACAATTGATCCAACTCGTGAAGACGTTCCGGCCGGAGGACTGTGCCGGCAACGGATAATCGGTGCCAATTCGCGGTCAATAGTTATCCAGAAGCAAGAAGGAGAGTATCTATGCCCCGGAAAGTTGGTTTCGCCATCATTGGTTGTGGAAACATCGGGCCTGTTCACGCGGCGGCCATCGCGGCCGTGTCCCAGGCGAAACTGGTGGCCGTTTCGGACGTGGTGGAGGCTACCGCGAAAAAACTGGGGGAACAGTACGGCGTACCCTGGTTCACCGACTACCGGAAAATGCTGGAACTCCGGGAAGTGGAGGCCGTGTGCCTGTGCATTCCCAGCGGTCTGCGGATGGACGTGGCGGTGGACTGCGCCGCCGCCGGGAAGCATGTCCTCTCGGAAAAACCCCTCGAAGTCACCACGAAAAAAATAGACCGGATTCTAGCCGCGACCACCAGGGCGGGCGTTAAACTGGGATGCATTTTCCAGAGCCGCTTCGCCGATGGCTCCCAACTTGTCCGGGAAGCCCTGGACCAGGGGCGTTTCGGAAAACTCGTCCTGGGTGACGCTTACATCAAGTGGTACCGTTCGCCCCAGTACTACGCCAGCGGGAAATGGCGGGGCACGAAGAAACTTGATGGCGGCGGCGCGCTCATGAACCAGGGAATCCACCAGATCGACCTGCTGCAGTGGTTCATGGGGCCGGTCGTGTCGGTCAAGGCCCAGGCGAAGCGCGCCCTGCACGAACAACTGGAAGTGGAAGACCTCGCGGTCGCGTTGCTTGAATTTGAAAACGGGGCTTACGGCGTCATCGAAGGCAGTACCGCCATCTGGCCAGGCCATTCCGCGCGGGTGGAGGTGCATGGTACCCGGGGCAGCGTGGTGCTGGAAGACGGTGCCATCAAGTTCTGGCAATTCGATCAGCCCGCCCCGGTCGACAAAAAGGTAAAAAAACTGATGGCCCGGGAATCCGAACTGGGGACCGGGGCTGCCGATCCGTTGGCGGGACTTAAAATCGAGGGGCACCGTCGTCAGATTGAAGATTTTGCCAAGGCCATCCTGCAGGATCGTCCCCCCCGGATCGACGGCCGGGAAGGTCGTAACGCGGTGGCCATCATCGAGGCGATTTACAAGGCGGCCGAAACCGGAAAAACCGTGCGACTGAAGTAATGGGGGGAAAGGACTGCCCGCGACTACCCCAAAAAGGATACGACATGACGGAATATCCCCAAGGGCATCGGCTGTGGCGTGTGGCTTTCGCGCTGTTCCTGGCGGGATTCATGGGGAGAACATGGCCCGCCGCGGGCATACCTTCGGACGGTGCGTCTCCAGTCGCGAAAACCGATACGGTTTCAGGGCCCGTTCCCGGCGTGGTCGCCCGGGTGGGCAACCGGTTCATATCCGCGTCCGTCTACGCCCATGAACTGGGCCGGATGCTCCAGGCCCTGGGCATTACCGATCTGGCGGCCCTCTCTCCGGCGGAACAGAAGGCTATCCGGCTGAAGGTCATGGACAATCTCGTCAACGGCCTGTTGCTCCGGCTGGTTGCGGAAAACCGATTCCAGGTCTCCATGGCCGAGGTGGAACACGAAATGGCCCGGGGACGCCGCGCGCTGGGAGATGGTGACCGGTACCTGCGATGGCTGCAACAACATGGCCTCGACGAAAGTTCTCTCCGGGACGAGATCCAGGGTCGAATCGCCCTGACCCGCCTGCGACAGGCTATCGCCGAAGAAATCACGCTGTCCGACGCGGAAGTGGAAGCGGCCTGCGAAAAAGCCCGACAAGACGGGCGACTGCAGCGCAAGGAAGAAACCGTCGATTTCCAGGTAATCGCCCTGGCCTACCCGGAAGATGACCCCACGGCCCGCGAAAAAACGGAACAACTTGCCCGGGAAATCAAAGGCCGCGCGGAGGCGGGTGAAGACTTCTCCACCCTCGTCCGCCAATGGACCAATGACATTCCCGCCATCGAACGGGATGGCTGGAGTTGGGAAACACCCCTGGCCAGCCTGCCGGAACCGGTGTCTCAAGTAATCAGAAACATGCCCGAAGGTTCTATCAGCGAGCCTGTGGCCCTGCCCGGAGCATTTCAATTGATTCGCCTGCACAAACGACACGCTCCCGGAATTATTTCCTGTGAAGAAGCCACGCCCGCCATTTCATACCATCTTAAACAACGAAAAATCGACGAAAAGTTATCGGAAATAGCAAAAAGCACCGCATTGACCATGCGCGTGGAACTGTTTCCCGCGGTAGCGGATACCATTGCACCAGATCCCGATTCTAGAAACAATCAATAAAGGAAGCCGCATTCACATGTCAGATCCAGTCATCCGCATCGGGTTGGTCGGCGCCGGCATGTTCGGCGGTGACGTACACTTGCGGACCTACCTGCAACTCCATCGCTTTGGGATTGTGCCCTGGCTGGGACGCCTCGGACTGGATTGGCTGGCGGGACAACTGCAAGGAATCCGGTTTGAACTCACGGCCGTCGCCACCCGCACGGAAGCCAGTGCCTCCCGGGCCCTTCGGCAGGCCCGGGAACAGGAAGGCATTACCTTTGCCACCTACTCGGGTGAGACGCCATGGCTGGACCTGCTCGACCACCATCCGGACCTTGATCTGCTGGCCGTGGCAACCCCCGACCACCTTCATACGCCGCCCATCCTGGCTGCCCTGGAACGGGGCGCGCACGTGCTGACGGAAAAACCTATGGCCCTGAATGCCATGGAAGCCGACATGATCGTGGAAATGGCCGAACGGCAACAGCGGATCGTCGGCGTGGACATGCACAAACGCTATGATCCGGACCACCTGAGGCTCCGGGACGTGATCGCGGGGAAAATCGGGGATCCCCTGTACGGCCGTGCGGTGCTGGAGGAACCCCTGCGCGTGTCTTCCCAGGTGTTCAAGGCCTGGGCGGAGAAAAGCGACCCCTTCAGTTACGTGGGGTGCCAC
>JAGPFE010000029.1 GCA_018056705.1 Candidatus Hydrogenedentota bacterium | reverse complement strand
AGTTCTGTCATGTGGTCATCAACTACGACATCCCCTGGAACCCGATGCGTCTGGAGCAGCGCATCGGCCGGGTGGACCGCATCGGCCAGACCCATACGGTGCGCGCCATCAACTTCGTGTTCGAGGACTCGGTTGAGCACCGGGTCCGTGAGGTCCTGGAGCAGAAGCTCGCCGTCATATTCGAGGAGTTCGGCATCGACAAGACCGGCGACGTGCTCGACTCGGCCCAGGCGGGCCAGATCTTTGATGATCTGTATGTGGAGGCCATCCTCAATCCCGATGTGCTGGAGACGAAGGTCGACGAGGTCCTGAAAAGCATCCAGGAGCAGGCCCGGGAGTCCCGGCAGAGCGCTTCCGTGCTCGGCTCTACCGAGGACCTGGACCCTCGCGAAGCCCAGCGGCTGCTGGCCCACCCGCTCCCGCATTGGGTGGAGCGCATGACGGTAAGTTACCTGCGGGCTCACGGCGGCAAGGCTGAGAGGAAGAACGGCGCCTGGGATCTCACTTGGCCCAACGGCGAGCGACTGACCCATGTCGTCTTCACCAGCAAGGAGGCTGAAGAGAAGCCTCTGAGCCGCCACGTGACGCTGGAAGATCCCAAGGTGCGTGGGCTGGCCACGCGCCTTCCTCCCTTTGCCCCGGGACAACCGGTCCCGGTCATCACGCTTCCTGGCCTTGCCCCAGAGATCATGGGTTTCTGGTCGCTCTGGCGAATCTCGATCTCGACCGCCGACTGGAATCGTCGCCGGATCATGCCTTTGTTCCTGGTCGACGACGGTCGGGTGTTTGCGCCGACTGCCCGGCACATCTGGGATCAACTGCTGACCACTTCGCCCACGATCCTCCGGTATTTGGACATCGAGACCTCGCGTCAAGCCTTCGAGCGACTGCGGGAGGAAGCGGAACAACAGGGAAAGACGATTTACGACGAGCTGGCGCGGGCTCACCGGGAGCGTCTTGCGCGGGAGCGTGAGAAGGGCGAGTACACCTTCGCCGCGCGACGCGGAGCCATCGAGCGCGTCGGACTGCCCCAGGTCCGTAACCATCGCCTGAGTCTTCTGGAACAGGAGGAAGAACGATTTAGAGAAGAACTCGAGCGCGGGGCCCACATTTTGCCGGAAATGGCACCCCTGCTGCTGGTTAGAGTTGAGCGTTGTATTTCGACGTAAGAAACATTCAAGAAGGATCCATTATGGCGATCGTGAAAATTCGCGGCGGAGATTTCTGGTTTAAAATTGTGGACTTTCTTCAACAGAACTGGGCCCTGATTGAGTTTCATCGAAATCGCAAAGTTAATTTTTATTTTATATTAAATAATTCAGTGGTTTTTGATAAGATAACTTATTCATGCAAAGAAGCGGCGCAAACTGCTTTTCGAAGGAATGGATTTCGACGCTTTGCGGAAGATACTGAATCACAAAAATTTCTTGTTCCGCCTCGGCCTCCCCATGAAAGAGGAACGCGTCCCAACGGCCCAATATACTCATCCGGGAATTTCTGGTTGTCATGAACTCTTGGAGAGAAGTCATACTTCAAGAATTTATTCCCATGGCACACAGGCTTACCCTGGTCGCGGATCCGGACGACCTGCTCCTTGAAGAAGGGGTCCTCGAAGGGATCCGGGAACGGGGCTTTGAGTTGATCCCGTTCGAGGATCATGTCGCCTTTCGTTATGCCTACGAATCCAGGTTCCGCTCCCGCTGGGATCGTGGCGAGGAAACCGACCTGGTGGTGGTGCTGAGGTCACCTTCGAGCGATCTTGATGCCTTGCCCTATGACCTGTTGCAGGCGGGCCGCAAGCTCTCGTTCAACCTGGGCGATCTCTTCCCGAATCTCAGTTATCCCGTGGTCGCGGCGCTCGACCGGGCTGATCTCGACGCCTTGTTCGACGCGCAGACGAAGCACGCGCCGGGGCAGCTCGGCGACAACGCTACGAAGGAGTTCGTCCTTCGTCATGTGTTCGAGATCGCGCCGGAACTCATCAAGCAGCCATCGGACCTGCTTCGGGTCTTGCTGCGTCGTCATTACCGCGGACAACGAATCCCGGCCATCCTCGATGAGCGCTTTATCCAGGTGCTTCGTCAAAACGGCCTGTTCGAGGATTGGCCTCTGGAAGCCATCATTCCGGACGCGCAAGCATTCTTCGCGTTCCTGCAGGAGCGCTGGCCGGTGTTCCTGGACTCGCTCGCGACACCAGAGAACGATGCCGTCCACGAGGACACGGTGGACTACCGTTTCGAGTTCCCAGGACCGGGGCTTCTACCCTTCGATCACCATGACGTCCACATTTACATTGCCAATCTTTTCCTCGAGGGCATGCTCCAGCCGGTCGCGCACGCGCGAGCGCAAGCATTTTCCAAGAAGTGGGTGGCGTACGGCATCAAAAACACTCCATCGGACAATCGTTGCCGCCGGATGGAGGGGCTACTGGATTCCATCGAGAAAACGATCCCCACGGTGGAGGCGCGTCATGGGGAGTGGCTCCATTTCGCCTACCGTTGGGCGGAACTCGTCGCTTTGGAACTGGAACAGGACACCTCCCTGCCGGAAAAATACCTGGAACGCCTGAATAGATTAAGATACGAGGTTGATTCCGCGTTCACCGGTTGGGTGGTGAAGCGCTACGCGAGCCTGATCAACCTTCCGCCCGCGCCACCGGTGATGCCGCATCATATCCCTCGATTCCTCGCCCGATGCCTTGGAAACGACCAGCACTCGAAGATCGCGTTTCTGTTAATGGACGGGCTTTCCTTGAACCAATGGGTCGCCATGCGCGAGGAGCTCGGAGCACTGGATACCAACCTGTGGTTCCATGAGCAGGCCGTTTTCGCCTGGATTCCCAGTATCACATCGGTTTCCCGACAGGCCGCATTCTCCGGTAAGTTACCAGGTTACTTCCCGGCGAGTATCCATACCACAGAAAAGGAGCCGGCCCTTTGGACGCAATTTTGGGTCGACCAAGGACTGGCGCGGCACGAAGTGGCCTACGCCAAGAGACTGGGTAACCTGTCCGCCTGCGACGCACAGACTCGCGGAAACATGGACGAGGTATCCGCGCTACTAAGTCGGCCCAACCTGCGCGTGGTGGGACTGGTCATCGATGTGATCGACCGGATCTCGCACGGCATGGAGTTGGGCGCGGCGGGTATGCACAACCAGGTTCGGCAATGGACCAGGCAGGGATTCATGCGGGACCTTCTCGGCCTGCTTCATAAACGCGGGTTCCAAGTCTACGTTGCCTCGGATCACGGAAACATCGAGGCGAGAGGCGTGGGACGGCCTGCCGAAGGGGCGATCGCGGACCTGCGCGGCGAGCGCGCGCGGATCTACTCTGATCCCAAGCTCAGGGCTCAAATCAAGGAGCGATTCCCAGAGTCCCTAGAGTGGCCCCCGGTGGGCCTACCAGAAGACTATCTCGCCCTCATCGCTCCGAACCGAACGGCCTTCGCGCGTGAAGGCGAAATGCTTGTCAGCCACGGGGGTATTTCCGTGGAAGAACTCCTTGTTCCTCTCATTAAGATCGAATATAGGGATCGAAACTAATCAGCGGACCGTTGATTTGTACAGCCGAAGGCCACCTCTATGGGTGGCACGCAGGGAGGCATGACATGCGCAATCGCCTGACCCAGATCGGTTTCAGCAGCCAAAAACTCCGATATGCCTGGCTCGCGCAGGCAGCGCGGCTCTGTCTGGCCGGGGTGCCTGTGCTTGAGGCGGTACAGGAACTCCGAGCCATGTTGGGAGGTGTTGCGGGGGACAGCCTGACGGGGCGAGGCAGCAGAGAAAGGGCTTTAACCCTGCTACGGAAGATATGGTTCACACCCGACAAGGATCTTGTCGCGCTTCGAGACACCGGACTGAACCTGCTAAGAGGGCTTCCCAGGAAGAATCACATCGCGATCCACTGGGGCATGGTGATGGCTTCCTACCCGTTTTGGGCACGAGTTGGGGGGGAAACAGGGAAACTGTTACGCCTGCAATCTAGCGCGAGCGCGCGCCATGTCCGCCGCAGGCTCGTCGAGCACTACGGGGACCGGGAGATCGTCGCCAGGGCGACTCGCAATGTGCTGCGGAGCTTCATAGAATGGGGGGTCCTGCAGGAGACGTCGGTAAAAGGCATCTACACCTCTGGGCTTTCATTCGCCATAGATCAGGTGGAAGTTATCGCCTGGCTGGTTGAGGCCTTCTTGCACGCTCATCCCAACGGTTCGGTGGCTCTGAGAACGGTCCTCGATTCCACGAGCCTGTTCCCGTTCCGCCTGAGCCCTATTTCCGCGGATCATCTGGTCGCGGTCTCCGGGCGGCTCGATGTGCTGCGACAAGACCTTGACCAGGACTTGATCATGCTCCGCCCTGTTCGCCAGCCAGGCAGGACGGAAAGCCTGCCAGCGACGAAGGGAGGCGGATCATGACGCTCGCGCAATCCGCATCCTCGAGGTGCCCCGGGCGGTTAAAAAGGGCGTCGCGCGTTCTCATTTTCTCGGTTTCCCAGACACAACCCTGATTGAGTGGGTACATGAAATTGCTCCCATCTTTGGGGACAGGTGCCGAATAAAGATTCCGTCGGGTTTGACTTGGCCGGGACCGCAGACGAGCAGCCCTTTATGGTCACCCTGCCGCGCCACGCGTCATCTGTATTGTGAATGATGACGAGGTTGCGGGAGCATGGCGACCCGTGCCCCACGTCCCCGAAGAACAATTTGGTGTCCCCGTACACGGTTCCATTCCCCCATCGTCCCGCGTTCCAATTCTCGTTACTAGACACATCAACGCTCCGCGGGGCACGCCCGGAGCCCAACCTGGCAACGCCATGATTACGGACGCGTCATCCGCGACGAAGATGAATTGAACCGGATTCGCCGACACATCCTTGATCGTCCCGCGCGCTGGTGCTTGATGATGCAATCCGCACCCGTCCGGGAAAGCCCTCCTCCCGATGAACAACGTCGCTTCGCGCCTCCAGCCACCAGGGAAAAGCCGCTCTCCCATACCACGCGCGACTTTGCCAGGAAGCGCGCGTTACATGGTGTTGCACCGACCGGGAGGGGTGTTTTATACTGTGACGAAGTTCAATGACCGGAGGTAATGGCGTGGCTATTCCAACATTTAGTGATATCATGCTTCCCCTTCTCAAACTGATGGGGGATGGAACAGCGCGGACGCTACACCAATGTCAAGACATCCTGGCTGATCAGTTTCATCTGACAGCGGAAGAACGGGAGCGGCGGCTTTCCAGCGACCGACGGGGGTTCGATAATCGGGTACGTTGGGCGCGCACATATCTCGGGAAGGCGGCCCTGCTGCAATCCACCGGTAAGGGCATCATACAAATCACGCCCAGGGGCCTGCAAGCTCTCTCTGACCCACCAGACAGAATTACCACCGAATACCTGAAGCAGTTCGAGGAGTTTCGAGAATTTATGGCGCGTTCCCGGAGGCTTTCTAAAAAAGGCCAAACCAAAGAAACGGAAAGCCCACGCGAGGAAACACCGGAGGAAATGATTGAATCGGGTTATGCCCGACACCTGGAATCGCTGAGTGACGATCTACTGGAAAAAGTGAAGGAGATGCCGCCAGCATTCTTTGAACACCTGGTGACACAGTTGCTTCTGGCAATGGGATACGGCAAGGGACTGACCACAGCGGGATCCGTGACCGGCGGATCCGGGGACGAGGGCATCGATGGCATCATCAACGAGGACAAACTCGGGCTGGACGTGATCTACATCCAAGCGAAACGGTGGACCAGCCCCGTAGGCCGTCCTGAAATCCAGCGGTTCGTGGGAGCCCTGCACGGCAAACACGCCCAAAAAGGGGTGTTTATCACGACGTCTACTTTCAGTCAGGAGGCCAGGGACTACGTGAAAACCCTGAATCTGAAAGTCGTGCTGGTGGATGGCAAGACCCTGGCGCGCCTCATGGTTGACTACAACGTGGGAGTTTTCGCAAAAGCCACCTACGTGTTGAAATCCATAGATCGAGACTTTTTCGAGGGCCCGGAGTGAGCAGCCCATGAACCCCGATCAACTCGTGAAATTTTTGCCGTTCGTCTCCATGTTTCAGCAGCATCCCCTGTTGCTGCTTACGGTGGGAGCAATGGTCATCCTGACCTTTATCGGTCGATTGCCCGGGGTAAAGGGCTGGATCGGCGAGACCCTCATGCGTCTCCAGTTCAGCCTGTTCCTGCCAGAAACATCCTACCGGGTCATTAACAACGTCACCATCCCGGATAACCAGGGAGGCACCACGCAGATCGATCACGTTATTGTCTCGCCCTACGGCATTTTCGTCGTGGAAACCAAGTGCTACAAAGGCTGGATATTCGGCGACCCACAGCAACCGACGTGGACCCAGATGATCCACAAGCGCCACAAGCAGAAATTTCAGAATCCGTTGCGCCAGAATTACAAGCACACGGAATGCCTGAAATCGCTCCTGGATCTTCCCGGCGACCTGGTTAAATCCGTGGTGGTTTTCACGGGCGACTGCACGCTTAAGACGCGCGATAAACTGCCGGATTATGTAACCCAGCCCCTCAGTTGCGTGCGGTACATCAGAAAACATCGGGCGGTCCTGATCGACAAGGACACGGTCGACGCTATCGAATCCGCTATCCGGGAAAAAAGGCTGAGCCCTGGGTGGAAGACCGCCCGACAGCACAAGGCGTACGTCCGCTCGATCCATGCCACGCCGCGACAAACTGCCGTGTCCACGACCGGGTCGCGCAATCCTGCCGAAGCCGCCACAAGCAATCCGGCCTGCACCGGAAACATCAGGCCATCCAGGGTACCAGGACGGCCTGGCGGATCACCCGGCACCACCCCCGTCCATGAGCGGCCCCCGAGGTTGCCACGCCCACCCCGCCCGCGCCAGGCTCCCGGGTCAAGCCCCGGGGACCAAGTCAACCGAAACCATAAAGCACCCTAAGGTTTACGCGCGTTGTCGTGGAGGGGTAAACCGTTTTCGCGCAGGGCGGCGCATGATGACCTCTCCCATGCCTGTCACGCTTCACGGCCGGGATGGGACAGGGACGGTTCCAGGGCTGCGCGGAGGGCCGAGCGGATCAGTTCGACCGGGGGGATGCCGGATGGACCGTGGTCGCCTAGGTAAACCCGGCAGCCGAAAAAAGGCGGATCCTCCGCGCGGGCGAATTCGATGTCCCGCCCGTTGACCTGGATGCTGGGGGAACCCAGGAACCGTTCCCGAACGGCCTGCCCGGGACTGATCACCTCGACCATTTCGATTGGACAGTCGATCCCCGCTTCCCTGATCACGGTTTCAAGGCGTTCCAGGGCGGGCCGGCTGTTGGGACAGCCCTCAAAATACAAAAAACGGATCTTCATGCTGGTTCCTTCTCGATGCCAACGTTTCGGCTCCGTTTCTCTTTTTGCGTCCCGCTCCGGCGCGCGCCCGCTCCCCGTCACAGTTCGCCGGCTTGCCGCAGCGCGCCTTCCAGCGCGTCGAACTCCGGCGGTATACAGATGGGCGCCGCGGCATGTTCCGCGAAAAAGGGCAAGTCTTTCAGACCGTGACCTGTCAGCAGGCAGCAGACCCGCGATCCCGGAAACATCGCGGCCAGCCGGGACAACGCGGCAAACGCCGCCGCGGCGGTTGGTTCCGCCATCAGCCCTTCTTCGCGCGCCAAGGCCAAGGTGGCTTCGCGGATGGCCTGGTCGGTAACGTCGAGGGCTATGCCGTCGGTGTCGCGCAGGGCGGGCAGCACGGTGTGCGCGTCGAACAGGATGTCGTCCGCTATGCCTCCCGCAATGGTTTCCGGGTGAGGCCACGGGCGGGACAGGGCCTCGAGCGGCGTCCATCCCTCGCGCAGGGCCCTGACCAGGGGGGCGCACCCGGCGGCCTGAATCCCGGCCAGCCTGGGCAGCCGATCGATCTTTCCCGCGCGTCGCAGGTCGAGCAGCCCGCGCCAGATGCCTCCCAGCAGGCCTCCACCCCCCACGGGCACCACGATCCAGTCCGGCAACCTACCGTCATACTGCCGCCAGAGCTCGTAGGCGATGGTCCGCGCGCCCTCGACATTGGCGGGCGCGTAGATCCCCGCCGTGGACAGGTGGGCCCAGCCGAACCGCCCGCAGGCTTCACGGCACAGGGTAAACACCCGGTCGGGCGACGGACTGGCCACGCGGAACACCCGCGCCCCGCAGGCCGCCGCCTGGGCGATCTTGCCGGCACCGGCATGGGCATGCATGAACAGTACGGCCCGCATGCCCGCCCGGGCGCAATACGCCGCGGTTGCCACGCCGACATTACCCGAGGACACCACGGCGGCCACCCGGTATCCCGCTTCGCGGGCACAGGAAACCCCCACGGACACCTGTCGATCCTTGAAGGATCCCGTGGGATTGGCCGCCTCGTTCTTAACGCGTAACTCGGCAAGCCCAAGCCGCCGCCCGAGCCGGGGCGCGGGCACCAGGGGCGTTGCCCCTTCGCCAAGGGTCACCACGCCCGCCGGATCCCGTACCGGCAGGAAAGACGCGTAGTCCCACATGGACCGGGGATCCTGGTCAAACAGATCCGCCGGGGACGGGACCGAAGGGCTTAACCCCATGGGCGTGCCACAGCGGGAGCATCTGGCCGGCTCCATGGGCATGGGTACCCGGTCGCGCGCGCCGCACGCGTAACATTCTACATCCCATGCCCGGGGCATCCTGGTGGAGGCGTTCATGGGCAATACCATATGCCGTCCAGGCGCGTGGCGACAACTTCCCGGGACGTCGCGCGGGGGAAGCAGTCCAACCCGGAATGTTAAGATGATCCCGGACTTCAACTGCAACCCTGCAAGGATACCGGCATGCGACAAACCCTCCGGCGAACCGTCACGATGATATGCGTGGGCGTGGGATGCCTGTCCCCGGGACCGTGGAGTCATGGAGACACCGCCACGCCGGAAACCTTTGTTCTCTGGAATGCTTCCGCCCCTGCCCGGGAATGCCAGTTCCACGGGACAGCCGCGGAGGGACCGGCGGAGAACGGACCAGGACTACGGGTCCGTTTCGATCCCGTGGACTGGCCCCAGTTGCTTTTTACCGCGGCGAGCGACCCGTGGGACTGGAGCCACTGGGAAGGCATACGGGTTTCCCTGCGGAACCTTGAACAGCGACCCTGTCGCGTCGGCCTGAGGGTAGACAACCCCGGCGCGGACGGACAATCCCTCAGTAACACGCGGACCCTCTCGCTGGGTCCGGGCCAATCCGCCACGCTGGTGATGCAGTTCCAGACCCCGGAAACGGAAAATCTCTGGGGCATGCGCGGCCTGCCCGGATTGTCTCAACTGGCGGAGGGCACGGCCATCGACCTCGCGCGGATTGTCGCTTTCCAGGTATTTCTCCACAAACCAGACCAGCCGCACCACCTGGTGATCGGGCCGATTGAACTGTTCCGGGCAGCCGGGGGGGCGCACCCGGCTGCATTGCCTTTCGTGGACCGCTTCGGCCAGTATCGACACGCCGACTGGCCAGGCAAGTTAATCGACCCGAACCAGTGGAAAACCCGGGAAGCCGAAGAACAGGCCGCCTGGGCCGCCGCCCCGGAAGTACCGGGACGGGACCGGTTCGGCGGGTGGATGGATGGTCCCTGCCTCGAGGCGACGGGGCGGTTCCGCGTGGAAAAAGTGGACGGGAAATGGTGGCTGGTCACGCCGGACGGCACGTTGTTTTTCAGCGCCGGAGTGAACTGCGTGCGACTGGGTGATTACACCTTCGTCGAAAAACGGGAGCCCTGGTTTGAATGGCTGCCAGCCGAAGGAGAACCAGAAGCCGCGTTCTATTCCCGGACCAGTGGCGCTCACAGTCACGCCGAGCCCATTGGCGGCGCGGGCCGCACCTTTGATTTCTTCTCGTGCAATCTGTGGCGGCGGTACGGAGAAAACTGGCGGGAACGCTGGGCCGATATCACCGGCAAACGCCTCAGGCACTGGGGCTTCAACACGGTCGCCAACTGGAGCGACTGGCGCGTGGCGGCGAGGCATGGCATTCCCTATGTCGCGGGCACCAGCCTGGGGGGGGCGCCGGTAGTCGAGGGCGCCACGGGGTACTGGGGAAAAATGTACGACCCGTACCACCCGAAGTTTGCGGAACTGGTCAATGAGCGGGTGGAACAACTGGCCCGGGATCACGCCGCCAATCCCCTGTGCCTGGGGTTCTTCGTGGACAACGAACTGGCCTGGGAAGGCGTTCGCTACGGCGTGCTGGCCAGTCCGGAGCAACAGCCCGCCCGGCAAGCCCTGGTCCGCCTGCTGCGGGAACGGTACGGATCCCTCGACGCCCTGAATGCCGCCTGGCAGACCGATTTCACCGACTGGACCTCCCTGTCCAAGCCCCGGCGAATCAACAAGACCTGTCGCGACGACCTGGACGCGTTCCTGCTGGACTTCGCGCGTGTCTACTTCCGGGTAATCCGGGAAGCCATGGACCGGCACGCGCCGGGTACCCTTTACCTGGGTTGCCGGTTCGCGTGGGTGGAGGACGCGGCCGTCCAGGCCGCGGCGGAATTCGCGGACGTGTTGTCGTTTAATATTTACCAGAAGACCCCGGCGCTTCCGAAGATCATGGAAAACATCGACAAGCCAGTCGTCATCGGCGAGTTTCATTTCGGCGCGCTGGACCGCGGCATGTTCCACACGGGCCTGGTAGCCGCGGCATCCCAGGAAGAACGGGCGGCCCTGTATGAAAATTACCTGCGCGAAGCGGCCACGCATCCCAAGATCGTCGGCACGCACTGGTTTCAGTTTATTGATGAACCTATCACCGGCCGCTGGTACGACGGAGAGAATTACAACATCGGCCTGGTATCGGTCGTGGACTTGCCATACCCGGAACTGACGGAAGCCGCCCGCCGGATCCATGGCGCGCTCTACGCTTTACGGGCCGGCAGAACCATGGAGAAGAAACCGTGAATGTCAGACACACGGGGGTTCTGTTCACGGGCGCGGCCATCGCGCTGCTCGCGTGGCATGCCTGGTCCCAGGAGAGCCGGGTCTCCGGGGTGGTGGCCTTTCCGGATAGCCGGCAGGATTTCACCGGCGTCCGGATTTTCGTGGAGCCGGGCATCAACGGCGCCCTGGAAGAAACCCATCCTGACCCTTCCGGACAATTCGCGTTCTCAGGGCCATACGCCGGACCGGTAGGCCTGCTGGCCATCGCGCCGGGATTCGGATGGACCGGCCGGCACCTGAACTTGAGCCCGGGCGAATCGGTAAACGACGTCCGGCTGGTGTTGCGACCTGCCGTCACCCTGTCGGGACAGGTCGTGGACTCAAAAGGAAAACCCGTCGCGGATGCCGTGGTGCTCCGGGCGGCCGTGACCGAGCCGTTCAAGGTGGGCATCCCCTTTTCAAAATTATCGGGCCTGGGTTTTGGGGACATCCGGTCGGACGCCAGCGGACGCTTCACCATTCCGGGACTCCCGGCGGGAAGCCTGGTAGCGCTGAAACTGGCCCATCCCTCCCACGCGCAGACCGCCACGCCTGCCCGCCCGGTCGGTGAAACCGTGACCGTGACGCTTTCACCGGGCGTGCTTGTCTCGGGCGAAGTGGTTGACCGGGCCCTGCAGAGCCGGGTCGCCGGGGCCCGGGTTACCCTGCGCAACGCGAGCCCACCCCACGATACCGTGTCCCTGGAGACGGATACCCAGGGCCTGTTCATGACGCGCCTGAACCCCGGTGTCTACCTGGCCCGGGCCGAGGCAACAGACCGACTGAGTCCCGGCTGGCAGGAAATCACGATTACCGGGGAAACCCCCGAAACCCGTTTGCGCCTGCCGGTAAGCCGGGCGGGATCCATATCGGGTACCCTGGCGGACGCGATCACGGGCACGCCGGTCGAGGGCGCGCGGGTGCGGGTGGAGTGCGGCGGATTCACCGCGGCCATCGCGCGCACGGACGCCCGGGGCGCGTTCAAGGTAACGGCTTCGGAGGGCGAGAATGTCGTCTACTTTGAAGGGACCCCCGGATACCTGCCACCGGAACCCAGGGCTGTACGGGTCATGGTCCCGTCCGGGCAGAACGTGGCCCTGCCGGGCGTGTGGCTCGCTCCCCTGCCCGAATTCGAAACCCGCCTGGTGGTGGACGACGATCAAAAGCCCGTGGCCGGGGCGGTGGTGGCCCCGCTCGAACCGCGGCAGTTAGGCTGGGTCATCGCGGACGCGGACGGCACCGCGCGATTCCGGGTAAACCGGCTGCCCGAGAGCGGCAAGGTCACCGCCATGGCCTGGCACCCCACGGAACGGCAGGCCGCCCTGTTCGCCCTGGATCGTGCCCGGCCCAAAAACAACCTGGTCCGGTTGCTGCCCTGCGCCCATGTCCGGGGGAAGGTGCTCCTGCCGGATGGTTCTCCCGCCGCAGGCGTGACCGTTGGCGCGGTATACGGCGCGGAAGGACTTGAAGAACCGCTGGTGTTGTGGCGCGCGGTCACCGACGCGTCCGGCGGATTTGCCTGGCCGGCGGTGGTGCCCGGCATTCCACAACGGGTGGTGGCGCTGGCCGCGGATGGCACGGAACTCGTTCTGGGGGATATCAACGCCGCTCCCGGGCAATCCCTGGAACTGCCCGCCGGAACGCTTGCGGGCGGCGAGCGCCAGGCGGCGTCTCCGGTGCCCCCTGAGGTTCTTGCCGCGCGATTGCGGGAACACATCCAGGGCCCCGCCCTGGTGGTCGCGCTGGGTGACGCCTCCACCCTGACGGCGTGGACGGAGACCTTGGCGGCAGTATGCCGCGTCGTGCCGGACATCCAGGGCGCCGTGGCTGCCGAGGCGACAGGGCCCGCGGACGCGGGCGCGTCTGTCCGGATCCTGCCCGCCCTGCCGGCCGGAACGTTGCCCCCCGGCGTGGACACCATCCTGTTGGACCGCCAAGGCCAGGCTGTCGTGGTCACGGCGGGCCTGCCTCCCCTGTTCCTGGTCCGGGAAGCCGCGCGATGAATCCGGAAAGGCTGCGAGGCACTGGTTTTCTGCTGCTGATCGCGTGGGGCGTGACCTGCCTGGCTGTCGCGGATGGCATCACGCTGCGCGGCGTGGTTACCGACCCGTCCGGCACTCCCGTGGCGGGAGCCCAGGTATGGTCCGGACAGTTCCGCGTGGCCCGGGTGACGCGAACGGATCGTGAAGGGCGCTTTGCTTTTGACGGGCTCCATTTCGCGCCCATGGAAGTGGTCACCCTGGCGGAGGGTTTCTCCTTCGCGGGGTGGAACGGTCTCCCGTTGCCGGACCGGGACCTGACCCTCGTGATAAGCCCGGAACGCCGTCGGATGGATCTGCGGATAACCGACGAGGCCTTCAATCCCCTGCCCGGCGCATGGATCAAGGCCCTGTCGCCAGGAGGACTGTATACCATCACCGTGGAAGATTACGCGCCCCTGGGCTTCCCCCCCATGCGGGCTGATGACGACGGCGTCATTACCATTGACGCGTTGCCACCCGTGGATCACGCGCGGGTCGTGCTGGGACACCTGAAATACGCGGACACGATGGTAAATTACCTGCCCGTTCGGGAAGGTCACCGCAACCACGCGCAAATGGAATCCGGCAATACCCTGCGCGGACGGGTCACGGACGGAAACCAGGGGGTCGCGGGTACACGGGTTCGGGTTTTCCAGCCGGGCGTGGGTGGAACGATCGTGCTGGCCGAGGGTCTCACTGATCCCGAGGGGTATTTCACGTTGCGGGTTCCGCCGGGATCGTACTACGCGGCATGCCTGGGGCATGGGGACCGCGCGGATCCCGAGCCCGTGGCGGTGGACCTGTCCGCCAGCGACGCCACCGTGAACTTCTCCCTGCCGGAAACCCGCACCCTGCGGGGACAGGTCCAGGACGCGTCCGGAAAACCCGTGCCGCTGGCCCGGCTGGTGTTCCGCAAGGGTGACCTGGAACTTGCCGAGTCCCTGTCGGACCTGGAAGGACATTTCACCCTCCACGTCGGCGCGCCGGAGGGAGACGTGATCGTGCAGCCACCACCGGGACTGCGTACCCGGGCCCTTCCGGTCATTCCCACGCGGTTCGAATCGGCCACCGAAATGAATATTCCACCGGTGGTGCTGTTGCCGTTACCCGTGATTACCGGGCGCGTCCGCCTCCCGGATGGCGTGACCGATCCTCCCCTGGCGCTGGTCTCCTCGCTTTCGCTCGAACCGGTGGCACGGGCGGTCACCGACTCGCAAGGGCATTTCAGTATCGCGCTGGGGTATCAGCCCGAGAACAACCGGGCCACGTTCCGGGTGGAGCACGCGCTGCGCATGTTGCGTCGGGACTTCACGGTCAACCTCGACCAGCCGGGCGAGGTCGAACTGGCACTGGAACCTTTCCAACCCGACCTGGAAAACCGTCCCCCCATTCCGGGCCAGAACGACCTGAAAAGTAAACTGGGGCGACCCGCGCCCGCCCTGGAATGTTCCCGATGGTTCAACATTCAACCGGAAAAGGCCACAACCCTGGGCGGACGCGTGACCGTCGTCACCTTCTGGGGCATGTTCGACGACAGTCCGCAGGGGCTGGACCGTTTGTATGAGATGCAAGCCCTGTATGACCTGTACCGCGACGTGGAAGATGTCGTTATCCTGACGGTGCACGATGCCAGTGAAGATGCCGAGGCACTGGATTACTTCCTGACCCGCCAGGGCATCCGCTTCCCGGTCGGCCTGGACGCCGAACCCTCGAAAACCTTCTCGGCATATGGCATCCGGTTCATTCCCGAAACGGTAGTAATCGATCCGAAGGGGGTGCTGCGATACGATCGCGTGGAAGGACGCCTGCTGGAACTGGTAAAAAGCCTGCGCCGGGAACGATAACCTTCCGCCGCCCTGGGACGGCATATCCTGACTCGAAAGGCGGCCAGGACGTCAACGGCGACGCGGTTCGGGGAAGACGGTCGGGGCGTCAACCGGGATCACGCAGCGGAATCCCAGGGTGTTTTCCCGGGATTCAGGGAAAAATCCCCGGCGAAACGTGGTCAGCAGTTCTTCCGGGGGCGAGTTCCAGCAGCCCCCCCGGACCGCCCGTTGCGGGTACTTCGCGGCCGATTCCGGATCCCGTAACGCGAGTTCATAGGGAACGAACGGATCCATTGTCCATTCGTAGACGTTGCCCGCCAGGTCCACGATACCTTCCGGCGTCTGTCCCTCCTCGTGCAGGAACACCACGCTGGGCATGCCCAGGTGATCCCCAAAGTTACACAGGGATGGATTCGGAGGGGTGTTGCCCCACGGGTACCGCCGGTTCTCAAAACCCCGGGCGGCGAATTCCCACTGCGCTTCGGTCGGTAGGGTCTTGCCCGCCCAGCGGGCATAGGCCAGGGCCTCCCGCCATGACACGCCGACCACGGGCTGGTCAGGACCGTTGAACAGCGCGTCCCGCCAGAACCGGGGCTCGGGAGCGCCGGTTTCCCTGAGATACCGGGCGTACTGGGCGACGGTAACGGGATGGATATCCATCCAGAATGGTCCCACTTCGGCTTCGAACTCCGGGGCCTGTTCCCGCACCGCGTTATTACCCATGAGAAAACGGCCCCCACTGAGGAACACCATGCCGGACGTGTCCGCCTTGCGGGCGGCCAGATCCGGACGCGCGTCCGTGGCGGGTGTGATCACCTCCGGCGGGCGATAGGCGGACCACGCGCGGCTGAGCGCCTCTCGGAAAGCCGCCGCCGAAGGCCAACGCGCGTCGGGATCCTCCGCCAGGGCGCGCCGGAGGGTTTCCAGCAGCGATGGCGCCACGTCCTGGCGGAGCTGCTCCACGGGCGGATTGTCCTCGAGGGGCGTCCGTAACGTCAGCATTTCCCGGAGCACGAGGCCCACGGCGTACAGGTCTGACGCGGCCGTTACCGGCTTGAAGGCCTTCTGTTCCGGGGACGCATAGGCCAGCGTCCCAACCACCCGTTTCTTCCGGGTTCCCTGGTCTTTTTCCAGTTCCTCGAGGGCCCGGGCCAGGCCGAAATCCAGCAGTTTCACCCGTTCGTTCGGTTCCACAAAGATGTTTTCGGGCTTGATATCCCGGTGGACCACCAGCCTGTGGGCGTAGTCGAGGGCCGCCAGGATCTGGTCCGTCACCCGCAAGGCGAAACGTACTTCCGGGTAGCGCCTGGCCTTGCGGTACTCGTTGAGCGTCTTGCGCAGGGAACGTCCCCGGGCAAATTCCATGGAGATGTACGGCACGCCGTCAGGGGTAAAGTTGATGTCATGGACGGCGATGATGTGTTCGTGCCGGAGTTTCCGGGACACCTGGGCCTCCTGCAGAAACATCCGCAGGGCCTTCTCGGTGGCCAGCAGGGCGGGATGCATGAACTTCAGGGCAACTTCCTCGCCGGTCAGGCCGTCGTGAGCCCGGAACACGATGCCCATGCCACCTTCCCCGACCTTTTCCACCAGGCGGTATCGCCCGGACACGATGTCGCCCGGGGCGTACTGGGTGGTTCCAGCCCGGGGCTCGTCGGGTACTACCAGCAGGTGCCCGCATCCGAAGCATACCCCTTTTTTCCCTTGAACGGTGGGGGGAACCAGGATGCGAAGTCCGCAATGAGGACATACAACAGGGATCATAGAACAACCTAGTTTACAGGATACCACGGGGGGATCACAACGAAGTTGCAAAGAAAAGTGATAATGATTTATCATTAACAGGCTGGTTCAATGCTAAGGAGCATGACATGATTTCCGCGGTAAGACTCATGCTGACTGGCCGGTGGATTCTGAATGGTATGGTCGGGATCGCCGCAATGTGCTTCGCCGTGACCGGATGCTCTGGTGACCCGAAAACCAGAACTACAGAGTCACAGGCAGATTCCGGAACAGGACCACTCGTCATCGCCGTTACCGTGGAGCCGCTTAACTGGCTGGTCTCCACGTTGGGAAGTGACGCGGCGCGCGCCGTCACCGTGGTTCCCTCCGGACAGAATCACGAAACCTGGCAACCCGCCCCGGGACACATGGACACCCTGGCCCGGGCGGCGGTTTACTTTGAGTCCGGCATGCCCTTCGAAGAACCGTTGATTGAACGGTTGCGGGGGTTGAACCCTTCCCTGGAGGCCGTGTGCCTGCTGGACGCGGTAACTGAAAAGATTCCCCCGCCCCAGATCGCGCCGGAGGAGACGCGCGACACGAAACCCGAAGAGGACCATGGGGAGCCGCGCCAGGATCTCCACGGGGGGGAAGTCCATGACCATGGCCACGATCATGGGGACGGAGACCCTCATTTCTGGACGGATCCCCAGGCCATGATCTGTGCCGCGGAACGGATTGCCGAGGTGCTGTCGCGACACCTGCCCGAACAGGCTGACAGCATCCGGGAAAAACTGGAAACCGTCCGTCGGGACCTGCGGCAACTGGACACGGAGATTGCCGGCATGCTCGAGCCTGTTAAAGGAAGACCATATTACGTGTTCCACCCGGAAACGGGATGGTTCGCCCGCCGGTACGGCCTGGTTGAGCGGGCCGTGGAGCAGCATGGGAAAACCCCGGGGGCGCGGGACCTGGACGCGTTAGCCCGGGAAATAGGCGCGTCGGGCGTCACCGCCCTGATCACCCAGCCAGGGTACCCCGCGTCCGAAATGAAGGCCCTGGCGCGACAGTTGAACCTGCGGGTCCTGGAAGTCGACCTGAACCGTCTGAACTATCCCGAAGCGATTCGCGCCCTAGCCCAGGCGACGCGTGAAAGTTTTGCCCCCGCCGCGCCGTGACGCGCCTCGCGAACCTTATAATGGGGGCACAGAAATAAACCGGGGATACGCTGTGAGCACTTCAACCATGCCCGCGCCTGTCGCGGCGGACCCGCGGGGTGAGTCCGCGGCGGCGGAGGTCCGGAACGTCTCCTTCGCGTACGAGCGGCGTGAACCGATCCTCGTGGACATTTCCCTGGTCGTGCCGCGGGGAGGTTGCGTGACGCTGGTAGGGCCCAACGGTGGCGGAAAGACCACGTTGCTGAAGCTCATGCTGGGCCTGCTGGAACCCCGGCGGGGCATGGTGTTCCTGCTGGGAGGGCCTCCGGAGCAAACCCGCCCGCGGGCCGGTTACGTGCCGCAACGGCTACAGTGTGACACGCTGTTTCCCATCACGGTCCAGGAAGTGGTAGGGATGGGACTGCTGAACCATCCTGGGGCCGGCAACCGGCACGCGCGGCGGGAACGGGTGTTTCATGCCCTGGAAACGGCGGGCATCGCGGATCTGGCCCGTAAATCCTTTGGTGAACTGTCCGGGGGACAGCAGCAGCGGACCCTGATCGCCCGGGCCCTGGTAAGCAACCCGGAAATCCTGTTTCTGGATGAACCGACGGCAGCGGTGGACCCGGCCTCGCGGGCCGCGCTGCTGGACCTGCTGGAGACCACCCGGCGGGACCGCGCGATGGTGCTGGTCACTCATGACGTGGAAGTGGCGGAACGCTTTCTGGAAGCGGTGTACTGCGTGCATCGCACGATTCACCATCACCGGGTCGCTCACATGGACAGCGGCCTGTTGCGGCACATGACGGGGGGAGGGCTCGCGGATCATGATTGAAGTGCTGGCGACCATGGCGGGATCGGTGATCTTCCGGCACGCGCTGGCGGCGCTGACCCTTGCCGGGGTAGCGGGGGGCACGGTGGGCGCCTACGTGGTCACCCGCCGGCTGGGCTACATCGCCGGTGGGATTGCCCATGCCGCCCTCGGTGGCATTGGCGCGGCGGAATACCTGCGGGCCACCCGGGGATGGACGTGGCTGCATCCGCTCTGGGGCGCGGTGACCGCGGCCATCCTGTCGGCCCTGCTGATCGCCTGGGTGGCGCAGCGGTGGCGGGAACGGGAAGACACGCTGATCGGCCTGATGTGGTCCACGGGAATGGCCGTGGGCATCCTGTTGCTGTACCTGACCCCCGGGTACAGCCGCGATCTCTCGGCATACCTGTTCGGCAACATTCTCATGGCCGGGCCCCGGGAGATCGGGATCATGGCCGGGCTGGACCTGGTGATCCTGGGAACCGTCGGGTGGTATTTTCAGCCCTTCCTCGCGCTATGTTTCGACACGGAGTATGCCCGGTTGCGGGGACTACCCGCGGAACGATATTACAGTGTCCTGCTGATCCTGGTGGCGCTGACCGTGGTGGCGCTGACCGTGGTGGCGGGGGTAGTGCTATCCATCGCGCTGCTGACGCTGCCGGCGGCGGCGGCGGCCCGAATGGCCCGGCGACTGGACAGCGTGATGGTGATGGGCGTGGCGTACTCGGTAACCTGCGGCGTGCTGGGGATGGCCGCCAGTTACCTGTGGAATTTGCCGTCCGGGCCGGTTATCGTGCTGGTTAACGGCATCGGTTACCTTGCCCTGTTATGGTTCCGGCGCTGAAGGGGATACGCCCGGTCAATGATTCAACCTATTGTTAATTGGTGCTTATGCTGAAACTGGTGGCCAAGTTGTGCCTCGTGCAAATTATCGCTTGACTTTTTCTCCAAGTTGTGCTAGACTCTTTATAGTCAACGATAACCTATATGAGGAGATGGCCATGAGCAGGCACGGTCATGATCGCGGGATAACTTTTCTTTTCTGTGTGTGCGCCCTGGCGGTGCTGGTGTTATCGCCAGACGCCTTTGCCGTAAAGCGCATCCTGCTGGTGGGCGACAGTTGGGCGCAGTGGCCCTGGAACATGGGATCCTACCAGTCGGTGCTCAACTACAATTACGGCGCGGGCACTTACGAGGTAGAGGGCACCTACACGGCTATCGGCGGATCCACGGTGGACATGTGGGCCAACAACGCCGTGCCTCCTGAAAGCAGTTTTCCTTCGCCTCCGGGCTACACCAACATGCCCCTGCTGGACCGGATCAACTGGTCGCTGGCCCAGTGGCCGACCATCGATATCATCTGCCTGTCCATCACCGGTAATGACATGTGGTCCTGGCGGGCCGACTGGACGCCGGCACAGACCGAAGCCCTGTATGACTCTATCCAGCAAGACCTGGAAACGCTGGTCAACTGGTTCCGGACCAATCATCCCACCAAGAAAATCCTGCACATCGGCTACGACTACCTGAACATCACCGAGACCTGTACCTACGGGATGCAGGAATTCTCCTGGAACTCCGTGTACTTCGCAGCAGGTCTTGGGTTCACCGTGGGGGACATCTGGCAGAACAAGGCGAACAACCAGGTCATTAACCAGTTCTTCGTGGGCATGGGCACGCGGAACAAGAATGTCGCCCTGGCCACGCCCCGCTGGGACTTTCTGAACAATTTCGGCGCGAATCACTACGCGAACGGGTACACCAACTCGCTCGGGACCATTTTCAACCCGGGTACCACGCCGTTCCCGGGTTACTACCCCGCGTACACGCCCATGGCGGGCGGGGATATTTCCTACGGCACCGCCCCGATGCAGATGAACAAGCCAGAGGCGAACAAGAATTACCGGGATCCGATTCATCTCAACGACCAGGGCTACAAAACCCTGTTCAACAATGCCGTCATGCAATTCCTGAACGGCTGGCTGACCGATACTTCCGCGCCCGTCGCGCTGTCTATCAACCGCGGGAATCCGTCGCCGACCGAGGCGAACGAGGTCACGTTCGTGGTGACCTTCAACGAAGCGGTGCGGGGCGTGGACGCCTCGGATTTCGCCCTGACCGGCTCTTCGGCGTCCGGCGCCTCCATCACTGCCGTGGAAGGGAACGAAGACACGGCGACCCGGACCATCCGCGTGAATATCTCGGGCGCGCCCAACGGTACCCTGGGGCTGAACCTGCTGGACGACGGTTCCATTTACGATAAAAACTGGAACCAGCTGGGTGGCGAAGGCGCGAACAACGGCGCCTTCACAACCGGTCAGACCTACCTCATCGACCGCAACGATCCCGTTGCCACGATTACGCCGCGTGTTCCTGAACCAACCACCCAGACCTCGGTTACCTTTGACGTGGTGTTCAACAAGGACGTGTCGGGGTTCACGGCGGACGACCTGATCGTCCTGGTTCAAAGCGGCCAGGGCACGGCGTGGGTGACCAACTTCGCGGGAAGCGGAGCGTCGTATTCGTTCTCCCTGCTCGTCAGCCGGACCCAGACCATTACCGTCTCCGTGCAGATTCCGGCGGGCGCGGCAACGGACGCCATGGGTCGATCTTCTCTTCCGGCTTCATACCTGGACGGCGCGGACAACGCATACACCTTTGAGTATCCTGGCGGCCCGGTATCGAACGGTGACATTTA
This sequence comes from Candidatus Hydrogenedentota bacterium, assembly GCA_018056705.1. GTDB lineage: Bacteria > Hydrogenedentota > Hydrogenedentia > Hydrogenedentales > CAITNO01 > JAGPFE01. The sequence continues at coordinate 18,202 of JAGPFE010000029.1, read as the reverse complement.
CCTCAGTGACGGATCGCTGGGCGATCTTACCGTTTCCTCCGGATCGGTGACCATCAATACCGGCACGACCCCACCCTTCCTGCAGGCGGGATCCAACCCGGCGGTATACGGACAGATTCTCAGCACCAGTGCCGGAAACGTGGCCAAGTTCAACTTCCGTAACGTGTCCGTGAGTAATGGCGTGACCGTGTCCGTCACGGGCAACCGGCCGCTGGTACTGGCCGCTTCCGGCGACATGACCTGGAACACCACGCTGGACGTGTCCGGCGCGGTGGCGGGTCGCGCGGGCGGTGGCGCGGGGGGCGCCGGAGGTTCGGCCGGTAGCGGGGGCGCCGGTGGAGCGGGCGGAAGCAGTAACGGCGCGGGGGGCGCGCTCGCGCCCGGTGGAGCCGGGGGGAACATTGGCATGTGGGTAGATGGCGTGCTGGGGAAGGGAGCCCACGGCGCGGGCAGGAATAGCGGGTCCGGCGGTGCTTCCGGGGCCGCGGGGAACGCGGGACGCGAATCGCCCGGGCGGGCCTGCCAGATGTATGCGCCGGCGGTGCTTCCGGGGCCGCGGGGAACGCGGGACAACAGGGCGGCACGGGCGGAAATGGTTCATTGGGATTCGGCTCCATGGGTACCGCCGGTGTCGGGGGCGCGCGAGGAAGTGGCGGCTCGCCCCAGAGCGTGACCAACGGTGGTGCGGGTGGCGTGGCCTCCGGGGGTAACGGCGGCGGCGGTGATCCACAATTTGGGCCGAATAGCGGATATCCTGGAGGTAACGCGTGGGCGGACGGTGTCGATGGTGGAAATGGCAGTGCCGGCGCGCAGGGCGGGTCGGGTAGCAATGGCAGCCCGGGTACGCCCGCTTCATTCACGGTGGCGGCCAACACCCTTGGGCTCGCGGCGGGTCACGGGGGTGGTGGTGGCGGTGGTGGTGGTGGTGGGGCCGGTGGCCAGGGCGGCGGCAAGGGTGGCGGTGGATCCAGTGGCGCGGGGGGTGGCGGTGGTGGCCTCGCGTACAACTCCTGGATTGCCCAGTGTAACGTCCCGATAGATGGTAACGGCGGCAACGGCGGGAATGGCGGCGCGGGGGGCGCCGGCGGGAATGGCGGCAACGGCGGCGCGGGGGGCAACGGCGGCGCAGGGGGTGCCGGCGGGAATGGCGGTGGCGTGGCGGTGCTGGCCGCCAGGGGGATTCTGCGGTTCGGGGGAACCGTGAATATTTCCTCATCCGCGCCGGGCGCCGGGGCCGTGGGGAACGCGGGCCTTGCCGGCAATGGCGGCACGGATCCGGGCAACAACTGGCAGAATGGATCCGGAGGCGCGGGAGGCGCCACGGGGGTATATTGGGTGACGTTTTATGGATGCTGGCCTCAAGCGAACAATGGTGGGGCGGGCGGAAACGGTACCCGCGGTGGACGGGGCGGCATTGGCGGCCCCGGCGGTTCCGGTGGAAGCGGTGGCAATGGTGCGCCCGGTGGCCTGGGCACGCCGGGCATGGTCAAGTTGCACGGGTCGGTGGTGCTGGCCGACAGTGGATATATCGAATGCAACAATCACACCGCCAACACCTCCGACACCTATAAAGGTCGGGCAACGATTATCAGCAACATGACCAGTCCGCCCCTGCCGGTGTTCAGCGATGACTACCTGCTGGGCTACGCCACCAACAACAGCGTGTTGCGCGCCTCCGCGCCGTACGACGAATCGATCCAGGTGCCCCTGCAGGGAGACCTGGCGAACAACACGGTGGCCACCGGCGGGTTCCTGAAGCCGGGCTTCTGGAACCAGACCACCTACCTGGCCAACCGGCTGGGTTCCCCAACCATTGAAGTGGTGGCCCTGCGGAACGCCAATTCGCCGTTCAACGGGTTCGACCAGATTTTCGTGACCAACAATGGCGCAACAGTTCAGGACAACGTGACTATTTTCGTGGACGGTTGCGATCCCTTCGTGATCGGCACGATGGCCCCGGGACAGGTATGGTCCACGACCGTTCCCGCGGGACGCAACGTGTTGGCGTATACCCAGTTGCAGGCGTCCATCAACGAGTCGCAGATCAACACCTACCTTGGCGCCTCCTTCACGCTGACCGCAACCGTCAGCGGTGGCGCGACGCCCCGGGTGACGCGGTGGCGACGCAATGGCCTTACCGTGACGAGCGGCTGGGACCAGTACACCTTCACGGTTAACCCGGTGCTGGCCTCGCACGCCGGGCAGTATACCCTCGAAGTCACCGACGGCGTGGGCCAGGTGGTGGTGACCGATCCGCCCGTGCCGGTCACGGTCAATGCGCCGGTGAGCATCACGACGCAGCCCCAGAGCGCGTCGATCGTGCAGGGGGGTAACGTGGTGTTCACCGTGGCCGCCACGGGTGGCTACCCGCCGTTGAGTTACGACTGGCGCAAGGATGGCGTGAGCCTTGGAAAGCCCAGCCTGCCGTACCTTGCCCTGGGTCCGGTTACCCCGGCGGACGCGGGCACCTACGATGTGGTTATCACGGACGCCCTTGGCGTGCCGGTATTCGGGCAGGTGACCAGCGCGGGGGCGGTACTCACGGTGACCACGCCGCTGGCCATCGCCGCGCAGCCGGTTTCGGTGATCGCGTACGCAGACGAACCCCAGGCCGTGTTCAGCGTCACGGCCCAGGGTGGCACGCCGCCGTACGCGTACACGTGGCTGAAAGACGGCACGCCGCTGCCCCCGGCGGAACAGCCGAACGGTCCGACCCTTACCCTGAACGCGCCCCTGGCGTCCCGCGCGGGCTCCTACCGTTGCGTGGTGACCGACAACTACGCGCCTCCCGCCGAGGTACAATCTGATCCGGCCACCCTGACGGTCTATCCGCGGCTGGTGATCACCACGCAGCCCCAGGGCGGCAGCTTCGAGCGCTTCACCAGCACCACGCTGGCCGTGGCCGTCACGGGTGGCGCGCCCGGCCGGACCTACCTGTGGCGCAAGGACGGCGTGCCGCTGCCCGTCGAGCAGCAGCCGCAGACGTGGGCCCTGGCGCTCAACAACCTGCAGTACGCGGATGCGGGGGCCTACGACGTGGTGGTCTATGACGGCTACAACGACCAGGTAACCTCCTCGCCCGCCGTGATCACGGTGACGCCGCCGCCGGCGTTGACCATTACCGCGCAGCCCCAGGGCGGCACGGCCAAGATCGGCGCGTCGTGGGTATTCGCCGTGCAGACCACCGGCGGAGAAGGCGCGATCACTTACCAGTGGAAGTTCGACGACGGCTCGGGTCCGGTGAACGTGGGCACCAGCCAGCCCTACCTGTTCCTGACGAACCTGCAGGCGAACATGGAAGGGGTATACTGGGTTGAGATCACGGACGAAGCGCGTACCGTGACATCACAACCCGCGCAGTTGACCCTGGTCAGCCAGCCGCTGATCCAGATCACCGGGCAGCCGCAATCGACCCAGGCGCCGGCGGGCGGCAGCGCCACGTTCACCGTGGCCGTCACGGGTGGCGTGTACCCGCTGCAGTTCACGTGGATGTTCGATGACGGCTCCGGTAACCCGCCGGTACCGGTGGGCGACAACGCGCCGACCCTGACCCTGACCGACCTCACGCGGGCCCAGTCCGGCACGTACTACGTGGAGGTCAGCGACCAGTACGAGACGGTGACGTCTGACCCGGCCACGCTGTTCGTCACGCTGGCCATCACGGCGCAGCCCCAAGGGGCTACCGTGCGGGCGGGCGATCCCATCGAGTTGTCGGTGGTGGCCGATGGCGGGACGGGTACCCTCCACTACCAGTGGAAGTTCGAGCGGTCCGGCGAGAAAGCGGTGGTCAACGTCGGGGACGACAGTCCCACGCTGTACATTTCCGAAGCCTCGGCGGAAGACGCCGGCAATTACTGGGTGGAAATCTCCGACGATAACACCTTCGTGGTCAGCGACCCGGCGACCATCATCGTGCTGACCGAGCCGGGGGTCCCGGTAGGCGGCGCGGGCCTGCTGGCCTTCCTGGGCGTGGCGATCAGCGCGGCCGGGGCGGGCATGCTCCGCCGGAAACGGCCGGGCCGCGCGTAGCGCGCCTGTAGTGCTTCCCTCCAGGTCGCCCCGGACAGCCCCCTGTCCGGGGCGATCGCATTGAAGTCCACGCGCGGTCTGGCGCAAATCGGGACTGGCAACCTGGCTCCGCTTCCCTGTCGACGGATACGCCGGATCACCTGCCGGACGGCACGCGTCACGCGGAGACGACAGCCACCGCGGCTGAATTGAGCAACCGGTCCGCCGGGGAGACCGTGTCAGCCGGTGAGGCGGTTAACCGTTTATTCCCTGGTATATTCGATGTCTGCTTCTTCGAGGGGTTCGTAAATGGCGTTACGTACCCAGGTCGCTTCGAAGCCTTCCTTGGACATGCCCTCGACGTGGATGCGCACCCTGCCACCGTCGGACTTGTCAGCGAGTTTAGCGATAGCAGAGAACGACTTGTAGACCTGTGCCCCCGTCGCTTCGAAGGTAAGAGCGATCCGTCGCTCGCGGGTGACGGTGTCTCCTCCTGTTGAGGCGGGTGGGACAGGAACCCAGCCCTCGGTGCCTCCGGTGGTGGGCTCCTGTACGCGATCTCCTGACGGGCCAGTTGCTGGAAGCCCTACCGCCGGAGTCGGGATCGCGCCCGGTTCCATCAGGAAGCCGGTCTCGAGGTCGATTTCGTCCTCGGCGACCCTTTTATTTATGACGACCTTTTCGCGGTTCACCTGGAACTTTCCATCGGGGCCCAGGCTGGGCGTGGGGCCACTGGTATACGCGAAAATTCCTTCCTCAACGCCGCGCGCGATCCCTTTGCGCAGCACGGCCGCGGATTCCAGGCGGGGTGGCGTGATATCCCGGAAAAACGATTCAAGCACATCGGATACCTTGATGCCCTGGATCGGTGGCTCTCCCTCGTTTATAGATTCGCCGAGCCGCACGCGCTCGACGATCTTCCGCGGCGTCACCGACCCATAAAGCCGAGGGGTCCCCACGCTGGTAAGCAACTCCAAGACGCGCTCGTGGACGCCGATCGCCTGAAGTGGTTTGCCTCCTCGTTCCACCTTTTCAAGGCTCACCTGACCCTCCACAACCTGGGGCAGCCAGACGGCCGAGTACAGTTCCCGGAAACAGGATTCCACCGTGGCGGTTTCGGTCTGTCGTCTTTCCCGGAGTTGCTCCAGTTGATCCCTGGTAAGCCGGAACTGGTTTCTCTGGTTTTCGACGCGCTCGATGGCCAGCAGGTACCGCACGGCCCGCCGCAATGCCTCAATCTGTCGCTTATCCGGGATGGCAAGGCCGAGACCGTTGCGGAAGCGCCGCGGACGATCCCCGTATCTGGTCAGGTACTCCAGGGCCTTGCGTTCCTGTTCGGTCGCCGGCTCGGTGGCGAACTCGAGGGGCAGGTAGGCAACCAGGAACCGGGGTTCGCCGTCTGGGATGTCCTGGCTTTGGGCCGGCCACACGATGGCGGAGTGGTGTCCCGCGAGGCGCGTATCCAGCAGGGTCTTGATCTTGTCGCGCACCGGTCCTTGTACCCCCGCGCGGATTTCCTCGCGGCTGATGGACTGTTCCGCGTCCTCGACCAGCTTGGTGACGTTGGGATCCTTCTTGAAGCAGTACCGGACGCCATCGTAATGCAGGTACAGGCAGGTGTTGCGCAGTTGCGACAGGACGGCCGTGGCGGTGATGTTGTCCAGGTCGGGATCGACACAGGCTGCCAGCAACTCGTTTTCCGTGACCCCAGGCGGCAAGGTTTCCGTGCCTTCCTCGCCTTGCCGTCGCAGTCCCCCGAACGAATACAGGAGGATGGCGGTGGCGAGACGGGTGGCGGGTCGCACGCTGGCGAGCGTGGGCTGCTCCTTTGCCAGCCGTTCGTCGATGCGCCTGGCCCGGGCGTTGGGCCCCTCGATGTCCGCCGTGATGACCGGGTCGTACTCGTTTTGCGCCCCCAGTTCCTTGAGCATTTTGACCCGCACGTCCCCGTCACCCAGGGGGATGTCGCCGGGGCCGAGGAGGGCCCGGGCGCCTCCCCGCTTTTTGAGGGCATGCATGCAGGAGGCGAGGAACCGCAGGGCGCCGCGGGTGCGTTGAAAGGCTTCCACCGCGGTCCAGCGTTCCCGCATGATATCGATGAGCGCGGGATGAAACGGGTAAGCCGCGCGCATCCGGTCCAGCAGCTGGAGGCTTTCTTCCTCGGCACGGCGCGCCTCGACGTCGGACGCGGCATGGGCGCGCCACGTGCTCTGCAGGGCTTCCTGGTACGCCGTGGCCACCTCGGTGATGGCCGAGGTATCGGGATGGCTGGCCAGCAACCGGCGTTGCAGGACCGCCAGCACCTCGTCTCCCGTAACCGGTTCCCGGAGCTGGTCCACCCGGGAGGCCAACTTGTCGATTTCGGCCAGCAGCCCCTCGTTGCCCAGGGATTCCCTGGCGCTCCAGGTGAGGGAATAGACCAGGGCGGCCTTGTCGCTCCCGGCCACTTCCACGGTCAGGTTCTGGAAGAAATCCTTCGCCTGGCGCTGGAGGGTGGAGTCAAGGACACTGACCGCCGCCGCGCGCTCCATGTACTTGAGTACTTCGTCAAGCAGAATCAGCACGGGCCGGCCGCCCGCCCCCCTGGTAAGCAGGTCACGGATGACGTCGCCTCCCGGTGCCACCCGGTCCCTGTCGTGATCGGCGACGAGAGGGAAGGCCTTTTCGGGGTCGATCTGCCAGGCAATCCATCCCCACATGGTCTGGATCGCGCGGCCGTCTTCCAGCGTCTTGCCGTTACGGGCGTCGAACTTCTCGCCATCGAACACCGCCACCGCCACCTCGCCTGGTCGCGCGAAGGTCCTGGCTTCCGGAATGCCGTCCAGGGCCTCGCGGCTTCGCGCGGCGTGATACAGTGCCGCCAGCGTGTGCGATTTCCCGCCGCCGAAGGGCACCCTGAGTTTCAAAACCCGGTTATATCCGGGCTTGCCGGACAACGAGGCCAGCACCTCGTCCAGCAGCCTTCGGAGGTCCGTGGTCAGGTAGGTGGCCCGGAAGAAGGCTTCCGGGTCCCGGTTCACCGCGGGAACCTGGGGGTCTCCCGCGGCGATGGCGCCAAGGTCGATGGCGAACACTGCCTCGGTCAGCGCGCCCGATTCCACGTCAGGGTGCAGCCTGACCAGTTCAGTCCAGGGACGAAGCACGCGCGTATTCATGAATGGTTCTCCGGTGGTTCTCTAAAATCCCAGTTTCATCTGGCCGGTCTTCGCGTCGATTTCTGACAGCCGCTGGTCGATCAGCGCCCGCCAGTTGGCCAGGAGTTTCTTGAGCGCGGACGCCTCCGCCGGCGTGGTCGACACGACGCGTTCCGGCGCCTCCTCCGTCCTGCCTTCCAGGGCGGTCCCGGACAGGGTCTGGGCCAGCAGGCGCAACCGGTCCCGGTCTGGCTTCTCCTCGTCCAGGAACGCGTTCAACCCGCGCGGATCATTTTCCAGCAGCCACAGGACGCGGTGCAAGGTGTCAATCAGCGGAACGGCCCCTTCGGGACCCTTTGCCTTGCCCAGTTGCGGGTCGCTGCCGCGTTCGCTGAAATCCCGCAGCCGGTAGGTTCCCTTCTGTTTCGCGACAAGGGCGTGGTTGCCGCTGGATAAGCCGTTCGGGCCCTCCAGCTCCACGCGCTGGCCGTAGGTGAAGACGATGGCCTCGCCCGCGTCCATCGCGGCGGTGCCGTAGGTGTAGCGCCAGAGCAGGTAGAACCGGCTCGGGCCGTCCACCGCGGCTACCCCGCTTCCGGTCAGCCCGAACACTTTTTCGAGGAGCGTCTCGAGCACGAGTCCTTCCACCTCGGCCAGGAACTTCTCGGCCGGGACCGCCTCGCCGTTGGCGTATTCCACCCGGGAGAAGCCGGTATACGCCCGCAGCCCCGCGCCCACCGCCGCGATGACCAGGTCCGCGCCGGTAATGCCCATTTTCCAGAGCGAATCGACCCGCTCGCGCACGATTCGATCCAGTTCGGGCCGGACCTCGTTCTCGTAGGAACCCACCCTTGGTGGCACCGGTCGCTGGCCTGTGCCCTGGTCCACAGGCGAGTCGCCCGTGCTACTTTCGCGTTTGCGGGCGACGAGGAAGATGCTGGAGGCGAGCGCGGCAGTCTCCATCGCGATGAGCCGCGCTTTCATCTCGGTATCCAGCGGCCAGGCCTCGGTCACGGTGAAGCCCGCCTGCCGGATCGCGTCCACCAGCGTGGACCAGCCGAGCGTGGTCTTGTGGGCATAGACCACGACCATCGAGCCGCCGGGTTTCAAGACCCGATTTGCCTCGGCAAAGGCCTGCGCCATCATCCCCTCATACGCGCGTTTCGCCTCGGTCTGGCTTTTGTGCCGCCAGGGTGAGGCAACCGCCTCCTGCTTCTTCGGGGCAACCTCCGTGCCGAAATGTTCCGGGTAAAGATCTCCGATCGTCCGTTTCAGCCAGACAAAAAAGAAGTCGGAAAGAGACGCGTACTGTATGTTGTCGTAGTAGGGTGGGTCGGTGATGACCGCGTCAAAGAAGGCATTGGACCACGGAAGCGCCGTGGCTGAACCGCGTTTGACGGTGGCAGGGAGGCCGGAACCGGCTTGGGCGTCGGCTACGCTGGCAATCCAGTCGAGGGCGCCCGCGGCGCCTCCAGACCCCTCTCCAATTGGGTTCAACTCAACGAAATCCCAGACCATCGGCAGCGCCTGTCTGCCAAAAGTGTTTCCGAGTATTTCCCTAGTATTGTGCCAGTGACACAGCGCGGAGTTATAGTCTGCCTGCCGATCTACCAGCACCCCCAAATACGTCCCCACCGCCTTGGCCCTCTCTTGGCTCATGGGTGGCGCAGTCGGCTCCCCTGTGGCGGGCAGGCCAGTGGCCTGTCCCACCATGGTTTGACAGGCCTCCCTTACCGCGGCGGCGAAGGTGAGCAGGCAGAGCATCTGGCGAGGGGTGAAAAGTTCACTAAATGTTTTAATGCCAAAACCCCTGCCGGCAACAGTAGTAGGATCATTCGTATCCATTGGCTCGTTCGGCACCGTCAGCCCCGTCCGGTGGCATAGCGCCTCGATACGCTTTTGGACGGCCTCGTCATCGGGCAGGTATTGCGGGTAGTCATCCGCGGACAGGTAGATCTTCCCCTGCCTGCTCGGCCGGGTGCAGACAATGGCCATCATCTGTTGGGACAGGCGGCCCGCCTGTCCTTCCTGCTTCACGTAATCGCTGTCCGCCACGGTCCCGCAGAATGGGCAGGAGGCGTTGCCGGCCTTGGAAAATGCCGCCGGGTCGAAGCCGAGGCCCGCTTCCGTGGGGCTTTCCACCACCTCGAATCGGACCTTCTTTTCGCCTTTCGGCGCGATCATCCTGAGCGCCACGTAGTGGTCCTTCTTCTTGCAAAGCCACGTCTGGCGCACGAGCGGCACGGTCGCGCCGCAGGCGGGGTTCTTGCAGCGTACCGTCCGAGTCCAGAGGTAAGCGACGGGCACGAGGTATCCGGGATGGATACTTTCCTTGTCTGGAGATAGCCACATTTCGGACTGGACCGCCGGTCTGTTCCCCTTGTACTCGGGGTCGGGGATGAGCGGGTAAAGGTCGCCGATCTCGGCCTTGACCTTCTTGATCACCCATTCGCCCCAGTAGCGGACCTCCTCGGCCAGGCCGCCCCAGGTCGTTTCGCCCTTTGCATTCCTGGGGCCGGTCATGCCGCGGGCGTTGGGGTCAGGCTTGCCGAACTGCTGCGGGTACACCAGGGTGCAGAGCTCGATGATGTGGGCCACCGGGTTGAGGTCGAGGGCGTAGGCTTCGCACCCGAGCCGCAACGCCTCCAGCGGGATGGCCCCGCCGCCCGCGAACATGTCCAGCACCCGGGGGCGCGGGGCCCGGCCTGCCTCGATGTCCGTTGCCGTGACCTGCCTGCCGGTCTCGATGGTCAGCCGCTCCGCGTGGGCTTCGAGCATGTGCCGCCGCGCCTTGTCGATCACGGCAGGGTTACCCGGATACTTGCAGAGTTGCTCGATGAACCTGGCCGCGTTGGCCCGGCCAAGGCCCTGCTTATTGTGGTCGGGGGCGTTTTCCGGGACGAACCGCGACACCGGCACCAGCGCGCCATATACCGCGGCGCGACACGCCACCAGGGGCCGGCGCGCCCACCAGATGTGCAGGGTCGAAATGTGCCCCTTGCGCACGGACTTCTCCCGGGAAGCCTCGGCGCTGATGACCTGGATGGGCAGAAAGTCTTCAATGAGGCTGCGTTCGTCTGGCACGTTGGATCTCCTTTTCAGACTGGGATGGCACGGAGTATTTCCATTCTACCCCTGTATCCATACCTGCCAAAACGTGATCGGCGGAACGGGGTGACTTCCGCGCAGTCAACAGACGGCCCTGTCCTGGCAGGTGGCAGGACCGCCATGCCGGCCGGAGACATGAAACGTCGCGGCCCCTGGTTCCAGGTTGGCGACGCCTTGTGATCCGAACTGGCCGGGCAAAACCAGCCTTCACGGTGTGGCCTCCCCTTGGCGCGCGACGGTCGCTAATGCCCCCGCCGGAATCTCGTAGTACCGTGCCGTCACGACCTCCTGCTTGGCGTGGTCGAGCCGCGCGAAGGGATTCTGGATCCGGACCAGTTCTGGCGTCTCGCCCAGGGGATCCCAGACCACGTAGAGCCAGTAGGTGTCGGCCAGTTGCGCCGCCTTGAACCACTCGTTGGTGGTCAACCGTATCGGCTGCCCGCGCCGACGGCCCTTGACCTCGATTCTCTTGACGATCACTTCCCCCGTGGCGGGGTCCGCGATCCTGTGCGCGCGAATATCGAACCCCAGTTTCAGGTGGCCGACCCGCTCGATGCGGTCCTCGGGGAAGCCCTCCGCGACCAGGGCTTGAATCACGAGGTCCTCCGCCGCCATTTCGCTCTGCCGGCGAACGTTCGGATCGAGTTCTTCGGCAAGGTCCGGGAACTGCTCCCGCGCCCCGGCATCGGGTGGGAACACAACGGCCGTGCCCACGTGCTTGACCGGCCCGGTCCGCGCCACCTCCAGGCGATTTAACCCCTCGAAGCGTTCCTCCTGCGCGCGCTCCAGTTCAGCCACGTATTTTTTGGCCTCTTCGGCGGCCAACGTATAATCCGGGTTGTTCGCCGCTTCGCCGGCAAGATACATGGCCCGCTCCTGGGCGCGCCGGATCCGGGCCTGGAACGACCTTTGCAGGTATTCCCGGCAAACCTGGGCGAAATGCTGCCGCTCCTGCTGACACCGGTCACGGCACTTGCGCTGATAGGTCGCCTTGAGAAAATCGGCCGCCGCCTGCGTGGAAATGGGATCGATCTCCCGCGGAGGAGACGGATGCGCCACGAGGTTGAGCAGCGTGGCGTTCGGGATCACCTCGTGGCACCCGTCCACTTCCTGGACGGCCACGAGTTCCCCGTAGATTGGTATGCTGTTTCCCCTGGAGTCGTACCCCCGGATCAGGATCTCGAAAAAATGGATCCGGTAGGGCTTGTCACATAAGGGATCAACGTAAAAAGCCGTGCCTCCCACCAGATTCGCGAGACAGGTGTTGAGTTTCTCATCCACCGCCGCGTACAGGGGATGTCCGGGCACCATCAGCACGGCGTCCAGGTGCGCGTTCTGTTCGAGGTGTTCCTTGTGAAAGGTTACCTTGCGGTAGGATGGTTCGGCTTTTCCGAATTTCTGAACGGCCTGGAGCCGATCAGACCGCAGTTCCTCGCGGACATGCTCGATGCGCCACAGCCCATCGGCTCTCGCTTCCACCCGGAGCCCCACCTCGCGGGCGGCGGCCAGGAACTGAGCCTCTACATACCGCGGCATCAGCCGGCGTTCCTCGACCTCGAGGTTGCGCTGCTGGAACGCCGAAAAATCCACGTGACTGCGCGCAAGCGCGATCCCGGTGGCTTCCTCGTACGCCTTGAATTTTTCCGGGTCAATGCGGTCAATCTGGTCCAGGTACTCATCCAGGCGTTTTGGATCACAGGCCGCTTCGCGCAGGATCTCCGGCAGGTTTACGTCGTTCAGGGACAGCACTTCGCCGATCACGTCGAAAACGCGTCCTTCCAGGGCGTCCCGCATCTGGTTAAGTTTTTCCAGGAGCCGCTGCAGTATCCGGCCTTCCACGATGGGACTGCCGTCCACGGAATCCGTGGCCACGAAGTTAAACACGTACACGTCCCGCTCCTGGCCAATCCGGTGAATGCGACCCAGGCGCTGTTCCAGTCGCGTGGGATTCCAGGGCAAGTCGTAGTTGATCATCAGGTGACAGAACTGGAGGTTGATCCCTTCACCGGCGGCCTCTGTCGCCACGCATACCTGCGCGCCGGTCCTGAATACTTCCTGGGCCTGCTTGCGTTCATGGGGGTTCATGCCGCCGTGAATTTCGCAGGTGGTATATCCCCAGCGCTGCAGGTGCTCGCGCAGGTAAACAAGCGTGTCCCGGTGCTCCGTGAAAATCAGGAGCTTGCCCCGTCCGTCCCGCAGTTCCGCGAACTGCGCGTCTTCGAGGCACTTTCTTAACGCGGCCAACTTGGAATCGCTCGCGTTTTCGCGTACCCTGCGCGCCTGCTCCACGAGTTCCTTGAGGGCGGAAATTTCCCTCCGCAACGTATCCTGTTCTTGCGCCTCCGTGTACCCCTCCACGAGGTTATCCCGTTCCGCGTCGTCCAGATCGTCCTCGTCCACTTCGGCATCCGGCATACTCCGATTCAGCATGCCTAGCCGACGGGCGCGCGCGGCCGGATCGAGCGACTCCAGTTCTTTCCACAGGTCTTCCTGCTTTTGCAGCCGTCGCTTGAGCGACTCGTGAATGGCACAGGTGGAACTCACCAGTCGACGTTGCAGCACGGTCCGGGTCAGCGCCGCCGAGGACCGCTTCTGCCCCGTCTGCTGCGGGATGAATTCGTTGATGTAAGCGGCAACGCTCTTGTAGAGGGCGTATTCTTCCTGGTTTAACTGGAAGGTAACGGTGCGGGCATGCCGATCCGGGAAAAGACGTCTCCCATGTATGTCCTTGAGGTCTTCCTTTAGTCTCCGGATCGCCCACGGTGAATCCTTTCCGAGTCGGAACACGTCCTTGCGAAGGTTGGCGGCCTGGTTTTCCAGGTGGTGCGGTTCCGGAAACAGGTCAGGATCAATCAGCCGGAGAAAATGGCCGAACTTGTCCTCATCCCCATGGTGGGGCGTGGCGGTCAGCAGGAGTACGTGATCCGCCTGCGAAGTGAGCCGGAACGCCAGGTCATAACGTTTCGTCGTCACGGCCCGGTTTTCCGGGCGCTTTACTCCTCCAGTGGCGGTCCGCGCGGAACACTTGTGGGCTTCGTCGATAATTACGAGGTCCCACCGCTGTCTGCACACGCGATCGCGCACTTCTTCCTGCTTGGCATAATCAATCGAGGCAATGATCTGGGAAGAACGTTCCCATGGATCCACCAGTTGCTGCTGATCGACCGCGGAAAAGACAATATCGAAAGGTTCTCCAAACCAGCGCAACATCTCGTCCTGCCACTGGATGGTGAGGGGCGCGGGGCACAGAATGAGCACCCGGTCAATCGCTCCGCGCAGCTTGAGTTCCTTGATCAGGAGTCCCGCCATGATGGTCTTGCCTGCCCCAGGGTCATCGGCCAGCAGAAACCGAAGCCTGGGTTGCGGCAGCATCACCTGGTATACCGCCTCAATCTGGTGCGGCAGGGTGCGAATCCCCGAAATGCTTACGGCGAACTGCTGGTCATGGGCATAGGCCAGTCGAATGCGGGCTGACTCTATAAGGAGGCGAAGTTTTTCAGCGTCCACGGGGGCGTGGGACGGCACTTCGTCAGCGCCCTGCGCGAGAAGGGCCGTCGCCTCGTCGGCGGAAATCACCGCTTCCTCCAGAGAACCATCAGGCAGACGAACGCGACACTCGTAACCTGCCGTATCATCCGGACCCAGTGGTCGCGCGTCTTCCAGGACCACGGGTACTTCGAAATGCCCTTGCAGCACAATTTGTTTTCCTCTCAGTGTCGTGAGCAAAGCATTACCCATTTGCGTCCCTTTCCCGTGAAAGCGGTTTCAACGTGGATCCATCGTGCCGACGCGCGAGGACTGGCTTGCTAGCGATGAATGAGGAATTCCCGGGAACCGTTTTCCGGCCTGTTGCTCCCGTGGCGCCACCTCCGGGCCCGGGACCTTGCCGTTCGGACCGTGCCCGCAGGGCGGCGCTGGCGCTACCCGCGGGAGGGCGGGTAGGCCACGCGTCGATGACCAGGACATCCCCCGCGTGTTCAATCATGGTACGTACCCCCTCTGCCGCAAGGCAGACTCCGGGATTATACCACGCCAGGCGGGCCGGGTTACCGGCGCGCCACGCCATCCACCACATTATGGCACCATGATGGGTGGTGACGGGACGCGTCGACCAGAGGCGGCGGCAAGGTATGATAAGTTTCTGATTCGCGGCCCGGGAGAACCACGGCAGGGATCACGGAAACGGCGCGTGGAAAGCAGGCCGTCCGGGCCTGCCGCGGGCGCGTGTTTCGTCTGGGCCGCGCAGGGCGTCGCGATCAGCCCCCGGTTGGGCCCCGAAACCACGGGGTAACCGAGATTCGGGAAGAGATCGCCCAGGTTGAACGACCGCGTATGGCCATTCAGGCTCTGGCTACCACCCAGTCCTCGCACAGAACCTCGGTCTGTTCCAGCACAAGCTCGGTAGCCTGTTCCTGCTTATCCGGCGGATAACCGTACTGGCGCAGGATACGTCTGACCAGCACCCGCAGTTGCGCCCGGGCGTTCTCGCGCCGGCTCCAATCCACCGAAACGCTCTTGCGCACCCTTTCCACCAGTACCTGAGCGATTTGCTTTAGGACCTGATCGCCCAGTACCTGCACCGCGCTGTCGTTGGAAGCCAGCGCGTCGTAGAAAGCGGCTTCGTCGTCGGACAACCCGAGCGTTTCACCGCGCCGCGCGGCCTCCCGCATCTGCTTGGCGATGGCGATGAGCTCTTCAATCACTTGCGCCGCCTCGATGGCGCGGTTGTGATACTTGTTGAGCGCCTGTTCCAGCAATTCCGAGAAGGTCCGCGATTGCACGACGTTCTTGCGCAGGCGCACTTGTATTTCGTCCTGAAGGAGCTTCTTCAGTGTCTCAACAGCAAGATTCTTCTGAGGAAGTGCCCGGACTTCGGCGAGGAACTCATCAGAAAGGATGGAGATATCCGGCTTATCCAGACCCGCCGCAGCGAAGATGTCCACCACCTCGCGGCCCGCGACCGCCTGAGAAACGAGCTGGCGAACCGCTGCCTCGATCTCCTCCGGCGCGCGCTCGGCAGCACTCACCGTGGCCCTGATCAGGGATACGCGGATTTCCTGGAACAGGCCCACTTCGTCGCGGATGGCCAGCGCCTCCTCATGTGGCACGGCCAGGGCAAAGGCTTTGGAGAGCGCCGCCACGGCCTGCAGATAGCGCTTCTTGCCGTCCTCCTGCGCCAGGATGAAGTCCATCGCCTGGGCGATGCCCTGCAGGCGAGCCTGTGAAGCAGCAGTGAGGAGCCGCCGGTAGTCGAATCCGTGCAGGATACCGCAGACGACCTCGTACTTCTCTTTCATCACCGCCACCGCCTCGGCCTGGTCGATGGCGGCCTTGCCACGCCCGCCGATGTCCGCGTAGACCGCCAGCGCCTTCTTGAGCGAATCGGCGATGCCCAGGTAGTCCACCACCAGCCCGCCCGGCTTGTCCCGGAACACCCGGTTCACTCGCGCGATCGCTTGCATCAGGTTGTGTCCGCTCATGGGCTTGTCGATGTACATCGTGTGCAGGGGTGGCGCGTCGAAGCCGGTGAGCCACATGTCGCGCACGATAACCAGCTCCAACTCGTCGTTCGGATCCTTGAATCGGCGGGCACTTCGTTCCTTGTTTCGCACGTGCGCCTGCCAGTCGGGCGGATCGGACGCCGAGCCGGTCATCACCACCTTGATCTTCCCTTTGGCGTCGTCGTCGCTGTGCCAGTCTGGGCGAAGCGCGGTGATGGCCTTGTACATCTCCACGCAAATGCGGCGGCTCATGCAGACGATCAACCCCTTGCCCAGCATCGCCTCGCGCCGCCGCTCCCAGTGGCGCACCAGGTCTTCCGCAACGAGCCGGATACGCTTCTCGGCGCCCACCAGGGCTTCCAGTGATGCCCACTTGTTCTTGATCCGCTCGCGCCGGACTTCATCTTCCTCGGCTTCGGTGATTTCCTCGAACGTTTCGTCCAGGCGTGGTTTTTCCGCCTCGTTCAGCTCGATCCTGACCAGTCGGCTTTCGTAGTAGATGGGCACCGTGGCGCCGTCTTCCACCGCGCGTTGAATGTCGTAGATGGAAATGTAGTCGCCAAAGACCGCCCGGGTGTTCCGGTCCTCCTTTTCGATGGGCGTGCCGGTGAAGCCGATGAACGACGCGTTGGGCAGCGCGTCGCGCATGTGGCGGGCGAAGCCGTCGATAAAGTCGTACTGGCTGCGATGGGCCTCGTCGGCGATGACCACGATGTTACTGCGGTCGGACAAGCGCGGATACGCGTCGCCCT
The DNA here is from genome assembly GCA_018056705.1 of Candidatus Hydrogenedentota bacterium. Lineage (GTDB taxonomy): Bacteria > Hydrogenedentota > Hydrogenedentia > Hydrogenedentales > CAITNO01 > JAGPFE01. Next base: position 1,699 of record JAGPFE010000029.1, on the reverse strand, counting down.
TGTTCTCGGGGAGGAATTTCTGGATGGTGGTAAAGATCACGCCGCCCGAGGCAACCTGAAGAAGTTCCCTAAGGTGGGCGCGGTTTTCCGCCTGCACCGGCGTCTGGCGCAGAAGTTGCCTGTTGGCGGCAAAGGTTCCGAAAAGCTGGTTGTCCAGGTCGTTGCGGTCGGTGATCACGACGATGGTCGGGTTCCGCATCGCCGGATGGCGGATCACCTTACCGGCGTAAAAAACCATGGTCAGGCTCTTGCCCGACCCCTGCGTGTGCCAGATCACGCCGGCGCGCCGGTTGCCGAGCGTCGCGCTGTATCCCGCCCCCGGCTCCCGCACCGCGAACGGATCGGCCGCTTCGGCCTCCGCAAAACGGGCGTAAAGCGCCCCCGCGTCGGCTTCGACCCCACAGGCCATGAGCGTAGAAGCCAAGGCCTGATTGACCGCGTGGTACTGGTGGTAACCCGCGGCCTTCTTGGCCATTCCCTCCGTGCCCTCGTCCGCCTGCTCGAAGGTGACGAAGTTGAGCACGTAGTCGAGGAAGCGCCGCGGTTCGAACATGCCGCGGATCAGGGGCTTCATCCCCGGCTGCGGCACGCCTTCGCTCTGCTTTTCGTTGCCGGGTTCCCGGTAGAGGTCGGTACCATCGATGGTGCGCCAGGGCATGAATCGGTCCCACTCGGCAGTCAGGGTGCCGAAGCGGGCCTGCATGCCGTCGGAAATCGCCAGGATTTCGTTGTAGACGAAGAGCGACGGGATTTCTTGCTGGTAGGTCCGGAGCTGGTTGAAGGCATGGCGGATCGTCGAACGGGCCGTGCCGGGATTCTTCAGTTCGATCACCACCAGCGGCAGGCCGTTGACGAAGAGCACGAGATCCGGCCGGCGCTCCTGCCTGTTCTCGATCACCGTGAACTGGTTGACCGCCAGCCAGTCGTTTTGCTCCGGGTGTTCGACGTCCAGCAGCCACGCCTTGCCGTGGCGTTCCCCTGCCGGCCCCATCCAGGACACGTCCACGCCGTCGGTGAGCATCTGGTGGAAGCGGCGGTTGTTCTCGATAAGCGCCGGGCTTGCGGGTGTAAGCACCGTGCGCAGGGCTTCTTCGATGGCAACCGTTGGCATGTCCGGATTGATGCGCCTAAGCGCCCCGAGCAGGCGTGCCTGGAGCACCACATCCGCGAAGTGCTTTCGCTCCGGGCGGTCACCATCGGGCGCGATATCCGACCCGACGGCGGTTTGCCAGCCGAGGTCCCGGAGTTCGTCCAAGGCGAGTTGTTCGATGTCGTCTTCGGTCATGGTCGCCATGGTCGCTCTTTCTCCGGATTGGTCGCGTCCGGATTCTCCCGATCATAGGCCCAGCGTTCCGGGTTATCGGCGATGTACTGGCGGACGCGGTTCAGGGATTCGTTGTTACGGATGATGTGTTCGTAATAATTACGTTGCCAGACGGGCATGCCAGGGGTACCCCGCAGGATGTTGATGCGTTTGGTGGTGACGGATTTGAACAATCGCACAATGGTTGGAATGGAATCCGATATGGGTTTGCCGAACCGTTCCACGGTAGGGGCACATGGCGTGGACGTAGGGGCATATGGCGTGGATGCAGGGGCACATGACGTGGACGTAGGGGCATATGGCGTGGATGTAGGGGCACGTTGCAACGTGCCCCTACCATCGATCAATACAATAATCCCATGCACGTGATTGGGC
>JAGPFE010000028.1 GCA_018056705.1 Candidatus Hydrogenedentota bacterium | reverse complement strand
GGAGATGTCCATGCCCACGTCCTCACAGACTTTTTCGGTGACGAAGCCATTGTCTCCCGTGAGGATCTTGACCTGGACCCCCGCGTTCCGGAGCAGTTCCAGGGCTTCCCGGGTCGTTTCCTTCGGGGGATCGTAAAAGGCGATATATCCCAGCAGCACCAGGTCACTTTCGTCTTCCACGGAGAAGGTGGTCCGTCCCCGGTCGAACTCCCGGTAGGCGATGCCCAGCACCCGGAATCCCTGTCGATTCAGTTTCTCCACTTCCTCGAACAGGTCTACCCGGATGATATCCATCAGCGGGTAGATTTCCTCGTCGATCTGGTAATACTTGCAGCAACTGTAGATTTCTTCCACGGCTCCCTTGCAGATGAGCACGTGGTCCCCCTCGTATTCCACCACCACCGACATCCGCCGGCGCTGGAAATCGAAGGGCAGTTCGTCCACCAGCCGGCATCCACTGGGGTCCAGTTCCGCCGCGTCGAGAATTGCCCGGTCGATCAGGCTGCGCAGGCCGGTCTGGAAATAACTGTTCAGGTACGCGTAATTGAGCACGTCCTCGCTTTCGTGTCCGAGGATGTCCACGTGCCGCTCGAGGACCACCCGGTCCTGGGTCAGGGTGCCGGTTTTGTCGGTGCACAGGATATCGATGGCCCCGAAGTTCTGGATGGCGGGCAACTGCTTGACGATGACCTTTTTCTTCGCCATGGCCAGCGCGCCCTTGGCCAGGTTGACCGTGAGGATCATGGGCAGCATCTCGGGCGTCAGGCCCACCGATACGGAAAGCCCGAACAGCAGGGCCTCGACCCAGTTACCCTTGGTCAGGCCGACGATCAGGAACACCACGGCCACCAGGACCATCATGAAACGCAGCATCAGCCACGTGAACGAACGCACCCCGCGGTCGAAGTCGGTCTCGTCACGCTGGGCAGCCAGTTTCTCGGCAATCGCCCCGTACAGCGTGCGGCTACCCGTGTTGACCACCACCCCCCGCGCGATACCGCTGATCACCGATGACCCCAGGAAACAGGTATTGGACAGTTCCAGCGGCGCGGTAACGTTGATCACCGGGGCCGGATGCTTTTCCACCGGCAGGGATTCACCCGTCAGGGCGGATTCGGAAACGAAAAAGTCCTTGGCCGAAATGATCCGCAGGTCCGCCGGAATGACCGAGCCGGTCTGCAGGAGCACGATATCCCCGGGAACGATCTGCGAGATGCGAACCTCGGTCTCCTTGCCGTCCCGCAGCACGTAGGCCCGGGGCTGGATCCGTTTGCCGAGACTTTCGATGGCCCGGCTCGAACGGCGGTCGAGCGTGAAGGACAGCCCCACGCTCAGGGTGATCATCGCGCACACGATCACGGCTGCTTCGTATTCGCCGATAAAAACGGAAACGAGGGCAATGGCGAGCAACTGGACGATCAGGGGATTTCGGAATCGGTGCAGCAGGTCCGCCAGCAGGCCCCGCCGTTGCAGGTGACTCAGTTCGTTCGGACCATACTGCTCGAGGCGCGCTTCGGCCTCCTCGCTGGACAGCCCGTTCGGGGTGGTTCCCAGGGTGGCCAGGGCCTGTTCGGCGGTCACGCGCGCGTATTCCAGGACGCGCCCCTCGTCCGCCGTCCCGGCCACGCCTCGAACCTGCCGGTTGACCTCATTCATGGCGTTGCTCCCTGCCGGTTCGCGGAAAACCGCCTTACGGAACGCGCGAGAACCAGTGGAAAGAGAGCAAACCCGCCCCTCACTCTTCCTGAAAACGGTGGGACGTCGCCGGCCAACGGGAATCCACCCGCGCGCGATGCCACGCGCGCCCATGGCAGGGTACAATACATGACTCACCTCCTGGGGCCTCGCGATGGACGCGCGCGACCCCGTGGCGAGCCGGCACGCTCAGCGGCGTGCCTCGAACGGATTAACCGTGATGCTCGTCATGCTTGTCGCGCGCGTTGACCGTCGCGGGCCCGGATCCTCTGGTTCTTCCTTGCAGGTCACGGTCGTTGGACTGTGACTGCCATCACTATCGCGCATGGTATCAGGCTCCGCGTTACCCCAGTTCGTCACGCGCGCCGCGTGAACACGCTCATATGGTACCCGCCGCGCTTTCCCGGATGCAACCCGGATCCCGGTCCGGAATATCCATTTCCTGGAAAAAGGAAAAGACTGGAGGAACGCAAAGAACTGTCATTTCAATCCCACGCGCTCATTTCGAACCCCACGTTATTTCGAACAGCACTGTCATTTTGTCCCCCCTGTCATTTCGCCCCCCTGTCATTTCGAACAGTCCACTGTCATTTCGCCCCCCTCTGTCATTTCGAGCGCAGCGAGAAATCTTTGCCCCCCTCCTACACCCCACCCCTGGTGTCATTTCGAGCGAAGCGAGAAATCTTTAGTCCTGTCTGTAAACCCCATAAGATTTCTCCTCACTTCGTTCGTCGAAATGACAGGGTAAGGGGTCGTAGTCGCTTTTTCGGCGTCATCCCTGCCGCGGTTTTACCTCGTGCCCTACAAAATATTGTCATTTCGAGCGCAGCGAGAAATCTTCGCCCCCGCAGCATCCCCTCCACCCGTCACCCCCTCACCCGTCACACCCCCTACACCCGTCATCCCCCTACACCCCGTCACACCCCCTACACTCTGTCATTTCGAGCGCAGCGAGAAATCTTTCCCCCCACCTACACCTCACCCCGGGTGTCATTTCGAGCGAAGCGAGAAATCTTTAGCTCTTTCTGTAACCCCCGTAAGATTTCTCCTCACTTCGTTCGTCGAAATGACAAATACTTTTTTTTAAAGCAACAATTAAAGTATACATATTATAATTTAATCATAACAAATAACTCAAAATCGAGGGAATGGAGTTCACGCCTCCCCTTGGGCGATTCCGGTATTCCTGAAAGGGGTACATATCCTCAGGGGCACACCCTACCAATAAAGAATCGGCCCCCAGCGCGCGCGTTTTTTCAATAGTCTCATTTCTTTTCGCGCGCGGGCAACAGGAAGTTCGGCTATAATCACTTTCAGGGGAAAAGCACGCACGCGCTCGAAGGGGATCGGGAGGAGGATGCCGCAGTGACGGAGTGGAACGGATGGACAGCAACAAGATACTGATCGGGTTCTTCGTGGGGGTCGTGGTCTTACTGGCCGCGCCGATCGTGGTGAAACAGGTACGTGATCGACAGGGAGGGACCGCCGCTCCAGACGTCTCCAGCCAGGCGGGACAACCGTCCGCTACGGGTGGGCCCAGCCTTCCCCCGGGGGCGCCTCCCGGCGTGCTCGATCCGCCCCTGCTGAACGAGGCCAACCTGACCAATTCTTCCTGGCAGGCCAAGGTGGATAACTATGTGCTCAAGATCACGCTGGCCCCTGCCGGCGTCGTGCTGGTCACCAATCCCATGCTCAAAACGCTTATCGGTATGGATGTGATCCAGGGGTCCTGGCGTGTCCAGGGGGACCGGGTATATGTTTCGTTCGTACTGGGCGGTAACCAGTACGACCTGTCCCTCAAGATCGGCGGCAGTAACCTGTATTTCATTAAGCCAGACGGGAAAATTTCCAAGGTGGAACGAGCCATCTGAGGAACGGCCGCGGCGTCGGACCTCAGATCGCGCCCCGCCCTTCCAGGGCCCGCATGAGGGTGGCCTCGTCCGCGTATTCCAGCCCGCCGCCGATGGGCACGCCATGGGCAATGCGGGTGACCCGGATACCCAGCGGGGAGATTAACCGGGACAGGTAATGGGCCGTGGTTTCTCCTTCCGTGGTGGCGTTGGTGGCCAGGATCACCTCGCGGGTCTCCCCGGGGCGCAGGCGCTGCAGCAGCAGGTCGACCCGCAACTCTTCCGGGCCCACGTGTTCCAGCGGATTGATCGCCCCGTGCAGCACGTGGTACACCCCGCGGTACACGCCACCCCGTTCAATGGCCATCGCGCCCGCGGGACGCTCCACCACGCATATGACGCCGTGATCCCGGCGGGGGTCGGCGCATACCCGGCACGGGTCACTGTCGCTGAGGTTCCGGCAGATGCCGCAATGGCACACCGCGTGTCGCGCTTCGACCAGCGCGGAGGCCAGTTCTTCCGCCGCGCCTGGCGGGGCCGCCAGCAGGTGCAGGGCGTAGCGTTCCGCCGTTTTACCGCCCACGCCCGGCAGGCGGCGAAACGCATCCACCAGGCGTTGCAGGTATGGGGATCCTAGGATCATGGACGGGTCGCGCGCGCCGGCGTGTGCCGCTCCGCTTCCAGGGCGGCCCGTTGCTGTTCCCATTCCTGCAAGGCCGCTTCCCGGCTGAAAACGTCCATGCGGTCGATGAACACCACGCCGTCCAGGTGATCGTATTCGTGCTGAATGATCCGGGCCGCGAACCCTTCGGCCTCGAGTTCAAAGGCCTGTCCCTGGGGATTCCGCGCCCGGACCCGGACCCGCATTGCCCTGGATACCGGGCCAAACAGCCCCGGCAGGCTCAGGCACCCCTCGTCACCGGTCTGTTCGCCTTCCATGGCTAGGATTTCGGGGTTCACGAACACCAGGGGTTTCCCCTCGGGTTCCCGCATGACAAACATCCGCCAGGCCCGACCCACCTGCGGCGCGGCCAGCCCCACCCCATCGAATCGTTCCATGGCCTCCAGCATCTGCCGGGCGAAAGCCTCCAGGCGGGCACCGAACCGGTTTTCTGGAACGGGATCCGCCCTGCGGGTCAGCGGATCATCCGGGTATAAAACGATTTTCAGGGGAGGCATACTGATCTCCGGTCACGCTCGTGGTTGCCAGGATCCCATTATACCATGGTCTCCGGTTCTTGCTAGGGAACGCTTAGCCGCTTTCCGGTATTTCTCGGGATGGCATCGGGCGATACGGGGCCTGCCTTGACGTCTTACCGGGATCCCGTCGGCGGGATACTGTACAGTCCCCCGTGTCCATACCCCGAGTAGGGGTTTCCGTGTCCGTAGCCTTCGTACGTGTTCCCGTGACTATACCCCTGATAGGTGTTGCCCTGGCTGTAACCCTCGTACGGACTCGCCGGTCCATTTCCCTGGTACATCCCGGGGCCATATCCGGGGTTACTGCCGGAAGGCGGCGCCGGGTAGTAGGGGTTACCAGGGGGCGTGACCCCCGTGACAGGGGGCACGGGCGGAACCGGCGGTATCGGCGGTATCGGTGGCACGGGGGGCATGGGCATCCATCCCGGCGGAGCCGTCATGCCGCCCACGCCACCACCGGGCAGGGCTGGCGGCTGGATCCACGGGCCGGGTACGGGCCAGCGTCGCCCTCCCGATGGTTCGGGCCTGGATACGCCACCGGCCTGGGCCTGGCCGCGTGGCGAAACGGGAGGGATAAAGGGTACCGGTGGAGCCGACGGGTCCTGTTCCCGTCGTTCCCGGAAATAATCCGTTTCCAGGGGGCCGGGTCGGACCGTTCCCGTGCGACGTCCCTTTTCGTCGTATACGTCCCATCGGGGCGCGACGGACGAACCGGTTTCCCGTACGGTGCCGGTGCGTCGTCCCCGCTCGTCGTAGATGTCCCACCGGGGAGCGATGGAGGAACCGTTGCCCCGGGCTTCACCCACCCGTCGTCCCCGCTCATCGTAGATGTCCCACCGGTCCCCGATGCCGGAAGGCCGCTCCCGGATGGTGGCGGCGCGCCGTCCGGACCGGTCATACACCTCGAACCGGGATCCATCCCGGGTAAAACCCTGGCGGACGGTGTATGGTTCGTTACCGTTGAACTGGGCCAGCCACAGTCGCCCCGGGTTGTCGGCGAAGGCGCCTGGGATGAGCGATACCCCCCCGGCCAGCAGCATCAGCAAGATCCCCGCCCCGAGGACCCGGAAGGTTTCACCGTTCACCGGTCCGCGCGATCTCGCCAAAGGCTTTTTCATGTCGTGTCCCCCTGTACTGGTTCCATAATAAGCATACCCTGTTTCTCTAGAAATTACAAGCCCCGCTCCCAGCCGGGCACAAGCACGGGAGCGGCGTGTAGGTCCGTTTCCAGGGGGGCTTCCGCGTTCCGCGGGTCGCAACTCAACCCGGAGTAGCGGAACCCGGCTCAAGCGAACCGGTCGGTGATGACCGCCTCCTCGTAGGCGATGGGCCCGGAACGCGGCCAGGCGGGAGCCGCGGCCTTGCCCACGGCGATCATCATGGAAATCACGTGGTCCGCGGGCAGGTGGACCAGTTTCGCCACGGCGTCGAAATCGAATCCGTCCATGGGACAGGTGTCGTAACCCATGGCCTTGGCGGCCAGCATGATGGTCTGGGCGGCGATGCCGCAGGATCGCATCGCCTCGTCCCGTTGTACCTGGTCCTTGTCGCGATAGTAGGCATCGATCATGCCGACCAGCACTTGCTGGGTCTCGGGGGCGGCGTTCCGCCAGTAACGGGCCGGATCCTTCTCCCAGGCTTTCAGGTCCGCGCAGACCACGATCAGCGCGGAGGCATCGGTCACCTGGGCCTGGTTCCAGGCGACTTCCCGGATCTGCTGTCGCAATCCGGGGTCCCGGACCACCACGAACCGCCAGTTCTGAATGTTGAAGGCCGTTGGCGACAGCATGGCCAGTTCCATCAGTTTCCGGAGTTCTGCGTCGGTCATCCGGTGCGCGGGATCAAATTGCTTGATGGAACGGCGCGATTCGATAGCGTCAAACACGTGCATGGCAGGTCCCTTTCCTCGCTGAGTACTTTCGCGAAACAATGGAGTATTTTTACGAAACAATGGCGAACAATCGGCTATTTCTCCATCACGCGGGGCTTGATCCTGGCCGGGTTTTCATGGGCAGCCACGTGCAGATCCGTTTACCCTTCCAACTGTTCACCGACGCGTAATCCACCAGCGTGACGGGTCCATCCGTGGTGGGCACCCGAAGCGCCACGAGACCCTCCGGATGGGGGTGGGGGAAGGGTTCCGCCTCGATGTATCCCCCGTCGGTCACCAGGTCGATGGGCTGATCGAAAGCGGGATCGATGTTTTCGTCCCGGGCCAGCACGACCGGCCCGCGTACCACCGCCTGGAAATGATCCCCCGCCCGGTCACTGCCCCGGGGCGCGTTCACCACCCGGGTTCCCAGGTCCAGCGCCAGTTCCACCTGGTCTCCCGGGCGCCACGCGCGGCGGATGGACGCGAAGGTTCCCGGCTCCACCCGGATCGGCGTTCCGTTCACGGACAGCGTGGTTTTCTGGGACCATCCCGGGATCCGCAACCGGAGCGTGAAAATTTCCTCCCGCTCGGGATCCACGGCGATCCGGATGGAGTCTTCCCGGGGGTAACGCGTGTCCACCGTGACCGAGACCGTTCCCCCGGAAGGCGTCGCGGCCCGGTACCGCGCGGGATCATACAGGCACAGGACCGGTCCATCGTCGCCCTGCAGGGCCGCCAGCCATGGCAGCATGGCAAGGCCCATGGGACCATTCAGGTTACAGCAGGTGACGTAAACGCCGTCGATGGTATCTCCCCAGCCTTCCACGCAGGTTTTTACCCCGTTGAGCAGGTTCACGTAACTGAAGCCGTCCCCCTCGGGTTTCATCGCGCCGACGAGCCCGTTGTAGGCGTACCGTTCCACGCAGTCCGACGCCAGGGGATCGGCGAACAGGCGCGAGACGTGGCCGCACAGTTTCAGCCACGTCACCCCGGCGCAGGTTTCCATCATCCGGCGGATTGCGGGGTTGGTCTGTTCCAGCGCGGTGTAGTCCCAGCCCTCGCCGTACAGGGCGGGCGCGTGGGGCTGGTCCCCACCGCCATTGCCGATCAGGGTGAGTTCCTTGTCGATGATACCCCGGTACAGGTTCAGCAGGGCGGTCCGCCAGGCGTCGTTGCCCGTGACGCGGTAATACTCGGCTAGCCCCTCGAACAGGGACATCATTTCATAGGCCTTGGGATAGGGCCCACCGATCTTCGTGGGATCTTTGCCTTCCAGGGCTTCCCGGATGACGTTGTATCCCAGGGCGCCTCCTTCCTCTTCGACGATGTACCGCGCGAAATCGAGGTAACGGGCGTGACCCGTTCGCCGGTACAGGCGCAGCATGGGCTCGAGGATCGTGCACGACTCGATGTGATTCGGACTCCAGCCGAGGTCCACGATGCGCGTTTTGGGCGGGGGACCCACCTGGGCCAGCACGCAATCGGCATGGGCGATCATGGCGTCCAGCACCGCCGGATCCCGCTCGACCTGTTCGTAATACTCGTCCAGGCCAAGCAGCACGTACTTGCGTTCCCAGATATCGCCGCCGGGTCCGTCGGGCTGGGCCTCCACGGGAGAGCAACTGATGCTCCCATTCGCGCGACGGCAGGCAAGCAGCCCGGAAACCGTTTCCCGGAGGCGGTCTTTCAGGGCGGTATCCCCAGTGTAACGGTAAAACAGGGCTCCCGAACGGACCGCCTTACCCCACATCTCCCCCTGGGCGAACATGGATCGACCCTGCCGGAACATCCGGACAAAGCCGGCATAGGGCACTACGCCCATGTTCCAGTTTTCGAGGGACCGCCGGATATACCGGTCGAAATACCCCGTGAAACGCGCGGCCCCTGCCGGCAGCGGACGCAACAGGTCGGGAACGCGGAGCGATACCGTGTCGAGGCTGCCCGGCACGGGAGAGGGTGCGGCCATGGCCGGATGCCTTCCAGCCAGCATGGCCATGCTCCCGGCCATCACGGCGTTGAATTCCCTCCGGGTCCATGTTTCGCGCTGTCTTGATGCCATGCGATGTCCTCCGGGCGGGATGCCGTGCCTGGCAAACCGCGGGAAAGCGAAAATATCCTATGCTTCCCGCGCGCGGTGTCGTAATGGTTCGAATACCCGTTCCTCGTCGCCCCGGTAACGCATGCCGTCGTCGATCCGCAGCGTTTCCTCGTCTGACAGGGGCATGAATTTTCCGGTTGCCCGGGCGTATTCCGTGCCGTCGGCGTCGACCAGCACGGCCTCGGTGAGCGCCAGCAGTCGATTGGCCCGGGGGCACCGCGCCCGGGTTTCCAGGGGCACGCCGGCCGGCGTCCGGCGCAGGTAGCGCACGGTCAGTTCCGCGGTCACGCACATCCGGCCGATCGCGCGGGCCGCGGCCCAGCCCATGCATTCGTCCAGCATGGCGGCGATGACGCCCCCATGCACCACCCCGGGATAACCGCACAGGTGCGGATCCGGCAGCACGGGCAGCACGGTCCACTCGCCCTCGGTGAAAAACCGGGCACGCAATCCGCGGGGATTTTCCTCGCCACAGATGAAACAACTGGCCGATGTGGGTAACGGTTTCCGGGCGGTGTTCATGGATGATTCCCCCGGGGCTGTCCAGTCCGTCGCGGAGATTCCCGCCGGGCCGGCATGATAAAGGGCCCCAGTTGGTGTTATCCTAAAAGATGGCTCCTGCCGGGCAGTCCGGGACCCGTCGCGGGGGCGACCTTACCCGAAGGAGCAGCATGGCGACAGTATACCGGAAACGCGTTCCCGCCGCGTGCGAAGCGGCCTGTGCCCTGCGCAAGGAAATCCTGGATGCGCTGGAACAGCGGGGGTGGGTCCAGGACGAGGAGGACCGCTTCGCCTTCTGGATGACCCTCGAAGAGGCCCTGGCGAACGCCGTCAAGCACGGATGTCACGGGGACGCGTCGCGGAGCGTGGAAGTGGAACTGGAAGAAATGGATGACCGCGTACGGATCATTGTCCGGGACTTTGGACCGGGGTTCGACCCGGACAAGGTGACCATGCCGGACTGCCGTCGCGTGGACGGACGGGGCGTCTGCCTGATCCGCCACTACATGGATCGCCTGGTCTATGACTGGGAACAGGGCGGCCTGGTCATGGAACGTCTCAGGCGGCAACCCCGGGAAACTCCCCGGGATCGTGGAAACACCCCATGAGCGTACAAGTACTTTTCAACACCAGCGGCACGATACTGACGGGCACGGTGCTCGAGGCCGACATGCTGGACGACCGGAATATCCGGGATATTTCGGATGGCGTCATGGCCTGCCTGCGCTCGTGTCCGCAACCCCACGTCCTGCTCAACTTCGAACGGGTACGGTTCATGAGCAGCGCGGTCATTTCCGAACTGTTGCGCGTCAACGAGTTCTGCCGCGAGCGGGGCGGCGAACTGCGACTGTGCGGCATCAACCGCCATATTTACGAGGTGTTTCGGATCACCCAGCTGGACCGGCTGTTCTCGGTGCTGCCCGAAGAACCCGTTGAGAAAGCGCTGCAGCGGTTTGAACGGTCCCTTACCCTGCGGCGCGAGGCGGAAACCTGGGACGCGTCCACCTCCCGGGACCATGACGACTGATACCCAGGATACGTCCCCGTGGCGCGCGCCCGGGGACACCGGGGCCGGTTCACCTTGCCCCGACAGCCCGCCTTGTTACGCCGGCGTGGTGTTCCCGATCCCGGTTGACCAGGTCTTTACCTACGCCGTGCCGCCGCCATTGCGGGATCGCGTCCGTCCAGGCATGCGGGCCGTGGCCACCCTGAAATCCCGGGTCGTGACGGGTTTCGTGGTGGAGGTATCCCACGAATCGCCGGTTGCGGACGTGATTCCCCTGGTCGACCTGCCCGATGGCGAGCCCCTGTTTGACGACGCCATGCTGCGGCTGTGCCGGTGGGTAGCCGATTATTACTGCTGCGCCTGGGGCGAGGCCCTTCAGACCGCCCTGCCCGCCGCGCTCCGACGGGGCGCCGCGATGGTGTACCGCCTGAACGAAGCCGCCGCCGAACCCGGCCGCCTTTCCGGGCGCCAGGCGAAGGTGCTGGCCCTGTTGCGGGAAAAGGGCCCCATGACCGCCACGCGCCTGGCGGCGGCGGTGGGCGGGAGCGCGTTGAGCAACACGCTGCTGGCGTTATGTCGACGGGGACTCGTGATCCGGGAGATCCAGGCGCGGGGCGGCGAAGCGGCCGTGCTGCGCCGGACATGGGCCGTGCTGGTGCCCGACGCGCTGCCCGACGCGGAGACCCTGGCGCGGCTGCAGCGTCGCGCGCCCCGCCAGGCGGCGGTGCTGCTGGACCTCACGCAGCGGGAACCCGAGCAGGCCGCGACGGAACTCGTCGCGCGGCATGGCGCGAACCTGTCGGTGTTACGCGCCATGGAAAAGAAAGGGTGGGTGCGCCTCGAACGTCGCGAACTCTTCCGGACCCCCAGGCCGGCCGATGGCATGCCCGTTTCGGCGCGGTTGACCCTGAACCCGGAACAGGAAGCGGCCCGGCGGGCGATTACCGATGCCCTGGACCGGAACGCTTTCCAGGTGTTTCTCCTGCGGGGGATCACCGGTTCGGGCAAGACGGAAGTGTATCTCCAGGTGATCGAGCATGCCTTGGAACGCGGCCTGGGCGCCATCATCCTGGTGCCGGAGATATCGCTCACGCCCCAGACGGCCGCCCGGTTCTACGCCCGGTTTCCGGGACAGATCGCCGTGCTGCACAGCGGACTGGGCGACGGCGAACGGTTCGATGAATGGCGGCGCGTGCGCCAGGGACAGGTACGTATCGTCGTGGGCGCCCGTTCGGCGGTGTTTGCCCCGGTGCGACGCCTTGGCGTGATCGTGGTGGACGAAGAGCACGACAACTCCTACAAGCAGGCGGACACGCCCCGCTATCACGGCCGGGACGTGGCGGTAGTGCGGGCAAGGCTGGAACGGGCGGTCTGCGTCCTCGGCTCGGCCACCCCCTCCCTGGAATCCATGGCCAACACCCGGAACGGCAAATATACCCTGCTGGAACTGACCTGCCGCGCCACCGGGGCCGACCTGCCCACCGTTCGCATCATCGACACCCGGGAAGAGACGCGCGAAATCCAGGGCATGCTGATCCTCAGCCGGGAACTGGAAAACGCCATACGGGACCGGTTGAACCGGAGGGAACAGGTTATCCTGCTGCTCAACCGTCGGGGGTTCGCGCCCTATGTCCTCTGTCCGAACTGCGGGTGGGTGGCCGAGTGCGCGCAGTGCCAGGTCAGCATGACCTATCACAGCGCCGATGCCAGCGTGAAATGTCACTACTGCGGCGAGGAGAAAACGGTGCCCCAGGCCTGTGAACAGTGCGGGTTCAGCCCGGTGCTGTACATGGGGCTCGGAACCCAGCGGCTGGAGGATTACCTGGCCCGGGTGTTTCCCGGCGCGCGGATCGAGCGGATGGACGCCGATTCCACCGCGGGACGGGGCGGGCATGCCCGGATCCTGGGACGCTTCGCCGCCGGACAGATCGACATCCTCGTGGGTACCCAGATGCTCGCCAAGGGCCACGATTTCCCCGGCGTCACCCTGGTCGGGGTCATCAACGCCGACGGCAGCTTGGCCGTGCCGGATTTCCGCGCCGCCGAGGACACCTTCCAGCTGCTCTGCCAGGTGGCCGGACGGGCCGGACGTGGCGATCGCCCCGGCGAGGTGTATATCCAGACCGCCCGTCCCACCCATTTCGCCATCCTCCATGCCGCCCGCCACGATTACCTCGGATTTTTCGAGCAGGAATTGGCCCGGCGGCAACAGGCGGGGTTTCCCCCTGCCGCGAGGATGGCCCGCCTGCTTCTCGATGGGGAAAACGAGCCCGCCGTGCGACGGGAAGCCCTGCGGCTGCGCAACCTTGCCCGGCAGTGGATCCAGGAACGGGGCGTTCGGGCGCGGGTGGTGGGGCCCTCGCCGGCGGTGATCCATAAGGTGAAGAATCGCTACCGCTGGACCCTGGCCCTGCTCAGTCCCCAGGCTACCGCTCTGAACCGGGTGCTGCGGTTCCTCGTTCAGCCCGACGTCCTGGGGGATGCCTCTCAATCGCCCGATGCCCCCGTGACCCTCCGGGTCGACGTCGACCCCCAGGATCCTTTTTGAGTATCCTTTGAGCAAAAAGGAACGGGTATATGCCGTCCAAGACACGACCCTGGGAACGCGCCGAATTGTTGGCGGTTTTTAGGTTATATTGCGCGACCCCTTTTGGCAAACTGGACCAGCGCAATCCGGAAATCATCGCGTTGGCTTCGCGGTTGGGACGCACGGCAGGCGCCGTGGCCATGAAAGCTAATAATTTTTCAAGTATTGATCCCAAGCTCAAGCAACGCAACATTAAGGGATTGCACAATGCCAGCAGCGCAGATAGGGAACTTTGGAACCGATTCTTATCCGATCCGGAAGCCGTGGCGGTAGAAGCCGAAGCAGCCTATGAAAACATCATGGGGACGCGAAACGATCCCATGATCGAAACGGAAGTCGAACTTCCACCTGGGCCAACGGAAAAGGTCCTTCCCGCGAAAGCGAGGTTACTTCAATCATTCTTTCGATCCGCGGTACTGGGCGCCTATGAAAACCGTTGCGCGCTGACGGGGATTGGGATCCCTGGGTTACTCAACGCGAGCCACATTATTCCTTGGCATGTCGATGAAAAACGCCGGGCCGATCCCACGAATGGCATCTGTCTCAACGCGCTTCACGACCGGGCCTTTGACCGGGGATTGATCACGTTCGATCAAGATTATCGCGTGGTGGTTTCGTCCCAGTTGTTGCGACAAAAGCGAGATAGCGCCTTGCACGAGATCCTGTTTGTTGAAATCATGGGCCGGCCACTCACGCTTCCGAAACGGTTTCTCCCCGATCCAGCGGCGCTGGAGTATCACCGGACGCGCGTGTTCAGGCCCTGATCCCGGGGCCCTTGTGAATCTCCTGCTGGTTGCGGGCGGCCATCAGGAGTTCAGGCCCTGATACCGGGGGCTCTTATCCGTTACGCCGTGCTGCCGGTGCGGTACCCGGCGAGGTCGACGGTAACGTAGCGGTATCCCGCGGCGGCGATGCCGGCCAGGACGGCGGTCCGGACCGCGGGATCAAGCAGGCGGGGCAGGTCGGCGGGGTCCAGTTCGACGCGGCAGAGATCCCCGTGGTGCCGGGCGCGATACTGCCGGAACCCCTGGGTCCGCAGGCAGGCCTCGGCGGCTTCCACCTTCCCCATGACCTCCGGGTTCACGGGGGTGTTCCGGGGCACCCGGGACGCGAGGCAGGCGAATGAAGGCTTGTCCCAGGTTTCCAGGCCGCGTGCCCGGCTCAGCGCGCGCACGTCCGCCTTGGTAATCCCCGCTTCGGCCAGGGGCGCGCGGACGCCCCGTTCCCTCGCGGCTTTCGCGCCCACCCGGGTGGGATCCAGGGCGTCGTCGGCCAGTTCGCCGTAGGCGATCCAGCGCAGTCCCCGGTTCCGGGTGACCTGTTCCATCACGCCGAACAGTTCGTGCTTGCAGTGGTAGCAGCGGGTGCCGTCGTTGCGGCGGAAGGCCTCGTTGTCGAACTCGCGGGTCTGGACCACTTCCACGGTCCATCCCCGGGCGCGGGCTATCGCGAGGGCGTCCCGGAACTCGTCCCGCGGCAGGCTTGGCGAATCGGCCAGCACGGCCACGCATTGTTCTCCCAGGACCTCCCGGGCCACGTCGAGCAGGTAGGTGGAATCGGCACCTCCCGACCAGGCCACGGCTACCGATTCCATTTCGCGCAGGATGTCCCGCAACTGGTGTTCCCGGCGGACCTGTTCCGGCGTGGGGACCGGCGCGTCCGCCCCGGTATGGTTGAGCTGGTTCACGGTGTTTCCCTTGCTGTGTCCAGGACCATCGGCGTCACGTGTGCCGGCTTGCGCCAGGTGTCCAGCGTCTCGATCAGGCGTCCGAGGGCCCATTCTTCCCGTGGTTCTTCCACCCGGACCCACGCGAACCGGTTACGGAGGTCCATGCCCGTGTCGGGCACGCCCACCCGCAGGTATGGTTCGCCGTAACCCACCCAGTGTCCCGACTCCAGGGTTTCGAACAGCACGCAGCACGCCTGGCCGGCGAAACGCGCCATGAACCGCTGGCGGCGGGCCCGGCTGAACGCCAGGAGGGCGTTCACCCGCTTCGCGACGATGTCCGGGGGCACGCGGTCGCCCGGAGCGCGGGACGCGGCGGTGCCAGGCCGTTCCGAGTAGGGAAACACGTGCGCGTAATCCACCGGTGAAGCCTCGAGCAGGCCAAGGGTGGCATCAAAATCGGCGTCGGTCTCGCCGGGGAATCCCGCCATGACGTCGGTGCCGAACCCCGCGCCGGGCAGTTTCTCGGCCGCCGCCAGGGTCAGGTCCAGGAACGTCGCCGCGGTATGGCCCCGTTTCATGGCGGCCAGGATCCGCTCGGACCCCGACTGCAGGGGCACGTGGAGAAACGGTACCAGGGGATGATCAGGATCCGCCATCCGCTCCACGAGGGCCCGGGTGACGAAGGAAGGTTCAATGGAACTGAGACGGAGCCGCGCGCCCGGAGCGGCCTCGGCAAGTCGGTCGATGAGGGCCGGCAGGTCGACGTCCCCATCCCGGTATTCCCCAAGGTTCACGCCGGTGAGCACGAGTTCCCGGGCTCCCCGGCGGGCAAGGCTGGCGGCCTCGGCTACCGCGTCGTCGGCTTCGCGCGACTGGGACCGCCCCCGCGCGAAGGGAATCACGCAGAAGGCGCACATGGCGTCGCAACCGTCCTGGATTTTCAGGTCGATCCGCCGCTCCACGGGGGCCTCGGTATCGATCCAGGGCATACGGAATGTTTCGCGCCGGGGGGTGGGCCGAGCCACCAGGGGCGGGGACGCCGGGGTGTTTTCCAGGTCCCGCAGCCGCTCCACGAGGTTGATCTTTTCAGCGTTGCCGAGGATCAACTTCACGCCGTCGATCCGGGCGAGGGTATCCGCGGCCCGTTGCGCGTAACAGCCCAGGGCCGCGACCACCGCGCCGGGATTTTGCCGCAGGAACCGCCGGATCATCTGGCGGGACTTGGCGTCGGCTTCGCGGGTAACGGTGCAGGTGTGCACCACGCCGATGTCGGCGCGTTCACCCCATGGCACGATTTCGTACCCCGACGCGCGCAACTGGTCAGCCAGCATGCTGCTTTCGGCGTGATTCAGCCTGCATCCAAGGGTATGTATGGCCACGCGTTTACCGGTCATGCGTATCCGTCCAGCTGGTTACTTCCGGGTGTTGATTCAACATCCCGGTCTTCCGGTTCCTTCCCCTCCATCCGGGCCCGGCGCGGAACGGCTCGCCGGGGAAATCATGATACCATGTTCCGGGGAAGGCAGGAGGTTGCCGGCCTTTCCTGGGAGGTCCTGCCATGAACCCGCGATCGTATGCCGCGCTCCTGTTGCTGCCGCTCGCGCTCCTGGGGAGTTATCGCTCCCGGGCTGATGATGTGCCCGGCCCCGTTCCCTTTGTGGCCGCGTGGCCCGAACCGGACCAGGTGGCCAGGCCCTGGACACGGTGGTGGTGGCCGGGCAATGCCCTCACGCCGGAAGATGCCCGTCGCGAGGTGGAGGCCATGGCCGAGGCGGGATTTGGCGGCGTGGAACTTACCCCGATTTATGGATCCCGGGATGGTCGCCGGCCATTCCGGCCGTTTCTCTCAACGGAGTACATGGAAACTCTGGACGCCGCCACCCGAGCGACCACGGAACGGGGAATGGGCTTCGACATGTGCACGGGCACCGGCTGGCCCTTTGGCGGCCCGGCCGTGACCCTTGAAGACGCCGCGAAGAAGGCCACTTGGGACGGGCACGGGCTCCGTGTCCTGCCCACGGGACAACGGGTGAAACGGGCCGCGCCCGGCGGCGAGGGCTTCGTGCTCGATCCCTTCTCGCCGGCTGCGCTGCAACGGTACCTCGCGCCCTTCACCCACGCGCTCGGCCTGTTACCCCGGGGACGGATCCGCTGCCAGACCCACGACTCGTTCGAGTATTACGACGCCTCCTGGACGCCCGACCTGCCCGAACGTTTCCGGGAACGGTTCGGCTATGCCCTGGATGAAGCCGCAGCCGCCATCTTCCAGGATCCCCCGGCCGATCCCGACAAGCAGGAGCGGGCCCGGTACGATTATCGTCTCCTGCTGGCCGAACGGCACCTGGAATATATCCGGACATGGCGGGCCTGGTGCGGGGACATGGGATTCCTGGCCCGTGAACAGGCCCACGGCGCGCCCGCGAACCTGCTGGACCTGTACGGCGCGGCGGACATCCCGGAAATGGAAACCTTCGGGGCCCGGGATTACCCGATGCCAGGCTACGCGGCGCGCCAGGCCGACCCCGAACGGCGCGAAGACACCCCGGACCCCCTGATCTGGCGGTTTGCCGCGTCCGCCGCCCACGCGTGGGGTAAACCCCTGGTGTCCTGTGAAACCTGCACGTGGATACGGAACCACTGGCACGCCACGCCGGCGGACATCAAGCCCTTCCTGGATGAACTGTTCTGCGCGGGGATCAACCACGGGGTGTTTCACGGCTGGTGTTTTTCACCCCCGGATGCCCCCTGGCCGGGGTGGTACTTTTACGCCGCGGAACAGTTCAACCCCCGCAATCCCCTATGGCCGGCCTTTGTCGACATGTTCAGATGGATTACCCGGACGCAGTCCCTGCTGCAGGCGTCCGAACCAGACAACGACCTGCTGCTGTTCTGGCCGTTCGATGACGCGCTGACCACCTGCAAGCCCGATCGGCTGGTCGCCCAGTTCACGGTACATGACCCGTCCTGGGCCCTGGACGCGCCTTTTGGCGCGGCAGCCCGGCTCCTGGTCAGCCGGGGGTACGGGGTGGATTACGTCTCCGACGCGGCGCTGGAATCGGCCACGGTAGAAAAGGGGAAAATCCGGTTGCCCGGGGGCCTGTGGCGTGCCCTGGTGGTACCTCGGACGGTCCGGATGCGCCCGGAAACCCTGGCGCGGATCCTGGACCTGGCGGAGCACGGCGCGGTCGTGGCGATGGAGTCCCTGCCGGAAACCGTGCCCGGCCTTGGCAACCTGGCCGAACGCCGGCAGGCCCTGGAACGGCAGCATCGGCGGGTTACGGACAGGATACCTCCCGGAACGGAAGTTCCGAAAAAAAACGTCCAGGGGATCGCGTTTGGACAGGGCATGCTCTGGCTGGGCCCGCTGGAAGGAATATTACCGGCGTGGCGTGAACCGGCCGAAACCCTCTTCCAGTCAGGACTGACCTGGATCCGGCGGCGTGGGCCCAGTGGCTACCTTTACTACCTCGCCTGCCTGGGACCGGACGGCGTTGATGGGTGGGTGGATTTCGCGCGGGGCGGACAGACCGCCGTCTTCATGGACCCCGTATCCGGGCGGATCGGCTTCGGCGCGACGCGTCCGGGGGACGCGCCGGGGACCGCGCGGGTTTACCTTCAGGCGCGGCCCGGCGAATCGCTGTTCGTCGTGTTTCCGGAAGGTCCCGTGGAAGGAAATCCGGCGCCCTGGCGATATTACAACGCCCTGGATCAATACCCCGCCGACACCGGCCCGTGGACCCTGCGGTTCGAATCGGGCGTGATGGAGCCGTTCCCGGGGAACCAGGTCATGCCTGAACCCCGGTACTGGACCGACCTGGAGGATCCGGCCTGCCAGGCCTTCGCGGGAACCGCCACGTACCGGGCGAAACTTCTTGTTCCGGCGTTGCGTCCCGGAGAAGCCCTTGCGCTCCAGTTGGACGGCGTCCGCCATGCGGCCCGGGTCCGGCTGGATGACGCGACCGCGCGGCCGGTGTGGTGCCTGCCATTCCGGGTGGTGCTTGATCCGCCGCCCGATCCCGGGGAACACGACCTGGAGATCACGGTGTTCAGTCTCGCGGCGAATGCCATCCGGGACCTTGACCGGCAGGGCGTAAAATGGAAAGTGATGGACGACGCCAACATCGTCGATATCCGGTACAAGCCGCTGGACGCCTCCGGTTGGCCGGTGGTACCTTCCGGGCTGGCGGGGCCGGTGACCCTTGAGGTGCTCCGTCCCCTGGATCCAGGGGGCGTTGGGAACAAGGCGACGTCGTCCCGATGATCCTGTATAATATCTACGGGGGAATACGTATGGGTTCCGCTCGCGTCGTGGGGGTACGATGATGCCGCGGGTCAGGCGTTCACTACCGTCCAGTGTCGTCATCCGGTTGTCCCTTTGAAAAGGAGTTGACATGGCCAGATCCAGATCCAATCGCGTCGCGCGCGCGTCCACGTTGCCTGGGGAAGCGGTCCAGCCGCTACACCTCCCCATGCTGGCCCTGAAAGACGCCGTGGTGTTCCCGCGGATGGTCGTGCCCCTGTTCATAGGCCGGGAGCGATCCCTGGAAGCGGTCGACGCCAGCCTGGAAGAAAACACGCCCATTTTCCTGGTAACCCAGAAAGACCCGGAGCTGGATGATCCCGACCCCGACGACCTGTACAAAATCGGCACGATCGCCAAGATCGTCAACGCCCTGCGGTTGCCGGACGGCAACATGAAAATCGTCGTGGAAGGACTGGGCCGCGGCCTGGTGAAGGGTGTCCGGAAGGGGGAGCGGAACCGGGTTACCGTCGTTCCGATTTCCAGCATCCTGCCCGATGACGGGGCAGGCAAAAAGGAACTGGAAGGCAGGATGCGGGCCGTGTTGCACCAGTTCGAGGAGTACGTGCGGCTGACCCAGCGAGTGGCCCCCGAAATCCTCATGTCCATCCAGGGCATGACGGATCCCGAGGTCTTCACCGACACCATCTGCGGGTTCCTCTTCGTGTCGCCTTTCGAACGGCAGGGCCTGCTCGAGAAGGTTGACCTCTCGGAACGCCTGGACCTGATCGCCACGATGCTGGAACGCGAGATCGAACTGGCTCAGATCGAACAGAAGGTGCGCAACCGGGTCCGGGAACAGATCGAGCGCAGCCAGCGGATGCACTACCTGCAGGAACAGTTGAAGGTGATCCAGCAGGAACTGGGCGAACGGGACGAAGAATTCGGCGAGATGGATGACCTGCGCAAAAAAATGGAAAAAAAGAAACTGCCGAAAGAAGTCCGGGAGAAACTGGAAGAAGAATTATCCCGCCTGCAGCGAATTCCCTTCATGAGCCCCGAATCGTCGGTTGTGCGGGGGTACGTCGAGTGGATCCTTGACCTGCCCTGGAAGGAACACACGAAGGAAGAAATCGACCTCGAACGGGCGAAAGCCATCTTGGACGAGGACCACTATGGCCTGCGCAAGGTGAAGGAACGGATTCTGGAATACCTCGCGGTGCGCAAGTTGAGCAAGGGAGCCAAGGGACCCATTCTGTGCCTGGTGGGTCCGCCCGGCGTCGGCAAGACTTCCCTGGGCCAGTCCATCGCCCGCGCGATGGGCCGGAAATTCGTGCGCGTGTCCCTGGGCGGCGTGCGGGACGAGGCCGAAATCCGCGGCCACCGCCGCACGTACGTGGGGGCCCTGCCAGGACGGATCCTGCAGGGCATGAAGCAGGCGGGAGTAATCAACCCCGTTTTCATGCTGGACGAGGTGGACAAGATGAGCATGGATTTCCGGGGCGATCCGTCTTCCGCCCTGCTCGAAGTGCTCGATCCCGCCCAGAACGCCCATTTCAGCGACCACTACCTGGAACTGGGCTATGACCTGTCCCAGGTGTTCTTCATCACCACGGCGAACGATGAATACGCCATTCCCCTTCCCCTGCACGACCGGATGGAAATCGTGGAACTGCCGGGATATACCCTTGAGGAAAAGCTTGAGATCGCCCGTGGATTTCTCATCCCCAGGCAGGTCCAGGAAAATGGCCTCCCCAGGGAATACTTCATGCTGCCCGACGACACGTTGCGTCACGTCATCCAGCGATATACCCGCGAGGCGGGGGTTCGCGAACTGGAACGGTCCATCGCGGCCCTCTGCCGGAAAACCGCCCGTCGCATCGTCGAAGGGCAGGGTTCTGGCCCGGTGACCGTTTCCGTGGAACTGGCCGAGGAATGGCTGGGACCACCCCCGTATCCTCCCACGGCGATCGAAAAGGAAAGTGAAGTGGGAGTGGCCCTAGGCATGGCGTGGAGCGCGTCGGGAGGGGACCTGCTTCGCGTCGAAACCAGCCTGATGAAAGGCAGGGGTACCCACCTGCTTACGGGGCGGCTGGGCGAAGTCATGAAGGAATCCGCGGCGGCGGCTTTCACGTGGATCCGGGCGCACGCCGACGCGTTTCCCCTGCCCGAAAATTTTCAGAAGAATTACGATATCCACGTGCACGTTCCCGAAGGTGCCACCCCCAAGGATGGGCCCTCCGCGGGCGTGGCCATCCTGGTCTCCATGCTGTCGGCCTTGACGGGCCGTGCTCCCCAGCCCGCGCTGGCCATGACGGGCGAGATCACCCTGCGAGGCCGGGTTCTGCCGGTGGGCGGGATCAAGGAAAAGGTACTTGCGGCGAGACGTTCGGGTATTACCCGGATTATCCTGCCCAGGGACAATCAGAAAGACTTCCCGGATTTGCCCAGGGAAGTGCTGGAAGAAATCCGCTTCGAACTGGTGGACACGGTGGACCAGGTGGTGGACATCGCCCTGCCAGGCCTGCGTTGTAAGGCCCGCGGCAGGGGGGCGGGATCGGCCGCCACGCGAAAGCGGCAGAAGAAAACGGCCGCGAAGCCGGCAAAACAGGGCAGGAAATCCCGTGCGGGTTGATGAAGCGCGCCTGCTGAAGATTGCCCGGAAGCCGGGTGATTTTCCCAGGGCTGGCCAGCCCGAGGTGGCGTTCGCGGGCCGGTCGAACGTGGGTAAGTCGTCCCTGCTTAACGCGTTGACCCGGACCAGGAATCTTGCCCGAACCAGTGCCACGCCCGGCAAAACCCAGGCCATCCATTTTTTCGAGATCAACCGCCGGTACCTGCTCGTGGACCTTCCGGGATATGGATTTGCCAGGGCTCCCATGACCCTGAAAAGGGAATGGGAATCCCTCATGCGCGGGTACCTGCTGCACCGTCCAGTCCTCCGGGCGGTGGCAGTCCTGCTCGACATCCGGCACGATCCCTCTCCCCTGGATCATGACATGCTCGATCTGCTGGAGGAAGCCCGGGTTCCCGTGCTGCTGGTGGCCACCAAGGCGGATAAAATCGCCCGCGGGCATATCCGCGGCCGGCTGCACCGGATCCAGGCCGAGTTGGGCGTGGACCCGGATGCCGTGCTGCTACCCGTTTCCGCAGAGACCGGCATGGGCATCCCGGAACTCTGGGACATCCTGGAAACCTGTCTGGCCGGAAACGCTGCCGGGGAACCGCCGGAAACCTCGTAAGGTACCGAGTGGAACGTTTCCTCCTGCTTTACGGGTAGAATATCCACGGCAAAAAGAGGAAGCGAAAATGCGGACTCTTCTTTCAGCAAGCGTCCCCGCTGAGGATGTTCCCGGGAGAACCGGTGCCCTGGAAGGCATACTGGGGGCTGGAATCTTTCTGGCCATGGCCCCGATCGCGGCATGGTGCGAGCGCGCGCCATGGGAGGTGATTGCCGGGGCCGTCATGGTGGGTGGCCTGCTGCCCGCAACCCGATGGTACGGGCGGTTGACCCGGTGCGCCCTGCTGGGCCTGGGATGCTGGCTGATCCTGCTGCCGGTGTGGGCAGGTGCCGCGCGATTCGGGTGGCCGACGGCCCTCGCGCTTTCGGCATGGACGTTCGTGCTGGGGCGGGTGGCCGTGGCGTTACCCCGAACGGGTGGACACCGGGCGGCCATGATGCTGGCAGGACTGGGCGGACTGGTCCTGCTGGTGGCGGCGGCCCGGGAGATCACCGATCCGGCAAGCGCGAGACATCTCATCGCCGTGGGCCTGTACGCCGTGGGATGGCGGCTCGTGCTGGGACTGCCCGAGGCGGCCCTCGTGGCACTGGCGCCGGCCCTGGCGGCCATGCTCATCCGGTTACTGGCGCTGGCCTCGGTCCTGCCCCTCGATTACCTGCTGGGATCGGGCGGGCTGGCGATGTTTGCCGGGGGACTCATCCTGTTTCTCGCGGCGGAACAGGCGTTGAGCAGGGAGCGGGAGTATCCCTTCCGGGATTTCATCTTCTGGCGGGGTGTATTACCGATGCTCGCGCCGGCGTGGTTGTGGGCGCCACACTGGGGAGCGGACCGGATCATCGATGCCGCGCGGTTGCTGCCGGTGGCCCTGGCGGCGGGCGGCGTATATGTTGCCGGGGGCGCGATGGTCCGCGCGCCGATCTCCCGCGGGGTGGGCAGGGTGATGTGGTGGATGTCCCTCGCGGGCCTGGCAATGCTGGCCCGTTTTGGCGATCCGGCCATTGGAACCACCTGCCTCGACTTGCCGTTGTTGCCCCTGTTCATGACCCGCCTTGATATCGGCGTGATCTTCATGGCGGCCGTGGTCGCGTCGCTGGGGGGCTTGCTGGCCAGTGCCTGGCGCCGGATGCCTCCGGGTGCCGGCGATGTCCCCGCGTGGGCCGTGGCGGGATTCGCTTTCAGCCAGTTGGGCGCGTGGCTTCCGGGGACGGTCCTGTTTCCCGGCATGCTCGCGGGGTGCGTGCTCCTGTCGCTGGTAGCGTCCCGTCATCGATTGAACGCGCACCGCGCGGCGTGGGCGGCAGGGATCCTGTTACCGGCCCTCGCGGGCTGGGATGCCCGGTTGGTGCTGGCCGGGCTGGTCCTTGCCGCGGCGAGCCTGTTACCCGGCGTGGTCCTGGATAGGTTCCTGGGCCCCCTTTCGCCGGATATCCCGGCTACGCCTCCGCCCGCGTCCGTGCCAACCCCGGGTTCGTCGGCTCCATGACCGGTGAACAGGCGGCACGAACCATTTGCGGGACCCTGCGGGAGGAAGGCTTCACGGCCCTGCTGGCCGGCGGCTGCGTCCGGGACCGGTTGCTGGGCCGCGCGCCCAGGGACTATGACGTGGCCACCGATGCCACCCCGGAACAGGTACGCGCGCTGTTTCCCCGGCATGTGGCCGTGGGAGAAGCCTTCGGGGTGGTCAAGGTGTTGCTGGAGGACCACGAAATCGACGTGGTCACCTTTCGCAGGGATGGGGTCTACCACGATGGCCGGCACCCCGACAGCGTGGCTTATGCCGCGCCCCGGGAAGACGCCGCGCGTCGAGATTTTACCGTCAACGCGTTGTTCCTGGACCCGGTCACGGACCAGGTACTCGATTTTGTCGATGGCCTGAAGGACCTGCGTTGCCGGCTCATCCGGTGTGTGGGGCATCCCCGGGAACGGTTCCTAGAGGATCGCCTGCGGCTCCTGCGGGCCATACGGTTCGCCTCCGGCCTGGGTTTCGACATCGACCCGGGCACCTGGAACGCGCTGAAGGAAGTCACCTCGGAACATGGCCTGAATGGCGTGAGCGCGGAGCGTATCCGCGACGAACTGGACCGGATGCTGACCGAGGGCGGCGCGCGACCGGCCATGGAACGGCTTGCCGAGTCGGGCCTGCTGGAAATCATCCTGCCTGAGGTGGCCGCCCTGCGGGGCGTGCCGCAACCTGAAACTTATCATCCGGAAGGCGATGTCTGGGAGCATACCTTGCGCATGCTGGCCTTGCTGCCTGCCCAGCCGCCGGTGGAACTGGCCTGGGCCGCGCTGCTCCATGACTGTGGTAAGCCCCGCACGATCACCTTCGCCGATCGCATCCGCTTTCACTACCATGAAAAGGTGGGAGAGAACATGGTGTTTGTCATCGGCCGGCGACTGCGCTTTCCGAACCGGAGGATCGAGCGGATCGCGTGGCTGGTGGGCAACCACATGCGACTCGCGGCCTTGCCGGACATGCGCGAGGGCCGACGCAAGCGGTTCGTCACCGAGCCGGATTTTCTGCTGCTCGTGGAACTGGCCCGGCTCGACAGCCTGTCAAGCCATGGCGACCTCAGTCTGGTCGAATGGGTCAGGAATTACCTGGACAGCCTGCCCTCTGAACAGCCGCTGCCCCGGCCCCTGGTTACCGGCGACGACCTGAAACAACTGGGCCTTCCCCCGGGTCCGGTGTACCGGGAACTCCTGCGGACCCTGCACGAGCACCAGCTGGAAGGATGCTTCACCACCCGGAAGGAAGGGATTGCGCTGGCCCGCAAGCTGCTGGCAGAAATTGCGCCCCCACCGGGAGATCGTGGCTAACCCCGCGTCACCCTGCCGTGATGCGGCGGACCCGTTCGGCTGCTTCGTTTCGGGGGACGGTAACCTGGGCCTCGCGTCCCGCCCGGCGATATGCCTCGTGATCGGCGATGTTCTCGCGGATGGCCTTGCCCATGGCCAGGTCCTTGACGCCAACCAGGCCCTTGGCCAGTTCGTCCTCGCCCAGCACGACCGCCGCCGGAATACCGTAATGATCCGCCAGGGACAGTTGGGCGCCCAGGCCTTTCTTCGCGCCGGGGAAGGTGACCACGTTCAGTCCTTGGACCCGAAGTTCTCTCGCGAGCCGCAGCACTTCTTCCCGGGGCACCCTGCCCACGGTGACCACGCAGGCATGGATGGGCCCCGTGGGCGCGGGGGCGACTCCCAGGCGCGTCAGCGCCGCTACCAGCCGGTCCAGGCCGATGGACGCGCCCGTGGCGGGCACGGGTTCCTCGAGGAACCGGTCGCACAGGCCATCGTACCGGCCTCCGCCTCCGACGGAGCCGAATTCCGGAGCGTCCGGCAGCACCACCTCCAGCACCGGGCCCGTGTAGTAGTCCAGGCCCCGCGTCAGGCTGGGATCGAAGCAGACTTCTTCTTCCGTGAGCCCCAGCGCGTGGAGGCATCGATCCAGTTCGGCCATTTCCTCCGAGGCCTCTCGGGCAAGGTCGGAAGCGGGCAAGCGGTCGCGCAGCAAGGACAGCATGGACGCCCGGTCCGGAGCGGTCACGCCCACGAAGTCGGCAATCCGGTCAATGAGGGCCGATTCTAGGCCGACGCCAGGGATGGGATCCCCCGAATCGTCCACCCGCCCCGGCCCCAGTTCCAGCCGGACGTTATCAAGACCGACCTTCTGCAACTTGTCCATTACCCGAAGGGTGTGCTTGAGGGTGGCCGGGTCGGTCACGCCGTATCCCCGCAGCAGGGCATCCACCAGTTTCCGGCTGCTGACCCGCACGCGGTATTTCGGTGGCGTACCACCCAGGCCCAGCGCGCGGAATGCTCCGCACAGCGTGGCAATCACTTCCGCGTCCGCGTCCACCGTGGCAGCCCCGGCGATGTCGATGTCGCACTGGGTGAACTGCCGGAACCGTCCAGGCCCGGGTTTGTCCGCGCGGAACACGGGACCGATGTGGCATCGGCGGAAGGGCAGGCGTATCCGGTCGCGGTACTGGCTGACCACCCGGGCGAAAGGCACCGTCAGGTCAAAACGAAGGGCTGCCGCTTCCGATTCAGGGGTTTCAAGGGTAAAGATCTGCTTACCGGTCTCGCCTTCCGTGGCCCCGGTGAGCGTGTCCAGCCGTTCCAGCACCGGCGTGTCCAGCGGTTGAAACCCGAACCGCGCGTAGGTGTCCCGGATAATGGCGAGGACGGCTTCCCGGATGCCCATGGCCTCCGGAAGGAGGTCCTGAAATCCCTTGAGCGTCTGAGGCATGACTACCGGCAAGATCAGCACCCTTTCCCCCGGCCGCGTCCCGGACCTTTTTGCTTCGTCCGGCGCGTGCCGGAATCCCCCTCGCGTGTGAAACATGGTACCGGGACTGGGGGTCGAACCCAGGACCTCTGGATCCACAATCCAGCGCTCTGACCAACTGAGCTATCCCGGCACCCGCGAAACACCTTCATTATAATCGGCCATGTCTGAATGCCGCAAATTCCCGGAGATCGGCGCGGCTTGGCTGCCTGGTAAAACGAAACTTGTCGCGTATTTTCCTGCTATGCGGTTGCATTCCTCGCGCGGGGATTCCTAAGATAACGAAGACGAGTTGGGAGGACACGCGTGCCCCTGCCTTTCACTTAACCCTGTCGAGGAGACGAAAAATGTGGCGCATGATCATGGTGGTACTTGGAGCCGTGCTGCTGACTGGTGCTACGGGACTGGCCGCGGAGGTCGAAGACATTACGCCGCCGGCGGATCTGGCCGGATGGCAGGCCCTTGGCGGACAGTGGAGCGTAAGTGATGGCGTGGTGTCCGGGCTGGCCAGAAAGGAGGAAAACGCCTGGCTGCTGTGGACAGCCCGCGAACTCGCCGACTTTGAACTGACCCTCGAATTCCGCACTCCGGTCCCTACCAACGGCGGCGTGCAGTTCCGATCTCACTGGCTGCCCCGCCTGCCGCTGAAAGAAGGAGAAACCGTCGAGACCGCCCCCAAACAGATGTATGGGTATCAGGCGAATATCGAAACTCGAGAACGGGCCGCCAACGGCCGTCTTGTCGATGAAAACGGCCGGGGGCCCCTGGCCCAGGCCGATGAGGCCGCCCTGAAAACCCTCAAGCAGAAAGACTGGAACACCATGACCGTCCGGGCGATCGACAACCGGATCGAAATCGATCTCAACGGCGTGCCCGCCACCCGTTACGAGGATGAAACTTTTATTCGGGGATACCTGGCTCTCCAGAGTTTCGCCTGGGATCTCCAGGGAGATGCCGCCGCGGTGGAGTACCGGAATATCCGTCTGCGGGATATGGGTCGGACCGGGGCGTGGCGTGCCCTGTTCGATGGGAAGTCTTTCGACGGCTGGAAAACCTGGGGGGAAGAGGAATGGACCATCGAGGATGGCACCATCGTCGGACGGTGCGGCCCCAAAAAAAGCGAAGGATACCTCGCCACGCTGGAAACCTGGAAGGATTTCCGAGTCCGTGGTCGGTTCCGGATGCTCGGGGAGGGGAACTATGGCCTGTTCTATCACTCCACCATCCGATTGCGGGAAGATGGTTATCCCGTGATCGCGGGCCTGCAGGGGGAAGTGGCGCCCGAGTATCCCTCGCCCACGGGATGGGTGTACGAGAGTTACAAGCGAGGCTGGCTGGAGAAACCCGACATGACCCGGCTGGCGGCCTGGGCGCTGCGTCCCGGCGAATGGAACGAGATCGAAATCCGTGCCGTTGGTAACCGGGTGACCACCTGGGTGAATGGCGTGCGCGCGGTGGACATTACGGACGAGGGCCAGCAACTGTTCGAAGGAGCTTTCGCCCTGCAGTTGCACACGGGCGGTTCGGCGGGCATTCTCTGGAAAAACCTCTACGTCCGCGAACCCTGACCGCTCTGTCTGGCGGGCCCGCGCGGGGGCCTGCCACGGTCTGAAATCCATCCGCCCGGTTCACGTGAGCCGGGCGGATTGTACTTACTTCGCCGGTGCGGGCGCGGTGGTTTTTTTTCCCGCTGTCGACCCGTTTTCCGTCATGTTCCGATCCCACCAGTCCGGCCGCGAAATCGCTTCCCAGTAGGACCGCTCAAAAATCATCGAAAAAGCGCGCAGACTGAAGGGTTTACTCAGAAAGCCGTCCGCCCCGGCCAGCAGGGCGTCCGCCATTGGGTACTTGCCTTCGTAAGCGGTCATCAGGATGATCCCGAGTTCCGGATGGGTCTGGCGGACCTGACGGATCAGTTCCAGGCCGTTCATGCCGTCCATTTCGGCGTCGGTGACCAGCAACTGGAAGGCGTCCCGTTTCAGCGCGGCAAGGGCCTCCGCGGCGTCCCGACACGCTGTCACCTGGTGTCCGAGGGCGGACAGATGACTGGACAGCGACTCCAGCACACACGGATCATCCTCGACGATCAGCACGCTAAGGCTTCGGGGCATGGCTAACGAACTCCCGGGGGTTCACGGAATCAGCAGTGTTCGTGAATTTCATAATAGGATAAAACCGGTAAATGGATGCAAATGCCCGCGACTTCATGTGAACGTTGTTCCCGGGATCCTTGTTGAAAACAAGTCCGAACGGACATTTATTCGCCGCGCTCCTTCGGCACATGGGCCCGTTTCCCGTGGTTTCATCTTTTCACTTTACCTGCCATGGGGACGCTGGTTACCTTGGGGTCCGCGCTCATGAGCCGTCCTGTTTCCTGAAACGGTTATTCGAACGAACGGTAAGTAAAGCCGGTGAACAAACGTTTTTACACAATAAGCAGAAATCCGGTTTTAAACTGTTGACTTCCCGCCGGGAACTGTTGTAAACTTACCTTGCGTGTTTCCCGGAGGGGGGATATCCGGTTGCCAGGACATCCGGCGACAGGTATCCCGAACGCCGGCGATTGGTGGTGCGGTCGACGCGTGACGCGGAGAAAGGCGTTAACATGGCGCTGCAGATTCTGGAACGGGTGCTCGCGCTGGAAAAAGAAGCCGAAGCGATGGTCGAACGGGCCCATGCCGAGGCCCGGGCGATCGAACAGGAAACCGCTGAAAAAATCGCGGCCATGCGCCGGGAGGCCGAAGATCGGGCCACCCTGCGGATTTCCGAGTACCGGACGAAAGCCGAAGCCGAACTCAAAACATCGCTGGCGGAGGCGGAGGCCGCGCATAAACGTCAACTGGAGCAGATCGCGGCGATTCCCGAAGAAAAAATTCGCGCGCTGGCCGGGCAGATCGTGGCCACGCTGGGCGAGGGAGCATGACGGTCCATGGCCATTGACCGAATGAAAAAGGTGGCCATCCTGTGTGAGCGGTCGTGCGTGGACCGGCTGTTCCGGGAACTGCACCGCCGCGGGTTCATGGAGTTGGTGGACGCGGCGGCCTGGTGCGGCGACCCCGGCCCGTTGCGTCACGGCGAAGTGAACACGGAAAACGTCGACCAGCACCTCCAGAAGATCAACCTGGTGCTGAACCTGCTCGACAACTTCGCGCCCGAATCGCAGTCGTTCATCCAGGGCCTCGCGCCGGTTCCTTTGCTGGTGGAACAGCAGGAACTGGAAGGCGTCCTGAATCAGTTCGACCTGGAAGGCGTGTATCGCGCGGCCCAGGAACTCGAGGAACGCTGGCGGGGCGCGGAACACCGCCGCGGTGAAATCCTGTCCCGGCTCGAAGAACTGATGCCTTTTGAAGAGATTCCCATTCCGGTCAGCGACCTGCGTCGGCCGAAATGGATCCGGTTGCTGTTCGGCAAGATGAGCCTCGCGGCGCTGGAATCGTTGAAGAACGATCCGGAAACCGTGAAGGTGATGATGGTGGAAGAGATTCCGCCGGGCTCCATGCTCCGGGCGAACGGGGGCGGGGCGTTGCCGAAGAACGCGCCGCGCCACGTGCTGGCGGCATACGTCCCGGAAAACGAAGAGGCCGTCCGCGACCTGCTGGCCCGCCACGGTTTTGAAGAGGTTACCCTTCCGGACATTCCCGGCAAGGTGCGCGACCGCGTGCGGGAACTCAAGGAGGAACTGGGCGACGTGGACCGGACGGTGCAAGCCGTCGCCGAGGGCGCGCGAAAACTGGCCGGGCACCGCCGGGCGCTCAAGGTGCTCCGGGCGTACTGGGAAAGCGCCAAGCGCTTGCAGCAGGCCCATGGTTACGCCCTGCAGGGCCGCTGGACCACCGTGGTGACGGGTTACATCCGGGAACGGGACCTGCCCGCGCTGCGCGAGATGTTGAACCGGGAATTCCCCGGCGTTGAATGCGTGCTGGAAGATCCCGAGCCCGGTGAAGAAGTGCCCGTCAGTCTGACCGAAAAGCCTGCGGCGCAGCCGCTGAAACTGCTCACCCGCATGTTTGGGCTGCCTTCCTACTGGGCCTTCGATCCCTCGCCGTTCATGCTGGTCAACTTCTACGTATTTTTCGGCATCTGCTTCAGCGATGCCGCCTATGGCCTGATGCTGACCGCGGCCGCCGCGTACATCGCGAAGCGGACAAGGCCGTTTGAGGGGCTGAACAACTTCGCCCGGTTGCTCTTCTGGGCGGGGGTGTCCACCACGGTGTTCGGATTGCTCATGGGATCGTTCTTCGGCGACCTGTACAAGGCGTCGTTCATGCCTGAGCGTAACCCGCTGCGTACGTTCATGGAAGCGTGCACCGTGCTGGACCTTCAGGCGAAGACCATTCCCGCCCTGATCAT
This sequence comes from Candidatus Hydrogenedentota bacterium, assembly GCA_018056705.1. GTDB lineage: Bacteria > Hydrogenedentota > Hydrogenedentia > Hydrogenedentales > CAITNO01 > JAGPFE01. Next base: position 8,777 of record JAGPFE010000028.1, on the reverse strand, counting down.
CGCCCTGCTGATCGGCATGGCCAACCAGTTCTACGGCATCGGCCTGAAAATGTATGGCGCGATCCGGAACAACGACTGGGTGACGGCCCTGAGTGACGGGTTGACCTGGATGATCACGTTACCGGGCGCGGCGATCCTCGCGGTGGCCTTCCTGACGGGCGTGCCCCGGCCCCTGCTCATCGCCGGCGCGGTGATGTTCATCGTGGGCGCGCTGGGACTGGTTGCCACGCAGGGCCGCGAGAGCAAGGGAATTGTCGGGCGCGTTGGCGTGGGCGTGATGAGCATCTACGGGATCGTGGGGTCCTACGGTCTTACCGCTTTCCTGGGCGACACGATGTCCTACTGCCGCCTGCTGGCCCTGGGCCTGACCACGGGGATTCTCGCGCAGTCGTTCAACATGATCGCCGGGATGCTGTGGGACGTGGGCGGACCGATCGGACCGATTCTGACGGTACTGGTGCTGGTTTTCACGCACCTGTTCAATTTCCTGATCAACGCCCTGGGTGCGTTTGTGCACTCCATGCGCCTGTTGTTCGTGGAGTGGTTCGGACGGTTCTACGAGGGCGGAGCGAAGGAATTCGAGCCGCTGGGATTTGATTCCCCCGCGGCGATCTTGAAACGGAATTGAGCGCCGGGGTCCGACCGCGTGGGCGGCGGACCGGAAGCGCGGGCCGGATAAACAGGAAAAAGGGCCCCGGGGCCCGGCGATGCGGTACAGGCTGTCGCGGGGTCGTGGCCGGAAAAAGCGATCGGAGGTTGCAATGGATCTTCAAGCGTTGAGCATGGGACTGACCGTGGCGGGTGCCGGGCTGGCGGTGGGGTTGGGTTGCGCCGGGTCCGCCAAGGGAATCGGCACGGCAGCGCAGGCGGCCGGCGGGGTGCTTAGCGAAAAGCCCCACCTGTTCGGCCGGCTCCTCGTACTCCTGGCGCTGCCGGGCACGCAGGGCTTCTATGGCTTCATCACCATGATGATGATCATGGGCCGGATGAGTTCGCTGCCCCAGGACCTCAAGACCGGCGTGGCCCTGCTGGTCATGGGGTTCGGCGTGGGCGTCGCGTTGCTGGTTTCGGCCATCTGGCAGGGGCAGGCATCGGCGGCTTCCATCGCTTGGGTGGCCCGGCGCGAAGGCGACTTCGGTAAGAGCCTGCTGCTGCCCGCCATGGTGGAAACTTACGCCGTGGTCGGCCTGCTGGCGGGTATCCTCGCGCTGAACTCCCTGGCGTCCTGACCGGGGCCGGCGGCGCGATCCCCAACCAGGGAAGGAAAGCCGACATGGCCAATGATCAAAGCATTCGCTCGGTACTCGACACGGCCCGCAAAGAGGCCGAACGCATCGTCGAAAAGGCCCGCAACGTCGCCCAGGCCAAGTTGAAGGCCGCGGAAGAAAGTATCGCCGCGGAAACTGAACGCCGGGTTCAGGCGGCCTGCCGGGCCATCGACGAGGAATGCGCGCGGCAACTGGGCAAGGCCCGCGGCGCGCAGGGGAAAGCCCTGCTCGAGGCTCGAAACCGGCGGCTCAAGGACGTGGTAGCGGCCGCCCGGCAACTCGCGCTGGCGGATGCCGCCGGGTACGAGAAACTCATGGCCCGGCTCCTCGAAGAAGCCGCGGCGGGAGATGTCGCCGGCCAGGTGATCGCCCACGAGGCGGACCGGGCGTTGTTCCGAAAACTGGTGGATGCCCTGAACGCGAAGCGGCCCACCGCGGCGAAACTGTCGCTGGCCGAGGCTACCCTTCCCGCGCGGGGTGGGTTCATTTTCCGCGCGACGGCGTATGACGTGGACCGGACGCTGGACACCCTGCTCGCGGACCGCGAACGGGTGATGGCGCCCGAACTGGCCAAGGCTTTGTTTACATAGCGGCGGGCCGACGCGCCCCAGGGGCGCGCCGTTGCGGAAGGATAACAGGCGGTGTTGATCACCCTGACAACCGAACAGCAGGCTTGGGGGTTTGTCTGCGGCCAGGTGGCCGTGCTGGAAGGCGGCCTCCTCCCCCGGGACTTTTTTCACGCGCTGGCTGGCGTCGAGCGCCAGGAAGACCTGCTTCACCGGCTGCAGGACACTCCCCTGCGCGAGTACGTCACCCCCGGCGCGGGCTGGGAAGAGTGGAACGACGTCGTCGACCGGCACTTCCACCAGCAGATGCGCGAGGTACGCGCCAACAGTCCCGTGGAAACCCTCTCCGCGATGTTCCTGCTGGCGGGCGATTACCTCAACCTCAAGCGTGCCGTGCTCGGACGGCACGAATTCCCCTTCGAAAAAAGTCTCTTGTCCGAGGAACGGCTGCACGCCGCGGCCGCGGGAGACTACGCGCTGCTGCCCGCTGAGACCCGGATAGCCCTCGCCCGGCTGGGCGGAAGCACGGCGGATCCCGCGCAGGTCCGGGCCCAGGTGGACCTGGTACTCGACGGCGCTTACCTGCGGCACATGCGGCACCTGGCGGACGAGATGGCCGTGCCCCTGATTTCGGCGTACGTTTCCGACTTCACCCTGGCCAAGGGGGTGGCACTGCTCCTGCGTCTGCACGGCCAGGGCTTGCTCCAGGCGCGGCAGGTGGAAGACCTGTTCTTGCCCATGGGTGAGCACACCCACGTGTTGCGCTCCCTGGCCGGCGCGGGCGAGCCGAAAAACTGGGCCAGTATCGTTCCGGGACCTCTCGGCGACGCCTTCCGGACGGTGCTCGAACTGCCCGAGGACCAGTGGGCGGCCCAGTTTGAACTCCTGGCGGCAAATCATCTGATGCGGTACGCCCGCCAGGGGAAACTGCAGACCATGGGCCCCGAGCGCGTGGCCGCCTATTTCGTGGGGTTCCGCGCCCAGGCTTACAACTTCAAACTGGTGGTTAGCGGCCGGTTCAACGGGCTTGATCCCGAAGTGATCCGGCGGCGGTTACGGGAGTGTTATGTCTAGAGCGGTAGTGGTAGGAGAACGTGGCCTGATTCTGGGCTTCCGCGGCGTGGGCATGGAAGTGGTGTCCGCCGAGGATGTCGAGGGCTTGCGCCGGGCCCTGGGGCCCCTGTCCCGGGACCCGGACGTGGCCCTGGTGCTGGTGACCGAATCCCTCGCGGCCCAGGCGCCCGACGCCCTGGAAGATTTCCGGGCCGTCAGCCAGGCGGTGATAACCACCATCCCCACCCACCAGGGGGGGACGGGATTTGCCTTCAACGAAATGCGGAGCGTCGTGGAGCGTTCCATCGGCGTGGACATGCTGGGTAAGGACTGAACGGTATGACGAATGAACAACGCGGCGAAGTGGTAAAGGTCTCGGGGCCCCTGGTGCAGGCCCGTGGGCTGGCCGGCGTCCGGATGTACGAAATGGTGCGCGTGGGTGACGCCCGCCTTTTCGGGGAAGTGATCGAAATCCGGGGCGAGGTCGTGTCCATCCAGGTCTACGAAGAAACCGAAGGGATCGGTCCCGGCCAGCCGGTGTTCCGCACCGGTCAGCCCCTGTCGGTGGAACTGGGACCCGGGCTCATCCGCTCCATTTACGACGGCGTGCAGCGGCCCCTGGATAAACTGGTGGAACAGTGCGGAGCCTTCATCCTGCGCGGCGCCGAGGCACCCGCCCTCGACCGGTCGACCGAATGGGAATTTGTCCCGGTGGCGAAGGCCGGCGACAAGGTGGTCGCGGGTGATGTGCTGGGCACCGTCAAGGAATCCGTGATCGTCGTGCACAAGATCATGGTGCCCCCGGACATCCCTGAAGGCACGGTGAAGAAAATCGGGCCGGTCAAGGGGAACGTGGAAACGGTGGTGGCTGAACTGGACACGCCCGCTGGTCCCCGCCAGGTTCGCATGGTCCAGTCCTGGCCTGTCCGCATGCCCCGGCCCGTGAAAAGCAAAATGCCGCCGAAGGTGCCCCTCGTCACCGGTCAGCGCGTGATCGACATGTTCTTCCCCCTGACCAAGGGTGGCACCGCCTGCGTGCCCGGTCCTTTCGGTTCCGGTAAGACCGTCGTGCAGCACCAGTTGGCCAAGTGGTCCGACGTGGACATCGTGGTCTACGTGGGCTGTGGCGAGCGGGGCAACGAAATGACCGACGTGCTCATGGAATTCCCCCACCTGAAAGACCCGAAAACGGGACAGCCCCTCATGGAGCGCACCGTGCTCGTGGCCAACACGTCCAACATGCCCGTGGCTGCCCGCGAGGCGTCCGTGTTCACCGGGATCACGATCGCCGAATACTTCCGCGACATGGGCTATTCCGTCGCCCTCATGGCTGACTCCACCAGCCGCTGGGCCGAGGCCATGCGTGAAATGTCCGGACGCCTGGAGGAAATGCCCGGTGAAGAAGGATACCCCGCGTACATGGGGTCCCGCATCGCCGCCTTCTACGAGCGTTCGGGTTACGTGAAATGCCTGGGATCCGACGACCGGGAAGGTACCCTCTCGCTCATCGGCGCGGTCTCGCCCGCGGGCGGCGACTTCTCGGACCCGGTAACCCAGGCTACCCTGCGCGTGGTGAAGGTTTTCTGGGGACTCGACGCCAACCTGGCTTATTCCCGCCACTTCCCGGCCATCAACTGGCTTACTTCCTACTCGCTGTACCAGCAGACCGTGGACGGTTACTGCAACGAGCACCTGAATCCCCTGTGGGAGAAGAACCGCAAGCGCGCCATGGCCCTGTTGCAGCGCGAAGCGGAACTGGAAGAACTGGTGCGGCTGGTCGGGCTGGACGCGCTGGGCGCGGGAGACCGTATGACCCTGCAGGTGGCCCGGATGATCCGCGAAGACTTCCTGCACCAGAACGCCTTCGACGACCTGGATACCTACACGTCGCTGCCCAAGCAGTTCGCCCTGCTGGGGCTGATCCTGCATTACGAGGATGAAGCCCGGGCAGCCCTCGACGCGGGGGTTCAGTTGAACGCCCTGCTCAACCTGCCTGAACTGGAAAAAATAGCCGGCGCGCATCTCATCCCAGAGAACGAGATCGCCCGGATCGACGCGATCAGGGAAGACATCACCAAGGCCATCGCGGCGTTGCCGCGCTACTGAGGCATAACGAAAGAGTACACGGCATGGCTACAAGAGAATATCGTACCGCGCGTCAGATCATCGGACCCCTGCTCATGGTCGAAGGGGTTCAGGGCATTACTTACGGCGAACTGACCGACATCAAGCTCGAAGACGGCAGTATCCGCCGTGGCCGCGTGCTCGAGGTCAGCGGCGACAAGGCCGTGGTCCAGGTGTTCGAAGGCACCAGCAGCATGGATCCCGGCACGCTCACCGTCAAGTTCCTCGGCAAGCCCCAGGAAATCGGCGTGAGCGAGGACATGCTCGGCCGCGTCTTCGACGGGGGCGGACGGCCCATCGACAACGGTCCCGATATCATCCCGGAAAAATGGCTGAACATCAACGGAAACCCGATGAATCCCTACGCCCGGGACTTCCCTAACGAGTTCATCCAGACCGGCGTGTCCACCATCGACCTGCTGAACACGCTGGTCCGCGGCCAGAAATTGCCCATCTTCTCCGCCTCGGGTCTGCCCCATTCCCGGCTGGCCGCGCAGGTGGCCCGCCAGGCAACCACGCTGAAGTCCGGCGAAAAATTCTGCGTCGTGTTCGCCGCCATGGGCATCACCTTCGAAGAGGCCGAATTCTTCCAGGCCGACTTCCGCCGCACCGGTGCCATCGAGCGGGCCGTGCTGTTCATCAACCTGGCCGACGACCCGCCCATCGAGCGCATCGCTATCCCGCGCATCGCCCTGACGACCGCCGAATTCCTGGCGTACGAAAAGGACATGCACGTGCTGGTGATCCTCACCGACCTGACCAACTACTGCGAGGCGCTGCGCGAAATTTCCGCCGCCCGCAAGGAGGTTCCCGGACGCCGCGGATACCCCGGTTACCTCTATACCGACCTGTCCACCATCTACGAGCGGGCCGGTCGCATCAAGGGCAAGGCGGGATCCGTCACGCAGATTCCCGTGCTGACCATGCCCGAAGACGACAAAACCCATCCGATCCCAGACCTCACCGGATATATCACCGAGGGCCAGATCATCCTGTCCCGCGCGATCCATGGCCAGGGGATCTATCCCCCGGTGGACGTGCTGCCTTCGCTGTCCCGCCTGAAAGACAAGGGGATCGGCGAAGGCCGGACCCGGGAAGATCACGCCAACGTCATGAACCAGTTGTACGCGGCCTACGCCCGCGGCAAAAACGCCAAGGAACTGGCCGTCGTGCTCGGCGAATCGGCCCTAAGCGAAATCGACCTCCTGTACGTGCGATTCGCGGACGCCTTCGAGGATCGCTTCATCCGCCAGGGAGAAGAGGAAAACCGGACCATTTTCGAGTCCCTGGAAATCGGCTGGCAACTGCTCGCCATGCTGCCGCGCACCGAACTCAAGCGTATCCGCGACGAGTATATCGACAAGTATCTGCCCAAACGGGAAACCACCGCCTGAGCCCCGGGCCAGGTGACGGGAGTCCATCGCCATGGCACAGCAAGTGATCCCAACCCGCATGGAAATGCTGAAACTGCGGCGCAGGCTCGCCGTGGCGAAGCGGGGTCACAAACTGCTCAAGGATAAACTCGACGGGCTGATGAAGGATTTCGCCGCCTACGCCAAGGCCTACAAGGAAGCCCGTCAGCAGGTGGACGCGCAACTGCCCCCCATCCTGAAGGGATTCGTGCTGGCCCAGGCGACTTCCTCCCGGACCGTCACCGAGGACGCCCTAGAAAACGCTTCCCGGGAACTGGACATCCAGGTCAGGCGCCGCCGCATCATGAGCGTGTCCGCGCCCGAATTCGACCTGCGTTTCGGCGAGTTCGCCGGGGGCTATTCCCGCGTGCACACGTCCCCCGAACTGGACGCCGCTATCGCCGGGCTGGCCGCCTTCGTGGAAGGTATTCTCCGCATGGCCCAGCTGGAGCAGACGGTTCGCCTGCTGTGCGCGGAAATCGAGAAGACCCGCCGTCGGGTGAACGCCCTCGAGCATACCATCATCCCCAGGACGGCTACCACCATCGCCTACATCAAGAATCGCCTCGACGAACAGGAACGCTCCAACATAAGCCGCCTGATGAAGATCAAGGAACAGCGGATCCGCCAGGAAGAAGCCTGAGAATCAGTCGCGACCTTGTGGCAACGTGGGGCGGCCTGAACACCTGGCGGTCAAGAGGGAAGAGGCGAATCGTTGTGCCCGGTATCGTTTCGCCCCGAGGCACGAAAGTATCTTAGGGCCAGCGCGCGTTTTTCAGCCCCTGTCATGGTGCTTACGTCGCTTTACCCTGGCTGCTTCAGGGCCTGGCGTTTCGGGATATGCGCGCCTGGGAAGACGGTGGCCCAAGCCTCCCGACGGGCTCGGGCCACCGTGTTTTCCAGCCAGTGACATGGTCCGGGGGTGGGTAATGTATCAGGCTTGACCGGGTTTATGGACAGGGACTGCCGCTGGAAATATAGATGTCCACGTTTGCCCCTGCCTCTTCTAAAGCACCCCCGGCGGGACTCTGGGCAATCACGACTCCCGCGGGAGCGGCGCCGCATGTCTCTGTGGTGATTCCTGCCTGGAACCCTGCCGACTGAAGGGTCGCTGTCGCGGTATTCAGGTCCATGCCATTGAGATCCGGCACCGTGGCCGGGTTCCCTATATGGGCATAGAGCACGAAATTCCCTTCTGCCATGTGATACCCGGCAACGCGGATCAGGTAGGACTGGTTGGCAACCACGGGGAAACTCACCCGGGATTTTGATCCGTAAAGGGCGTAGTCGTCGTTACAGGCCAGTTGAGTCCCGTCGCAGGTATCAAAAACGGCCAGGGTCGTGTCAAAATTCGTTGCGGAATGGTTGGTATCGACCACGCCGATCCCATCAGCTTCCGGGGTCCATATGTACCATACGTCTCCCGCGTCAGCAGATCCGCATGACGTGATATCCGTGCCGGTGGCACTCAGGTTATTGCCGTAATAGTATTCGTTCGATGTCAGGATTATCGCGTGCGTGCAGACATCGTTTTCTGGAGGTGGACATGTGCCCGTGGACTTGTATACCAAAACTACGGACTCCGGCGCTATCAAGGTTCCCGCCGGGGGATCCGTGCGGATGACATGATCCACAGGCACGGTGTTGCTGCAGACTGATAACTCGTAAGTGTAAAACGATGCCGATTCAAGTTCGGACATCGCGTCGGTAACGGTCCATCCGGTAACGTCTGGGACAGTGACGGGTGAAAGCACCCGCGCCAGCAGTTCGAATGTACCGACGGTATTGTTATATCCCGCCACGCGGATCAGGTAAGTATGTCCGGCAACCACTGGAACAGCGACGTGGGATTGCATGTGACCGGTATAGTCGTCATTGCATCCCAGGGCAGTTCCATCACAACTGTCGTAGACGACCAGGGAGGTATCCATGTTGGTGGCGTTGCCAAAGGTGTCAACAATGCCATAGCCATCGGAGAGGGGGGTCCAGGAATACCAGACGTCCAAGTAATCCTGGTAACAGCAAGAAGAGGTAGTCGTTCCAGTGGCATTTACGTTGGACCCGATTACAGCGACATCAGAATCAATCACGATTGCGTTAACGCAGTCATCATTGGGCGGCGGGCAGGGTACCCCGGTGGATACCGTGAGTTGCACAACCGTCCCGGGGGTAACCTGGGCGCCCGCCTGGGGATCGGTGCTGATGACCTGCCCGGCGGGGACGGTGTACTGCACTGGTCGATGGCCTGTCCCACGACCAGGCCCGCGCCCTGGATAGCCGCCTGTGCCGTGGCCTGGTCCTGGCCAGTCACGTCTGGAACCACCGTGCAGGGCCCGGAAGACACCGTGAGTTGC
>JAGPFE010000076.1 GCA_018056705.1 Candidatus Hydrogenedentota bacterium | reverse complement strand
GCCCGGATTCAGGAAGACATCACCTGGACCCGTCACCAGTTAACCCAGCTGGAAAACGAACAGGCGGCGCTGGCCCTCGCCCTAGCCACCCTGGAAGAGGCCGCCCTTCAGCGGCACCGTCGCATCGCGCCCGGCCTGTCCCGGAACGCTTCCCGCTTCCTGGAGCGCATCACGGGGGGAGCCCATACCGAGGTCAGGGTAGGTCCCGACCTCTCGCTCAGCCTGCGATCCACCCAGGACGGTTCCGAAGCGTTTCTCAGCAAGGGCGCCCTCGATCAACTTTATCTCGCGCTGCGACTGGCGCTGGTGCAGCGACTCAGCCGGAATGGCGAACGCCTGCCCATGCTACTGGACGATCCCTTCGCCAATTACGACGATACCCGGTTGCGGGCCGCACTCGAACTGTTGCGGGAAATGGGACAGGAATACCAGGTCCTCCTGTTTACCTGCCGGGAAGATACTGCCCGCCAGGCCGAACAACTGGGCATCCCGGTCGTGACGCTTTGACCCGGTACGTCTGCTTCAGCCGTTTTCGGATTCACCTGCCCCTTCCGAAGTGGCAGGTTTCTTCGCGGCGGCGGATTTCGCCGGTTTCTTCCCGGCTGACGCGGCTGCTTTTCCAGACTTGGCGACCGGTTTCGTTTTGCTTTTGGCCGCTTTAGACCCGGCAGGCCGCGTGGTTTCCTTTTTCTCGGCTTTCCCGGCGGGGCCTGTTTTGAGTTCTTTCCGGGCGCGGTCCAACCCCGACAGGGCCTGGTCAAAACTGTCCAGCAGGGTCTTCCGGAACTGTTTCCGCGTTTCCCGCGTCAGGGCCGTCCATTCTTTCAGCACGGTCTTGGCTTCCGGCGGCAGCGCGCTTTTTGCAGCGGTCAGCCGGTCGGTGACCTTTTCCGGAACCCGGGACATCGTATCCAGCAGGCCCAGAGCCTGTTCCGCGAGCTTTTTCTGGGCCCTGACGACAGCCTGGGCCGCCGTCAGCGATTCCGCCGCGGCCATTTTTCCGGTGTCCTTCGTCAGCGCTGACAGGGATTCCGCCGCGTCTTTCACCAGGTCGCCCGGCAATTTCCCCTTGATCCGGTCTGCCAGATCATTCAGACGGTCCGCGATACCGCCCACCAGGGACGCGGTTTTCTTTTCCGCCATGGCATAGCCTCCTCATTTTTTGGATTCATCTCATATCATGACGCTTTTTCATGTGCCTGTCAAGAAAAACCTGAACCGTCCCCCCCACCGGTGGGGTGGAATGTTTTTTACTGGCTGAACGTTGTTCTGATATCATATCCGGCATAAAAATTACAATCATTATCTGTTTTATAAGGAAAGGAGCTTCTCATGCGATTTGAAACGCTGGCCATTCACGCGGGACAGGGACCGGATCCTGCTTATGGCGCGGTCATGCCGCCGATTTACCAGGTATCCACCTTCGCGTTTGAGGAGGTGGGGCGTCCAGGACAGTTTGATTATACCCGCAGCGGCAACCCCACCCGTCGTGCCCTCGAAGACTGCCTCGCCGCTCTGGAAGGCGGTACCCGGGGGTTTGTTTTTGCCACGGGCATGGCCGCCGAAACCACGGCCCTTGCCCTGCTTTCCAGCGGTGACCACGTTTTGGTGCACGATGACTTATACGGTGGTACCTACCGCATCCTGACCACCGTGGTCGCGCGGCAGGGGGTTGACGTAGAGTTCGTCAACATGCGGGACCTGGCGAAACTCGAGCAGGCGATCCGGCCGACCACTCGCCTCCTCTGGACGGAAACCCCCACCAATCCCATGATGAACCTGCTGGACCTGGAAGCCATCGCGACCATCGCGAGGCGGGCAGGTGTATGGACCTTGTGCGATAACACTTTCCTGTCGCCTTACTTCCAGCGACCCCTGGATCTGGGCATCGACATCGTCCTGCATTCCACCACCAAGTACATCAACGGCCATTCCGACGTGGTAGGCGGGGCGCTCATCGTGAAAGATCCCGAACTGGAAACACGGTTGGCCCTTCTCCAGAACACGCTGGGCACCGCGGAAGCGCCTTTCGATTGTTTCCTCGTGCTTCGAGGTCTGAAGACCCTGGCCCTGCGGATGGAACGCCACCATGAGAATTCGCTGGCCATCGCTCGGTTCCTGGAAAGCCACCCGAAAGTGGCGCGGGTGTTACATCCCTGGCTCGAAAGCCACCCGCAGCACGACCTGGCCCTGCGGCAGACGCGGGGCGCCGGTGGAACATTTTCGTTCCGGGTAAAAGGTGGCCAGCGAGGTGCCTTCGCGTTACTTGGATCGGTACGCCTCTTTACGCTGGCCGAGTCCCTGGGAGGCGTGGAGTCGCTCATTGAGCATCCCTGGACCATGACCCACGTGTCCATGCCGGAAGAGGCCAGAGCCGCGGCCGGAATCACCGATGATCTCATTCGCGTGTCGGTCGGACTGGAACACGTGGACGACCTCATCGAGGATCTCGCGAGAGCCCTGGAACAGGTATCCTGCTGACCTGGAAAAGGATGGCGTGTCTCGCCTTTCCCCGTGACTTGCCGGAACGAATCTGCCGGATTTAGAATATTTCTCCATTTTTTCGGAGGCCGGCCGATGAGTATTACCGCCAGCGTCATCATCGCCATGGAAGGCATGCCCAAAACGGCGTTCCTCATGGCACGGGCCCTGGCCACGCAACCCAAGGGTGGGGTAACCCCCTCCGCGCTCTTCCGGATGGTTCCCATGGGCATGGAGGATCTGGACCACTTTCTGGAGACATATCCCCGGTTTTTCTTCATGGATATAAACCGGGTAAAGATCACGGCGGAAGCCATCCGGGCCCTGGAACGTGTCCTGCGGGGCATGAACGAAAGTCGTGCCAGCCTGGAACAGGTCGCGCGAACCCTGGAAAGACTGGATCATCACGAGGCGGATCGGCTCGCGCACCTGCTGGGCCTGGAAGAAACACGAAAAAAACGATCCGTCCTGGTGGATCGCTTTATTCAACAGGTGTACCAGTATCCGGACACGGTGCGGGAATGGGTGGAAACGGCTGCATTTTCAGAGGCCGCGCGCCGGATATTCCACGCGCTCTGGGAAAAGCCGGAAGGAGAAGTCGAGGCCTCGCGTCTGCGCAAGGCATCCGGGCTGGATGAATACCGCGCGGAACAGGCCCTGTGGGAACTCCTGAGAAACCTGGTCTGCTTCGAACGCTTCGATTTCGACGACAACGACCTGTTGCGCCGGAACATTGTCCTGCTGGAACAGGTCCGGTGCTTTCGGCGTTCCGGCCCGGCAGCCGGAGAACACTCCCTGGTGCTGATCCGGAACCCGGACCAGATCTCCTGTTGTGGTGACGCCAGCGCGCGTCTGCTGGCCCGGGTGACCTGCGCGGCGGGACAGCGCCCCCTCACCAGGAACAGGAACGGAAAGTTATCGGCGGCTTCCCTGAGGGGGATCGAGCGCTTCACGGGGCCCGGGCTCGAACACGATTACCTGCTTGAACTGATTGATGGGGGCATCACGCTGGGATACCTGCGAGAAGAGGAAGACGGATCTATCCTTCCGGGAACCCGATTGTCCTTGTGGACCGGCCACGCCATCGAGACCATACACGCTCAACTCGCCCGACACGCGTTGTATGAAAAATATCCCGAGGCGGGCCGCCTCCTGCACGCTCTTGCCCATCTCGCGCGGCCGGGCCAGTGGTATTCCCTGCGGAACGCCGTCCAGGTAGCCATTTCCCATCCCCGTCTGAACAATCCGGCCATCCGGTACCATGAAGGCCGGTTCCGGTACGGCAAGGAAGAAGACGCCGTCCTGACCAGAAAACTGCTCACGCTGCTGCAGGAAACCTTTCACCGGTTCGGCATCGTGGATCTTGGGAAGGCGTCTGGAGGAGACGTGCTGGTTAGCCTGACATCTCTCGGCCACGCCCTACTCCTGGGCCAAGAAGAAGCATCTATGCCGGCACCCATGCCTTCCGGATCACTGATCGTCAAGCCGGATCTCGAAATTTTTGTGCCCATGGAAGAGACGCCCCTCCAGTTGCTGCCCGTGCTGTCCATCTTTTCCGAGGTATCGGGCGTAAGCGATCACACCATCCTGTTCCGCCTGACTCGAGAAAAATACCTGTCCGCCCTCCAACGGGGATATCCCGGGGACATCCTGCCAGGGCTGCTGGAACAACACGCCCGGGAACAGCGGATTCCGGAGAATGTCCGGCGAACTCTCGAGGATTGGATCCGCACACCCCGACGCGTGCGGATTCGAAAGGTCCTGCTGATCGAATGCGAAGATCCGGTCATGCTGGCGGAACTGTCCAGTTACCCCGAGTTGGCGTCTCACCTGCGCGCGCTGGATCCGGAACACGCCCTTGCCCTGCAGGGCCTGCTCACCGCTGAAGTCCGGGAGTTGCTCTGGCGGAAGGGTTTTATCGTCGAATAGCGTCCCACTCTGCTGCTGTTTAACCCGCGAGATAAAAAAAGAAAAGCCGCCGGCAGGGATTCTGCCGGCGGCTGTGGATCGCTCAGACGGCGATCAGACCTTTTCCCACTTCTTCGAGGCCGCCGCGCGTTCGACCGCGTCGAGCACCTTCTGGCATTTCACGGCATCTTCGAAGGTAGGATGGTTGACCTTCTTGGCCTTCAGGCCGCACAGAAATTCGTACAGTTCGTGCACGAACAGGTGTTCGTAACCGATGATGTGTCCGGGAGGCCACCACGCGTGGACGTAGGGATGGCCGACGTCGCAGGCCAGCACCTTACGGAAGCCCTGCAACGTGGGCGCATCCTTCCGGCTGAAATACAGGAACTGGTTCATGTCTTCCTGGTTCCAGATCACCGAACCCTCGCTGCCGTAGATCTCGATGCAGTTGTAGTTGCGGCGACCGGGCGCGAAACGGGTGGCCTCGAACGTGGCAAGGGTGCTGGCGCCCTTGATCCGGCCAAGGTAAACCGCCGCGTCATCGACGTCCACGGTATCCCACTTACCGGTGTCCTTGCCCTTGGTCCCGGAGATTCCGCCCACCGTGCTGGAAGGCACCTTGCGTTTCTTGATGAAGGTTTCCATGGCGGCGGCCACTTCGGCCACGTCACCCACCAGGAAATGGCACAAGTCGGTAATGTGCGCGCCGATGTCGCCCAGCGCGCCGGAACCGGTCCACTTCTTCTTCAGGCGCCAGACCATGGGAAACTCGGGATCCACGATCCAGTCCTGCTGGTAAGCAGCCCGGAAATGGAAAATTTCACCCAGCTGTTTTTTGGCGAGCATGTTCTTGATGGTCTGCACGGCTGGAGCGAAACGATAGGAAAAGCCGCACATGTGCCGGACCCCGGCGGACTGAACGGCCTTCAGCATATCCTGCGCTTCCTGGAGCGAGTTGGCGAGGGGCTTTTCACTCACCACGTGCTTGCCTGCCTTCGCCGCCGCGATGGCCACGGGGGGATGCAGCCAGTTAGGCGTGCAGATGTCGACGATGTCGATATCCGGCCGGTTGATCACTTCCTCCCAGTTATTGGAGACTTCCTGCCATCCCCATTTCTCCTTGGCGACCGTCATGTCTTCGCCCGGCGCGCCACACGCCACCTTCATCACCGGCGTGTAGGGGGGATCGAAGAACATCGCCACTTTCCGCCACCCGTTGCTGTGGGCCTTACCCATGAAGGCGGCCCCGATCATGGCCACGTTCACTGTCTTTTTCGCCATGGTTCTCCCTCCATCGTGGTTGGGATTCCTGACCTCCGGCGGCCCGCGCCGCCTTCTTTTGTCGCGCCACGCCCGTGACGCTTCTCATGACACTTTAGCGTAATCAAATCGGCCGCGCGATGCAACATTTTTCCGGATCAATTCCACACCAGGTGTCCGCGAGGCCATGGGCTGAAAAAACTCTCGTCATGGCCGTGGAAAAGCAGGACTGAATTTACCCCACGTTCACCAGGGACCCGCCAAAGGGTTCTTTACTTAGAACTCTCGGCCCAGTTCAATGCTCGGACCAGTTCCATCAGCCGCCTTCCATACGCGACATAGGAATTGTACAAGGCATCCGCGTTATCACAGGTCTGGCCCGTGTGAATGACCGCCGCCAGGTGGGGCTCAATGGAAATGCCCCCGTCATAGCCGGACCGTTTCAGATCGGCCAGAATCTCCCGCACGCAACCATCGCCATCCCCGCACATCGTGTAGTGGTCCACGCCATCTACCTTGCGGGCGTCCTTGATGTGCACGTACGCGATATCCTCGCGCACCGCGAGGTAATACTCCCACGCGTCCTGGCCATAGGTAACGGGATTGCCCGTGTCAAATACCACCTTGAGGGCGGGACTATTCACCTCACCCAGCAGTATGTTGGAGTTTTCCGCCGACAGCCCACCCCACCCGCTGCAGTTTTCATGGAGCAAGATCACCCCGCCATCTTCCGCCATGCGGGCGAGTACCTTCATGCGGGCGATGGCCTCACGCCGCCAGGCATCCGCTGGAATCGGGTTCTCGGGATCGTTGGGATAACTCATCACCCGTATGAACCGGGTACCAAAACGGTGCATCCGGGGAATCGCCCGAGCGAGATCCTGCCGGTCTATGTCGGGGTCACACGTAATGGGCCTTGCCCAGTTGGCAATGGCGCTCGCGAAGCATGAAACCTTCATGCCCGCCTCGGTAACGGCCGCGTATACCTTGTCGAACGCGTCATCCGGCAACTGGGTCAGGTTCACCCCATCCACCGTGCGCAATTCAAGATGCGTCCACCCCAGTTCCCTGTGGGCGGCAATCTGGCGATCGATGGTCTTTCCCGCTTCGTCGGAGATTCCGGAAAAATACATAACCTTCTCCCGCGTGGTTTTGGGAAGAGCGCTCCCTACTCGTCAATGTACAGCACCGCGCGCTTGCCCATGAGGTTGGCGTAAGCTCCCGTGGGAACGCGCAACACGATTTCGGTGTATTCTTCGGCGCCAACTGTCACGTCAAAGGTATGCCCGCCGCCCCGGTTAATGTTACTACGCCGTATGGCGATGATGCGGCCCGGAATGCTCAGGGCCATCTTGGGACGCGGACCCGGCGTGTTGCCGCCTCCTTCCAGTCGGTCTATGGGCTGCTTACCCCCAACCGGGTCCACACCATATGGCCTGAATTCATCCAGCATGTTCACCATTCCGGCGCGCCGGGTTTACCGACGCGGTATCAGTCTGCCACGAGCGACTGTCGAACCTTGTCCCGCGTCGCTTTCCCTGCCGCCAGTTCCACGAGGGCCAACGCGAAATCGACTGCCGTGCCGGGCCCACGAGAGGTGACCACGTTGCCGTCGATCTCCACCCGCGTCCCGGTATAGGTACCCCCACCGGCATCAACTTTTAGTACCCCGGGATAGGCCGTAAACCGCCGACCCTTCAACAGGCCCGCCCGTTCCAGGGCCATGGGCGCCGCGCAAATCGCCGCCACGACACGTCCACCGGCATGGGTCTCCCTGAGCAGGGACTGCACCCGCTGATCTTCGGTCAACGCGCGCGTTCCGTCCATGCCGCCAGGCATCACCACCATGTCCCAGGGACCATGCTTCAGAGCTTCATCCAGGGACAGATCCGGCACCAGTTTCACGCCACGACTGGCCGTCACCACGTTCCCCGTTACGCCCGCGACGGTCACATCGATGCCCCCGCGCCGAAGGATATCAATCGTGGTCACCGCCTCCATTTCCTCGCAGCCATTGGCAAGCAGCACCAGCGCTTTTTTCACGGTTCCATCTCCCATGTTCGTTCCGTTTCACGTTCCAAACAGGAAATGTCCTGTCAATTGTAGACAAAACTGGTGCCCCTGGCAAACGCCAGCACGTGGACTATCCCGCATCAGGGCTGACCACCCAGTGGAGCCAACTGGTAGACCGCTTTTACCCTGGCCCGACACCGCAACAGGGGCCTGTCACCTGACAACGCGTCGGGATGGGGGGTCCAAGACACCTCGAGAATTTCCATGGATTGCACGGCGTATATGGAACTCCGGATCGCCCCGGCGATGGCTTCCGCACCCGGATAAGCCGCCGCGGCAGCCTGGATCAGGGCTTCCTGCTCCGCCTTCTCCCGGTCTGCCGGTTCCCAGGACTTCATGGACAGGTTCGCGCCCAACTCGGTGGCCACGCTTTTAAGGGTGTCACACAACGAACCGAAGGACGGACCCGACGCGCTGGCCTCGTTAAACACCTTCATGGCGAACCGCGCGGTGATCCTCCCAGATACCTTGTTCTCCTCCAGCGACACGAGGTTGGGATAACCGGCCTCGATATCCGCGGCCAGCAAATCTTCTTTTCTGAAACGGTCTACCGCCGTGCCGATCCACTGTCGGCAGGCATCCATCGAGGCTTTCAGCGTGTCCGCCGTGAAATTCCGCTCCAGCACGAACACCGCGAATTCAGGCAGGGCATGGGCTTCTCCCTCACCCGTCGAAATGACCACCGGGACCTCGCCGGAAGCGATCGCCACTGGCATCAGAACCGTTACCAACGGGATCACCATAAATATCCAGAGCCCACGAATCCGCTTCAGCATAGTGCCTCCAGTCTCGGGCGCGCCCGCGGTCATCGTGACTCGATCACGAAGTGGCCGCGAAGGTAATGCGCGCGGGGTTGCTGTATATAACGGTCCGGTCTTCGGCCGGCACGCTGTTCAGGTCGAAATGCTGCCAGTCCAGCAAGACCGGATCGGTTCCTTTCGGCGCCAGGACGGCCCGGGCCCGGGCCACGATCAGCATGGATTCGGGCGGCGTGGCCAGGCCCTGCATCACGTCCGCCTGGAAGGAGCGCGGCCCATCCGGCGCGTCCGTGCCCGGCTGCAATACGTGCCGGGTAACCAGGGTCCGCCACGGCACGCCGATCGGCTGATCATCCCGCAGCAGTTCGATTTCCAGGATCACCGGTCGCTCGGTAAATTCCCGCAGCACGGTCAGGTCCAGCGTTACCTGAATGGCCTGCGGGTAAGGTGGTTTCAGCGTGACATACCAGGCCGCGAGGTGTCCTTTCCGGGTTTCCATGGGTTCCACCTCAGCGGTCGGTGGAAATTGTTCCGCCGGTGCTTTCAGCGACATCCGGATCATGGCTTCGACATCGCCAATGTTCAATTCCGGAACCGGCAAAGCGTCCGCGGAGGATGAGGTACTCCCCCGGGCATGATCCGCGGCAAGCATTTCATCCGGATCGCGGTCCCGGCTGCTCCCCGAACAAGCCGTAAGCCCCATCACTCCCAGCAGTCCTGTTACCCCTATCAGCATGAATAACGGAAATTTTCGCGCCCCATTCCAGGTGGGCTGTTTCATGGCAGGTCCTTTCCTGTTTACCGCAACCGACGGCCAGTCTATTCCATCTCGCCCCCCGCTCGCACGCGCTGCATCAACTGATCCAGTCGTGGGGCTTCCGGGTCTCCCGTCTTCGCTCGCACCCGGGCAAGACGTTCCAGTATCGCCTGCCGGGTAGCCGTCGTCAACCAGGATCCGTCATTATCCAGGGCCAGCGGTTGACCCGTGGCGCGAAACGCGTCTTCCGCGAGACGGATCCCCTCCAGCACGGCCCCGCCGGCTGTCTCTCCATAGTATGCCACGCAAAAACGACGCGATAATATTTCCGGGTCCAGCCCGCAATCGAAGGCCAGCAGCGCGGCAAGATACGCGCGTAGAGATCCCAGGACAGGCGCTTTCCCGGATATTCCCCCCCAGGGATAACCCAGGTACACCCCTTCCACTCCTTCCTCGTGTAAGGCCATCATCGTGGGACCAAGGACCTTGAACACCGGGAAAAGCGATGCTGGATGGGCCCGTCCCGCAAGGGGCAGCACCACGTGAATCCGGATCCCGGCATTCCGCCAGGCTTTCAGGTCTCCCCGGAACCGGCTGTTGGCTTCCGCGGTCCGATCATAGAGGTCCCGGAAAAAATCA
>JAGPFE010000027.1 GCA_018056705.1 Candidatus Hydrogenedentota bacterium | reverse complement strand
CCGACGCTTTCCGGCGCGCGGGAAATCCTGAAGAGGCCGCTAGGATCTGGCTGGAAACTGGAAAAATAAACAAGGCCCTGGACTGCCTGGACGCGGCAGTAACGCGTACTCCCGAGGATCCCACGGCCTTCACTGGCGTGATCACGCGGATCTGGCAGTTGCTTGAACAGGTGGAACCGCCGCGGGATGCCGTAAATGGGGAGCGACTCCGGAACCTGCAGCGCGCCTGTGCCGTTCAGTTCGCCCGGGAGGGGAGAGCGGCACTCGCCGCCCACGCCTTCGCGGTATCGGGAGACCTTGTCATGGCCGCGAAACTGTTCGAAAAAGCCGGCGATCCCGTTGCCGCGCGCCGCTGCCTGGAAGCCGCCGGGAAAAAGACTTCCACCCCCGAAAAGAATGGTTGATCATATCGTCTCGATCGCCATGGCCAATTGCTGCAGGATGGAGACCTGTCCCGCGTACCCGAATCGTTCCCGGATCTCGATGAAGCCATCCTCCACGTTCAGAAACGCCTGCACCACGTCCGGGTCGAAGTGAGATCCCGAACTTTCCAGGATGATATCCTTGGATTTTTCGTGGCTGAAGGGTTCCTTGTAGGGCCGCCGGGATGACAGGGCATCGTACACGTCGGCAAGGGCAACAATCCGGGCGCAGAGCGGAATATCCGCTCCCTTCAATCCATAAGGGTACCCGCTGCCGTCCCAGCGTTCATGGTGAAAGTACGCGATGTCCCGACCCATCGCCAGGAAAGAACTCGTGCCCGCCTCTTCGTCGGCATCCCGCAGGGTGTCCCCGCCAATCAGCGTGTGGGTCTTCATGATATCGAACTCCTGCGGTGTCAGTTTTCCCGGCTTGAGCAGGATCTTGTCCGGTATGCCGACTTTCCCGATATCGTGCAACGGGCTGGACAGGTACAGTTCGTCCACGTAACGGGGATTGCTGAATTCCGGGTAGCGGCCCCAGTTACGCATCTCTGCGCCCAGCAGCCTGACGTACCGGCGTATCCGGTCCAGGTGGTCACCCGTTTCGGTGTCCCGGGATTCTGCCAGCCGGGCCAGCGAAAACACGGCCACTTCCCGGGTCTTTTCCACCTCCCGCGTCCGCTCCCGCACCCGTTCCTCGAGCTGCTGCTGGTATGACAGGAGGGCATCCTGCAATTTCTTCGTCCGGAATGACGTGTTGATCCGGGCCATCAGCAGCACCCGGTCAAAGGGCTTGATCAGAAAGTCATCCGCCCCGGCTTCCACCGCCCTGATGTTCGCCTCCCGGTCAGCCAGTCCCGTAATGATGATCACCGGGATATGACGGGTCGACGGATTATTCTTCAGGTACCGGCAGACATCAAACCCCGACATGCCGGGCATCACGAGGTCCAGCAATACAAGGTCGGGCGGGGTCTTTTCTATATAGGTCAACGCTTCCTCGCCGCTCTGCACCGCGTCCACCCTGAAACGCGCCGGTTCCAGAAACTGCTTCAATATGATGGCGTTCTCCGGAAGATCATCCACGACCAGGATGGTCCCCGTTTCACCCCCCGTGTCCTGTTGTATGCTTCCGTTCTGTCCCCAAGCGTCCATGACCGCCTCCTTTTATTGATTTTTTACTTGGATATACGTTATTTAACTTTAGTCCCAATTAATTGTATCATGATTTGAGGCTTTTTTCAACCTGAAAATACTGGATTATCGGTTTTTTTTAATTTATTTACATCCATTTATTTTTATCATTTAAATTCTTTCAAATCGTTTTATTACCCGCCTTGATTTCCAGATACCTGTTCTCCTCTATAATGGACTCATACCAGAAGGAGAGAGGAACCATGACCATCCCATCCGAACCTGCCCGTCACAATCAAAACTTCAGTCTCCCCCGCAGGCGGTTCCTGGCCGGCACCGGCGCAGCCGCAGCGGCTGCCATCGCCCTTAAACCAGGTAAATCTTCCGCTCAACAAGGTGCTCCCAACGGTTCCCTGGAAAAACTCGCCCTCTTTGGCGGACCAAAGTCGGTAACCCACCCTCATGACGACGCCACCCGCTGGCCTCGCTACGGCAAGGAAGAAGAAGAAGCCATTCTGGAATTGATCCGTCACCCTTCCTATGATCCCAACGCGGCCCTTGAAGCGGACTGGCGGAACTTCCTGGGCGTGCCTTACGCCAAGGCTCATTTCAACGGCACCTCCGCGCTCACCTCCATGTTTTTCGCACTCAACCTGCCGCCGGGCAGCGAAATCATGGTGCCCAGTTATACCTTTTTTGCCACCATCCTGCCCATGCGGCTGTTCGGCCTGGTGCCGGTTTTCGTGGATATCCACCCCCGCACCCTGAACCTGGACCCCGAGGACGCGAAAAAACGCCTGACGCCAAGAACAAAAGCCATTCTCCCGGTACACTGGATCGGCCTGCCCGCCGACATGGATGTCATCTGCGACTGGGCCGAAGAAAAAGGCCTCATTGTGCTCGAAGACTGCGCCCATGCCCATGGCGCGAAACTCCAGGACCGACCCATGGGCACCTGGGGACGCATGGCCATCTTCAGTTACCAGATGACCAAGCCCCTTCCTGCCATTGAGGGAGGCATGGGCGTGTACCAGCACGGGGAGGACTTCGAACGTGCCACGGCCTTCGGCAACTACGAGATGCCCGGCATTCCCGAAACCAGCCCATACTTCAAATACAAGGGCTCCGGCCTGGGGGTCAAATTCCGCATGCACCCCTTCGCGGCAGCCCTCGCCCGTTGCCAGTTGAAAGGCCTGGAAGAACGTAACGCGGCGGGGGTCCGACAGGTCCGGCAACTCAACGACGCCCTGCTCGAACTGCCCGGCCTGTACGAGCAGACCAGCGGCCGCAAGGACGTCACGCGCCTGCACTATTCCTGGAACATGCTGTTTGTTGACGAAAAAGAAGTCGGCGTGCCCAGGGACCGGCTCGTGGAAGCCCTGGCCGCCGAGGGCGTGCGGGCCAGCGGACTCCACTACACGCTGCAGCACCAACTCCCGGTCTATACCGAGCCCGAATGGTGGCACCACCTTCCTGAAATTCCCGATCTACCCGGATCCACCCAGGCCAATGCCACCAATATCGCCCTGCCATACTTCACGACTGAAGTTCCCGAACTCGTGGAACAGTACATCCGCGCCTTCCAGAAGGTGTGGGCGCATCGCAAAGAACTGGCCTGACAAAAACAGGAGATATGCCCATGCGCGCGTGGTTGCTGGTTACCTTCACGATCTGCACGCTGGTCGCGACCGGGACGACAGATGCCCTTGCCGATGCCCCGGACAGCGGGACGCCACGCTGGCCCCTGGCCGTGCGCCTGCTCAGTTACGGCCCCTACGTAGATGAAGGATGGGCCCACCTTGAATCCATCGGGGTGCATTACGTGTTCCTGTCCGTGCCCACAGCCGAAGAAAAGGCGGACATCCGTGCTAAACTGGAACGGCACCACCTCAAGCCTCTGGTATTCCGCGGAAATGCCGACCTGGCCAGCCAGGACTTTACCGGGCAGATCCGGCCTCAACTCGAAACCTGCCGGGAATTCGGCGTGAAATACCTGTTCCTGAGCGCCAAGCGCGGTGAGGTCCCGAAAGAAGAAGCCTATAACCGTCTCAGGACCGCCGGCGACATTGCCCGGGAAAACGGCGTGATCATCGTCCTTGAAACCCATCCTGACCTTGGTACCAATGGCACAACGCAGGTCGAAACCATGCAGGCCATTCGACACCCCAACGTCCGGGTGAATTTCGATACCGCCAATATCACGTACTATAACCACGATACCACGGCGGTAGCCGAACTCAGGAAAAGCATCGGCTACGTGGCTACCGTCGAGTTCAAGGACCACACGGGTGCTTTTGAGACCTGGGATTTTCCCGTGCTCGGCAAGGGAGTGGTGGACTTTCCCGAAATCGTCCGGCTTTTGCGTCAAGCCGCGTACGAGGGCCCCGTTACCATCGAGTTCGAAGGCACGAAAGGCGTGGAACTGACCAGGGAACAGCTTTTCCGGGCCATCGCCGACTCGGTCGCCTACGCCCGATCCCTGGGCGTGTTCGAGGGAGACTGATGCCGTGACCGATTCACCCGCGGTTTCCGGCCTGTACCTGGCGGACTGGATTACCATCGGTGGCTACTTTTTCATCATGGCCGCCATCGGCGTGTTTTTTTACGGCAAAATGCGCCGGATGAAAGACTACTTCAGTGGTGGCAACGCCATTCCATGGTGGCTCAGCGGGGTTTCGTTCTACATGAGCAGTTTCAGCGTGGCGGCGTTCGTTTTTTACCCGTCGCTGTGCTACCGTTTCGGTTTCGTGGGGGTCACCCTGCTGTGGGTAGCCATTCCGGCCACGCTGTTCAGCGCGTTACTGTTCGCCGCGCGCTGGCGGCGCGCCCGGGTAAGCAGCCCCGTGGAGTATCTCGAAAATCGATACAGTCCGCTGTTGCGGCAGGTATTCGCCTGGCAGGGCGTGCCGGTCCGAATCATCGACGACGGCATGAAACTGCTGGCCACGGCCACGTTTATCAGCCTCTGTGTCGGCTTACCAACTAGCCAGAGCATCCTGTTCACCGGCGGCGTTATCCTGCTGACCACCTTTCTGGGAGGGCTCTGGGCCGTGGCGATCACCGATTTTGTTCAGTTCGTGGTGCTCACGGCAGCCGTGTTGATCCTGTTACCCCTGTCCATCGCGAAAGCGGGGGGGATGTCCACCCTGTTATCCGGTCTGCCCGACGGATTTCTCAGCCTGACCACGCCGGAATACGGTTGGGGCTACGTGATATCGCTTGTCCTCATGTACGCCCTCGCCTGGTCCAGCATCAACTGGTCCCTGATCCAGCGGTACTACTGCGTGCCCCGTGAACGGGACGCGCTCAAGGTCGGCGCGCTGGTCGTTGCCCTGTACATCGTCGGACCGCCCCTCATGTTTTTCCCGGCCATGGCCGCGATCCGGTTTCTGCCCGCGCTGGAAGACGCGGGTCACGTGTATCCGCTCCTGTGTGCCACGCTGCTGCCGCCCGGGCTGGTCGGTCTTGCCGTGGCCGCCATGTTCGCCGCGACCATGTCCACCCTCAGCAGCGACTATAACGTCTGCGCGAGCGTGCTTACCAACGACGTCTATCGCAGGATCTTCCGACAGCACGCGTCTGATCGGGAACTGGTGCTTGTCGGGCGCATGCTGACACTCCTCGTGGGCGGGTGCGCGCTGGCGGTAGGCTGGGCATTGTCCTCGGGTAAAGCGGAAAATCTCTTCCGCGTGATGGTTTCCCTGTTCAGCGTGGCCACCGCGCCCGTCGCCATTCCCATGCTCCTTGGGCTCACCACGCGGCGGGTTAACAACGCGTCCGCGCTGCTGGGTTTCCTGCTGGGCACGATCGCGGGGCTTGCCCTGTTCTACCTTTCCCGCCAGCCGTCCTTCGCCGTGGCGGGTGTCTTCTGGGATGCATCCAGCAGCCAGGTGACCTGGCGGTCTTTCACCATCAAGATGGAAACCCTGCAGTTCTACGCCACCTGCCTCGGGACACTGCTCGGCACCGGCATCGGCATGCTGATCACGTCGACCACCCCGTCTGAACAGGTCCGCATCGATCTCTTCCTGCAGCGCCTAAAAACGCCGATAGGCCTGCTGACGGAAGACACCGTGGAATCCCGAAACGCGGGATTCTCGCCCTATCCCGTGGCCAGCCTGTCTATCGCGGCCATCGGCACGCTGCAACTGCTCCTGACGCCGTTCCTGGGACTTGCCAGTGCCGCCACGTGGTTGAACGCGGCACTGGGCCTCTTGTTTCTGCTGGGCGGCGTGGGCGTATACCATGTCACCAGAAATCCGGATCGCGAATCCATATCGCAAAGTAGGGAGGAAAAAACATGAGCACATCACGTGACGCGGTTCCCCGCCCGCGGAATACTGCCACGCGGCGGGAATTTCTCAAGCGGGCGGGACAGGCCTCAGCCGGATACTGGGCAACAGGCGCGCTGGTCTCCGGGGCGACCTTGTCCACCGTGCCTGGTATCGCCGCGGCAGCATCTCCCGGGAAAAAGGCCGCCACGGAACGGCTGGCCCTCGATGGTGGTCCCAAGGCCGTCTCCGCGCCAGTGACGGACGCTTCGAAATGGCCCATCTACGGTGACGAGGAAATCGCGCTCGTCAGCGAACTGCTTCGGTCTCCCAACTACGAACCGATCGCGGCATTTGAAAAAGCCTGGTGTGAATACCACGGTTGTCCATATGCCAAGGCCCACTGCAACGGCACCAGCGCGCTTACGTCGATGCTTTTCGCCCTGGAACTTCCAGAGGGCAGCGAGATCCTTGTTCCCGATTACAGCACGTGGTTCCCGGTAGTCCCGATGCGCTTTTTCGGCCTGGTTCCGGTCTTCACCGACGTGGACCCCCAAACCATGAACATCGATGTGGCTTCGTGCGAAAAAGCCCTGACCCCTCGAACAAAGGCCGTGCTGGCCGTGCACTGGTACGGCCTGCCCTGTGACATGGATGACCTCGCGGATTTCTGTGAACGCAAGGGGCTGATCCTGCTGGAGGACGCGAGCCATGCCCACGGCGCGCGGGTCAAGGATCGCCCGATCGGCACGTGGGGCCGCATGGCTGGATTCAGTCTGCAGATGACCAAGCCCCTGCCCGCTATCGAGGGGGGGATAGGCATGTACAAGGATCGTGGCGATTACGAACGCGCCGTCACTTACGGCAACTATGACCTGCCACGAACCTTTCCCGATGACAGTCCCTACCGCAAGTACCAGGGCACGGCGTTCGGATCCAAGCTCCGCATGCATCCCGTGTCGGCCATCCTGGCGCGCATCCAGTTACGGGATCTCGACCGGAGGAATGCCGAGGGCGTGGCCCAGGTTCGATCGCTGAACGACCGTTTGACCCAACTTCCGGGCATCGTGGAACCCCGCCTGCGCAAGGACGTCTCACGGGTGTACTACAGCAGGAACCTGCTTTTCATCGACGAAAAGAAGGCCGGCGCTTCCCGGGACGCGCTGATCAATGCCCTCAAGGCCGAGGGTGTCGACATCGCGCCGTACACCTGGACGCTCCTGCATACCTATCCGATCTTCCAGGAGCAGAAGTGGTGGCGGCACATGCCCGTGTTGCCCGAATCCGTGCCCAATTGCGATCGCATCAACCAGTCTCTCGTGCAATTGCCCTATTTCACCTCGCCCCAGCCGGAACTGGTGGAACAATACGCGAGGGCGTTCGAAAAAGTCTGGGCGCATCGAAAACAACTCGCGTGACGGGACGGCGCGTTCTGTTTCACCGGGACGGCGACGGATCATTGGAACATGCCGCCCGCGCGTCTTGACTGTCGGTAAGGATGACATCCAGCAACGCGCGGAACAGGCGCGCGGCGCGGGCCAGCAGTGCTCCTTCCTCTTCCCCTGGAGAGGAAGAAGTTTCGTGTAACCGGACCAGCCGTTCCCGTGGCAGGCCAAGCCGCAACAGGCCCTCGCTCGCGTTCACGGACAGAGACACCACCGGTCCGTGTTCCGGCAACACCGACAGCGAAGTCACTGGTCGATAAATCAGCGGCAGTGCTCGAGAACAGGTCTTGAAACTGGGCACGCGCCATTTCGAGTCCACCAGCCACATGAAGAGGGAAACGCTCCGCCTGGCCGCCGGTCCATTTCGCAATCCCCGCCACATCACCCGCGATAGCCAGGGATATAACCACCTGCCGCCGAGCGAGACCCGGGCTATGCCTGTCACGTCGTCACGGCACACGCACGCTTCCGGCTCGGCTTCCCAGAAAATCCTCTGGTTTCCCGGGCCTATCCAGTACACTGACCAGCCATCGCCAGCCGCCGATGCGAGCACGGCCCGGGCGTACTGCTCCACGGCGCCTGCCCGACGATCGTCCCAGAACCGGGGATGAAAAAACCAGATCGCGGGCCCCCTCGTTTCAGGCACGTGGCCCCGGTCATCCCCATGCCGATGTACCAGTCCCGGGTCCGAAGATGCTTCCGTGCCAGTAGATAACGGGGCCATTACGCGATCCCGCGCCGGTCGATACCATGCCCGAGAGGCCGGAGCAGGCGCTCAGGTAACTGCCGTGGCGCCATTGCAGGACTCCCCGTTGCCGTTTTTCCTGCCTTCCGCCAGGATGACATACTTGTTGATCGCGTTGAGGTAGGCCAGCACCGCGGCCTCAATGATATCCGTGCTCGCGCCAGTACCCCGGTAATCATGGTTGTCTATGCGCACCACCACGTGAGCCTCACCCATGGCCTCCTTCCCCGGGGTATTCGCGCGAATTTCGAACTGGTCCAGTTGACCCGAGATCCCCGTGATCCGTTCAATGGCCATGCATGCCGCGTGCACCGGCCCATCGCCCACCGCCGAATCGCAGAACACCTGTTCTCCCCGGCGCAGTTTCACCAGGGCCATGGAGGGATCGTGACCGGACGTGCTCATCTGTTCAAGCTGGTACACTTCCGTCGCGCCCTGCTGCACGCCCAGTACCAGCAGCCGGAGGTCGTCGTCGTAAATTTCCTTTTTCTTGTCGGCCAGCGCGATAAACCGGTCATAGAGTTTATCCACTTCCGCATCGCTTAGCACGTATCCCAATTCGGCGCATCGCTTGGCGAGACCCGCCCGGCCACTGTGCTTGCCCAGCACCAGTTCGCTCCGGTGGCGTCCCACCGATTCAGGGGTCATGATCTCGTACGTCTTGGCGTTCGCGATCACGCCATGCTGATGGATGCCCGACTCGTGGGCGAAGGCGTTCCGCCCAACGATGGGCTTGTTGTAAGGCACCGTCAAGCCGGTAATCTTGCTCAGCATCGCGCTCGAAGGCACGATTTCCCGCGTGTTGATCTCCGTGAAGTACGGATACACGTCGTTGCGGGTCTTCATCGCCATCACCACTTCTTCCAGCGACGTGTTACCCGCCCGTTCACCGATGCCATTCACGGTACACTCGATCTGGCGCGCACCCCCGGCCACGGCCGACAGGGCATTGGCCACCGCCAGCCCCAGGTCATTGTGGTTGTGCGTGGAAAAGATGATCTCTCTATTCCGCAGCAGGTCAGACACCCCTGCTATCACGTACCGGAACATCTCCCGGATTTCATCCGGTGTCGTGTAGCCCACCGTGTCGGGCAGGTTGATCACGTCCGCGCCCGCCTCGATGGCCACCCGCGTCAGTTTCACCAGGAAGTCCCATTCGGACCGCGTGGCATCTTCCGCCGAAAATTCCACCCTCGGAATCAGGCTTTTGGCCAGTCGCACGGCCTTGTCCGCCGCTTCGAGCACCTGTTCGGGGCTCATCCGCAACTTGTGCTCCATGTGAATCGGCGAGGACGCGATAAAGGTGTGCAGCACCGGTGAAGCGGCCTTTTCCAGCGCGGACGCAGCCCGTTCAATGTCCTTGTTCAGCGCCCGCGCGAACGCGGCCACCCGGCATTGTTTCAGCGTTTCCGCGATCCGCTTCACGGATTCGTATTCCTGCTGGGACGCGATCGGAAACCCCGCCTCAATCACGTCCACGCCGAGGCGTTCCAGTTGCAGGGCCATCTGCAACTTGGAGGGCGCGTCCATGCTGGCGCCCGGTGACTGTTCACCGTCCCGGAGGGTCGTGTCGAATATGTATACGCGTTCCATCAGGTTATCCTTTCTCTCGAAAAACAATAAAAGGCAGGTTTCCTTATTTTACTTCCTGAGGAAACAACGAGCCAAACCGCTGAAAATAGAACAGGGAATCACCCTTCCGTCATTCCTTGCCACGCCTTTTCTGTATAATGAAATCCATGGATATTTTTCGTGAAGTCGCCCTGCATAAAACCTTGCGCAGAGCCTTGCTGGCATATCTCTACGACCGCTATCGCCGGAATCCCGCCGGCATGGTGGAACCAGCCGAACTCCTCGAACACATCCCCACTGATAAGGACCTGCTGGCCTTCAACATGCACTACCTCGCCGATCACGGCTGGGTGGAACTGCTGCGGGGATATGTCCCCCCGCTGTTCACCGCGGCGCGCATTACCGCCCTGGGCATCGATCTCGTGGAAAACCCCGCGCGGTTCAACCGCGTTTTCCCGCCCCCCGCGTCCGAACAGGCCGACTCGCCCGAAGGCGCCCTGCCCGTCGTGGTAGACCTTCTGTGCGAAGAGGCCCTTTACGCCCAGGTGGATACCGAATACCGCGAGTCCATCGACCTGGATCTCGCTCTCCTGCGCCGTGAACTGGCCCGTCCCCCCGAGCGTCGTCGGGCCGAACTGATTCTCGCCCTGATCGAAGCCCTGGCAGCCGTGCGGAGCATTGACCCCCAGGCCCTTCCCTCCATAGAAACCCTACGGGAACTGGCCGCCCGGGTCGGCATGTTGCCCCGCCCCTAGGGACCGCGTCTTTCCGTTCGCCGGTTTTTACACCCCCGCCGGGGATCCCGTAACCGACGCAAGCAGGGCATCCAGCCGGGCCGTACTCTCGACCAGGGTGTCAATCAGCAGTCGCGTGGTTTCCTCGGGCACCCGCAGGGCCTCCAGCGAGTCTACCAGGGGAAGGCGCGCCGTTTGCTCGTCCCGGGGGGGAATCTCGGAAAATCCCGCGCTGTTGGCCAGCCAGTTCGCCAGGGCGGTAAGGTGCGCGAGACCGGGTTCCAGCCTTGCGAGGTGCGGCGCGTGATGCCGTTGAATCGCTTCGCACAGCGCGGGTGGAAGCCTCCAGTGCTCTGCCAGTGCCCCCCCAAACTGGGCGTGATCAAACCCGAACACCTCGCGTTCCACCGCGCAGAGATCCACCGTGCCACGTTCCTCGAGCAGAACGATGGACTGTTCGAAGGCATCCCCGAAAAGCAGTTCCATGGCCACGCGTCCAATGTCATGCAACAGGCCCGCTTCGAAAAAGCCCATATTGCCCCTGGCGCCTTGTTTCGCGATCAGTTCCGCGGCCATGGCCGTCGCGAAGGCGTGCCGCCACAGCCTTTTCCGGCGTTCCATGCTCCCGCCGATTCCCAGTGCTTCAAACGTCTTGGCGGCAAGGGTCAGTTTCCGGACCTCGGCAAATCCCAGGAGCACGATGGCCTGCGAAATGGAGGTCACCCGCCGGGAAAAACCGTAATACGCACTGTTCACCACCCTGAGAAGCGTTGCGGAGAGGCTTTGATCCGCGGATACGAGTTCCCCCAGGTCTAACGCGGACGAATTCGGGTTGTTGATGGTGTCCATGACCTTCAGCACAATCTGGGGCAGCGTTGGCAGTTCCCGAATCCGTGGAATAGCCTCTTCCAGCGTCATTGTTTTCATATGCGATTCCCCTTGTAAAACGTACCATATTTCTCGGTGCCGCCGCACGGAACGCGCGGTCGCTTGAAAGGAAAAAACGATGGCAACCCCAGAAAAAGTTTCCCGTGTGCCCGAAGTCGGTTCGCAGGCGCCTGATTTCAACCTGCCCTCCAGCCGGGGTGAAAACGTTTCTCTCGGCAAGTTCCGGGGAAAAATCGTGGTGCTGTACTTCTATCCGAAGGATAACACCCCCGGCTGCACCATTGAGGCCAATGAATTTCAGGCCGCCATGCCCGCATTTGAGGCGGCTGGCGCGGTGGTACTCGGCGTGAGCCCCGATTCGGTGGCTAGTCACTGTAAATTTGCCGAAAAATTTGGCCTGAACTTCCACCTGCTGGCCGACGAGGATCACAAGATCGCGGAGGCTTACGGCGCCTGGGTTCAGAAAAACATGTACGGCAAGGTGTCCTGGGGCATCCAGCGATCCACGTTTCTGATCGACCGCGAAGGCCGTGTCGCCCAGGTATGGCCGAAAGTCAAGGCGGAAGGTCATGCCGCGGAAGTGCTCGAGGCCGTCCGGCAACTCGCTTGAAACATTTTCCAATTTACCGGGAAACGGTTTTTCCCTCTTCGTCCTGGTACTTCATGCCCGGTTCCAGTAGAGAAATACGGGCCTGGTAAAAAGCGTCCTGGATCCCGGAAAGCGCGGATCCCTTCAGTTTCGAATCGCGGATCAGCCCCTCGTAAATGGTCCAGCGGTCCGCGTTCTCACTCATGATAATCAGCGCGTTCCGGTCCCTTTCCCGGGACGTGGTCGCCTTGCGATACTCCTTGTCGCGGATCAGGGCGATCGTCCCGTTGCGTTGCTCCACCGCGTACCCGGAACGGAGCAGGTTTTTAACGAGATCCGACCGGATCGCGCGGGTCCGGGCGGCCTGCAGCACACCTTCTCTAATGACCAGGCCTTCCCGCGGGGTTAATTCCATGGCCCGGTCGCCCGCCGCGACTTTACTTTCCATCTCCCGCGCCAGTTGGTCTACCGATTCTCTCGGCAGGTCCGCCGCGTTCGGCGTGAACCGGAAAGGGGAGAGGCTGGACACCGTCGCGCATCCCGTCGCGACAACCAGGATCCCCGCCAGCATGAACAGCCCTGCTTTTCTTTTCATCATGGTTTTTTCCCTTGGCGTGGCGCAATCAGGTCGTCACGCAACGGTTTTTGCCTTCCGACTTGGCGCGGTACAACGCGTCATCCGCGAGTCGCACCAGTTCCTCCGCGGATGTCACCGCCTCGTTCAGGGCGGCAATGCCTATACTTACCGTGACGTTCTCCCCTTCCGGAAGGTCCGGAAACGGCGTGTCCCCGACGCCACGACGGATCCGTTCCGCTTCCACCCTGGCTCCTTCCAGGTCCGTCTGGGGCAACAGGATAACAAACTCCTCGCCACCGTACCGGGCGGGCAGGTCCACGCGGCGAATACTCTGCTGAATCCGCCTGGCGATTTCCCGCAGCACCGCGTCGCCCGTCAGGTGTCCCCACCGGTCGTTCAGTTTCTTGAAATCATCCACGTCCAGCATCAGGCAGGAAAGCGGCGTACCGTAACGGCGGGCCCGGGCCACTTCCTGGTCCAGGCGCTCGAAAAAATACCGGCGGTTGTACAACCCCGTCAGGGGATCCGTAATCGCCAGTTGTTCCAGTCGCCGGTTGGCCTGCTGAATGCGATCCACCAGGTGCGCCTTTTCCAGCGCGCTGGCCGCCGCCTCCGCGACAATCTCGAAGAAACTGATCTCCCGAAGGGAAAACGGCCGTTCCGCCCGGGCGGCCCGCAGAATCAGCGTGCCGAATTCGCTGTCCCGCTGCACGAAGGGCAGCACCAGCAGGGCGTCGATCCCGGCCCGGCGGAAAAACGCGCTGTATTCCATGGTCAGCGGGTCCCGGTGCACATTGTTGATGACCACCTTGCGGCCGGTTTCCAGGGCCAGTTTCAACTCCGGGTACCGGTCGATCGGCAGCGTCCAGTCGCACACGTTCGCGTCATCGTGAGACGCAAGCACCTGCGCCATTTTTCCCCCCTCACTGACGCACACGATGGAACACCGTTTCACCTCGATGATTCGCGCGATCTGCTCCACGAAAACGAACAGGATGTCGTGGGCCTTTTCCTTGGAGGAAATCGCCTTCAGAATATCCAGCACCGACAGCAGGTCATCCCGCTGGGCGTTAATGTCCTGTTCCCGCGATTCCAGGGCCGAAGCGTGCAGCGCCGTGAGCCGCATGGCCGTGGAGGAAATCCGGTCCGCCGTCTGGGCCGTCACCACCCCTACCGGCAGGGTAGAGGCCGTTTCCGCGTCCAGTAACGCTTGCGCCATGTGCAGCACGGTGGACCGCTGGACCGTCCAGCCACCGAGAAACCGGCGACCCGCGCTTTCTCCCTCGGGACGCGCCTCGCCACTGGCAAATAACGCCAGGCTCACGTTCGAGGAAATCATCAGGAACAGCCGGTCCCCGTCGATCAGGGGCAGACGGCACGGCACATACTGCGTCCCCGGTTCATGGGGCGCGTCCCGATCGCCCGGACCCACCAGCACGATCATTCGCCGCGCCCTGTCCGCGACCGCGGTGGGAGACTCCAGCAGTCCTCGCGTGCCGTAGTCGCATATCACCTGCAGGTCTGGCTCGTCCTGGCGGAAAACAAGGTGTTCCGCCTCTCGCAACAGCGCGAGAAACAGTTCCTTATCATGAACCGGCGCGCACACGATCTCCCCGTCCATGAAAAACACCCGGGGCGACCGCACCGAATGCACCAGGTCCCTGAAGGTGTCCGCGAGTTCCAGGCCCCGCTCGTGTTGCATAATCGTTGCCTCGCTTTCCCGCTAATTATTCCCCAACACGCGGGAATAGATGCAACCTGGGAACCGTTAGCAGGGCAAAGTCAATAAAAACTGGTCCCTGGTATATAATGTCCTCATGTCTCAGTACACCCCGCGAACACGACAACGTTTCCCGGAATGGCTGGTCAGGCCATGGTCCGGTGGATCGGCCCAGGAGGAAGTTCGGGAACTTCTGGATGGGCTTCACCTGCACACCGTGTGCCAGAGCGCGCGGTGTCCTAACCTCGGCGAATGCTGGGCCCGGCGAACCGCCACCTTCATGATCCTGGGCAATACGTGTACCCGGCACTGCCGCTTCTGCGCCGTCAGATCGGGCACGCCCCTGCCTGTGGATGAAACCGAGCCCGAACGGGTGGCCGAAGCCGTAAGGCGTCTGGGCCTCGCCCACACGGTGGTTACCATGGTCACCCGTGATGACCTGCCCGACGGCGGCGCGGGCATCGTCGCGCGAACCATCCGGGCTATCCGGGAGGATTCGCCTGCCACAACCGTGGAAGTCCTGACCTCCGATTTCGGGGGGTGTGCCGAGGCCATCCACGTGGTGACCGACGCCGCACCCGATGTATTCGGACACAATATCGAAACCGTGCGACGGGTAACGCCCCACGCGCGGGACCGACGTTTTTCCTACAAGCAGTCCCTTAAAACCCTGGCCATTGCCCGGAAGCAAATGCGCGCGGGTTACGTGAAATCCGCCTTCATGCTGGGATGGGGCGAAGAGGAAGTCGAGGTCATGGAAACCCTTCGCGACCTGCGCGGGGCCGGTTGCGATATCGTGGCCATCGGGCAGTATCTCCAGCCCAGCCGGCGGCATGGATCCGTCAGGCAGTTCATCCACCCGGATCTCTTCAGAAAATACGAGGCTGCCGCGCGGAACATGGGGTTCCGCTTCGCCGTGGCCGGGCCCTTCGTCCGCAGTTCCTACAGGGCGGAAGCCGTGTTCAACCTTGACAGTCCCTCCGTGGCACCAACACCCCGGCATCCAGCCGCTGAAACAGAAACCTGAGGATGGGAGGATAAGCATGAGCGACCAGTTCTATACGGTAACCCTGCCCGCCATGGGCAACGAAGATGATTCCGTGGACGAGGCCACCGTGTCCATGTGGCTGGCGCAACCCGGAGCCCGCTTGCGGGCCGGTGATGACCTGCTCGAAGTCACCACGGACAAGGCCGCCTTCGTGGTGCCCTGTCCCGTGGACGGGGTACTCCGCGAGCAACTGGTACAGGAAGACCAGGTCGTCCGCGCGGGCGATCCGCTGGCCGTGGTGGTATTATGTGACTGAGTCCACCGATTTTTTGTACATTTATCACCTGTCGTCAACCATCACCTATATCCGTCCCGGATAACGGGGGAGAATGATCATGACTGAAGTATTGAAAGTTGGCGTTATCGGCGCCGGAACCGTGGGAGCCGGCGTGGTGCAGATTCTCCGGCAGAACGCGGCGGTTATCCGCGAAAAGGCAGGCGTTGAGTTGCGATTGACGCACGTTTCCGACCTGAGAAAGGAAGCGCTTGCCGAACTAGACCTCGAAGGCGCGCGGGTCAGTCATGACGCGCGCGAATTGATCAGGGACCCGGAAGTTCAGGTGGTGTGTGAACTCATCGGAGGGGTCGAACCCGCCCGGACTTTCATCCTGGAGGCCATCAGCTCAGGGAAACACGTGGTCACGGCCAACAAGATGCTCCTCGCCAAGCATGGGCGGGAACTGAACGAGGCTGCCGTCAACAAGGGCGTGGAACTGCGATACGAGGCCTCGGTGGGCGGTGTCATCCCCATCATCAAGGCCCTGCGCGAAAGCCTGGCCTCCAACCACGTCCAGATGGTCTGCGGTATCCTCAACGGCACCTGCAATTACATCCTCTCCCGGATGACCTACGAAAACCTCGAGTTCGGGGACGTGCTCGCCCTTGCCCAGAAACTGGGGTACGCCGAGACCCCGCCGGATCTGGACATCGAGGGCCACGACACTGCCCATAAGTGCGCCATCGTGGCCTCCCTGTGCTACAGCACGCCGGTTCCGCTGGAAAGCATCTACGTCGAGGGTATCTCGTCCATTTCCCGACTCGACGTCGCCTATGCCCGCGAAATGGGCTACGTGATCAAACTGCTGGCGATTATCCGCCCGATCGATGGAGAAATCGAGGCCAGGGTGCATCCCGCCCTGGTACCCGAATCCCACCTGCTGGCCAACGTCCGAAATGAACTGAACGCCGTGTACGTGGTCAGCGACTGCGCGGGCCCCACCCTTTACTACGGCAAGGGGGCGGGCCGCATGCCTACCGCCAGCGCGGTCGTCAGCGACCTGATGGATATCGCTCGCCATGGCCGTTGCGCCCCGGTACCCCCGTTCCGCTACGTCCATAACCTCCCCGTACGGGATATCGGCCTGCTGCAGAGCCGCTATTACCTCCGATTGACCACGGAAGACCATCCGGGCGTGCTGGGACGCGTCTGTACCGCCCTCGGACGACACGGCGTCAGCATCGCATCCTGCATCCAGAAGGACACCCAGGCCGGTGAACCGGTCCACGTGGTCATGATGACCCATGAAACTGTCGAATCGGCCCTCGCCGCCGCCGTTGAGGAAATCAACGCCATGGAATTCATCGCGGCACCCACGAAAGTCATTCGCATTCTCTGAAAATATTATGATAAAATGAATCGTAATTGTTGGAATTAAACCGGACGTATTCCGTGTTTTTCTGTTAAAACATCTTTCTCACCAACAGGAGTTCCGAACATGCGGTACTTCGAAGACAACAGTTTCTCCATCGGAAGGACCCCCCTCGTGCGACTGAACAAGGTCACCCAGGGCATGAAGGCGGCCATGGTCCTCGCCAAGATCGAGGGCCGGAACCCCGCCTACTCGGTCAAATGCCGGATCGGGGCCAACATGATCTGGGACGCCGAAAAACGGGGCGTCCTTAAGCCGGGTGGCACCATCATCGAACCCACTTCCGGCAACACCGGTATTGCCCTGGCCTTTGTCGCCGCCGCGCGAGGCTATAAACTCATCCTCACCATGCCCGAAACCATGAGCCTGGAACGTCGGGCCATGCTGAAAGCTTTCGGAACCCAACTGATCCTCACGCCGGGGGCATTGGGCATGCGCGGCGCCGTGGAAGAGGCCGAGCGAATCGCCGCTGAAAACCCCGGCTACTTACTGCCCCAGCAGTTCAAGAATCCCGCCAACCCGGAAATCCATTTCAAGACCACCGGGCCGGAAATCTGGGAGGACACCGACGGACAAGTGGATGTCTTCGTGGCCGGCGTGGGAACGGGAGGAACCATCACCGGCGTCAGCCGCTACCTCAAGCAGGAAAAGAAAAAACAGGTCGTCTCCGTGGCAGTTGAACCCGCGGCGTCGCCGGTACTGTCCGGAGGGCAACCCGGCAAACACAAGATTCAAGGAATCGGCGCCGGGTTCAAGCCGGACGTGCTGGACATGTCCCTGGTGGACCGTGTCGAGACCGTTACGGATGACGAGGCCTTTGAGATGGCACGCCGTCTGGCCCGGGAAGAGGGCATCATCTGCGGCATCAGTTGCGGAGCCGCCGCCACGGTCGCCCTGCGACTGGCCCACATGGACGAATTCGCCGGAAAGAACATCGTTGTCGTGCTGCCCGACTCCGGTGAGCGCTACCTTTCCACGCCGCTTTTCCAGGACTGAACCCCAACCGATCAAGGACCTCCCATGAGCGATTCCCCGAGAAAACCCGGACTGGGAACATTGGCCGTTCACGCGGGGCAGGAACCAGACCCTGTCACCGGGGCCCGGGCCGTTCCCATCTACCAGACCACCTCTTACGTGTTCAAGGATCACGAACACGCCGCGCGGCTCTTTGCCCTGAATGAGTTCGGCAATATTTACACACGGCTGATGAATCCCACTACCGACGTGTTCGAAAAACGCATGGCCGCGCTGGACGGTGGAGTGGGAGCCCTGGCCACGTCTTCGGGATCGGCGGCTATTACCCTGGCCGTACTGAACATTTGCCGGGCCGGTCAGAATTTCGTCTCCTCCCAGACCCTCTACGGCGGAACCTATAACCTCTTCGCCCACACGTTCAAGGACCTCGGCATTGAAGCACGGTTCGTGGACAGTTCCAATCCCGAGAACTTTCGGGCCGCCATCGACGGGAACACCCGTTTCCTTTACGTCGAAAGCATCGGCAACCCGGCCAACGACGTGCCCGATTTCGAAGCCATCGCGGCCATCGCCCATGAACACGGCATTCCCCTCATGGTAGACAATACCGTCACGTCGCCCGCCTTGTTCCGGCCCATCGAGCATGGAGCGGACATCGTGGTGTACTCCGCCACGAAGATCATCGGCGGGCACGGCACCTCCATTGGGGGCGTCATCGTCGACAGTGGCCGATTCGACTGGAACAACGGCAAGTTCCCCGAGTTGACCGAGCCGAACGAGAGTTACCACGGCATGCGGTTTTATGACCATTTCAAGGGCATCGGTAACATCAGTTACATCATCAAGGCGCGGGTCACGCTGATGCGCGACATGGGGCCCTGCCTGTCGCCCTTCAACGCGTTTCTCCTGCTGCAGGGCCTGGAAACCCTGCACCTGCGGGCCCCCCGGCATTGCGAAAGCGCCCTTGCCGTCGCCCGGTTCCTGGAATCCCACCCCGCCGTGGAATGGGTGAACTACCCCGGCCTGCCCTCGCACCGCAGTTACGAGCGCGCCATGAAATACCTGCCAAAGGGACAGGGCGCGATCCTGGGGTTTGGGATCAAGGGCGGGTCAGACGCGGCCGTGCGGTTTATCAACGCCTGCCGGCTGGCGTCTCACCTGGCCAACGTGCTGGACGCGAAAACCCTGGTCATCCATCCCGCCACGACCACGCACCAGCAGTTGTCCCCGGCGGAACAGCGTGCCGCGGGGGTATCTCCCGAGTTCATCCGGGTTTCCGTGGGCCTGGAGGACGTGGAAGACATCATCGCGGATTTTGACCAGGCGTTGGCGGCATCCCAGCAGGGGTGATATAATTTTCATGGCGTGGAAGCGTTTGACGGGCGGGCCAGATGGCTCGCTCGTTTCACATTGACCCCGGTACAACTCCACCTGAAGTTCATGAGCGATTCTCCAGCAACAACCACCGACACCAGCGACCGTCACGGGAGATTTCCCCCGGATTCCGTCGGGCTGGTGCAGACCCGCTACGTGACACTGTTCGAGCCGCCCGACGTGCTCACGCTGGATTGCGGCGCCACGCTGGGTCCCATCCAGGTAGCCTACGAAACCTATGGCACCCTGAACGAGGATCGGTCCAACGCGGTGCTGATCTGTCACGCGCTGTCCGGCGACGCGCACGCCGCGGGATACCACAGCCCGGAGGACCGAAAGCCCGGCTGGTGGGAGATCATGATCGGCCCGGGGAAGGGCATTGATACCAACCGGTACTTCGTGATCTGCTCAAACTTCCTCGGAGGGTGCAAAGGCACCACGGGCCCCGGATCCATTAATCCGGAGACTGGGCGTCCCTACGGATTGTCGTTTCCCGTGGTGACCGTGGCGGACATGGTGCGGGTCCAGCGGGAACTGATCCGCTACCTGGGTATCGACCAGTTGCTCTGCGTGATCGGCGGTTCCCTGGGAGGCATGCAGGCCCTCGAATGGGTTACCCGTTACCCGGACGTGGTACGCGGTTCCATCCTGATCGCCACCAGTTACGCCACAGGCGCCCAGCAGATCGCTTTCGACGCGGTCGGCCGCAATGCCATCCAGGCCGATCCCAATTTCAACAACGGGGATTACGAGGCCGGACAGGGGCCGCGTAAGGGACTGGCCGTCGCCCGGATGATGGCCCACATCACGTACCTGTCCGACGAGTCCATGCGCCAGAAATTCGGCCGGAAACTTCGGTACTCGGATCGGTTCGGATATCACTTCGACAGCGAGTTCGACGTGGAAACCTACCTCGATTACCAGGGAGAGGGATTCGTCAACCGGTTCGATGCCAATTCCTATCTGTACGTGACCAAGGCGATGGATTATTTCGATATTTCCGCGGGATTCTCTTCGCTGGACGAGTCGCTGGCCCGCGTACAGGGCCGAACCCTTGTAGTATCTTTCACGTCAGACTGGCTGTTTCCGCCATACCAGTCACGGGAAATCGTGTACGCCCTGGCCCGCGCCGGACGGGACGTGTCCTACTGCAACATTCAGAGTGATTACGGCCACGATTCGTTCCTGCTGGACGTGCCGGCCCTGCGGCGGCTCATCCGGGGTTTTCTGCATAACCTGCTGACGCCCAGGGAACCCTGCCCGGTCTGCGAGTCGCCTTGTCCCACCCGGCAGGAAAGTTCCCCGGATGGCAACTACATCTTCTCGGGACGCCACCGGATTGACCACGATACCATCGAGGGCCTGATCGAACCGGGGTCCCGGGTGCTCGACATCGGCTGCGGAACCGGTGAACTGCTGTGTAAACTCATCCGGTCCAGGCAGATACGGGCCGTTGGCCTGGAAGTCGACGAGGAAGCCGTCATCCGGTGCGTTGAAAGCGGTATATCCGTAATCCAGGCCGATATCGACAAGGGTCTGGCGGATCTGCCAGCCCGTCTGTTCGATTACGTCATTCTCAGCATGACCCTGCAGGTGCTGGAGTTCCCCCGGTTCGCTTTATGCGAAATGCTCCGGATCGGCCAGCGTTGCGTCGTGTCCTTCCCGAATTTCGGCCACTGGCGGGCCCGGGCCGCGCATTTTTTCCTGGGACGCGCCCCCGTCACACCAATCCTGCCATACCAGTGGTACGACACGCCCAACCGGCACGTGGTAACCATCAAGGATTTCCGTGACTTCTGCGGACAGTTCGGCTTCCGGATCGTCCGGGAAATTCCCCTCAACGAAACGGGCGAGGTCCGGCTGTTTCCCAACCTGCTGGCGGACGAAGCCCTGTACGTCCTCGAGAAAAACGGCGCGCCTGACAACGACAGAATGCCTTCGGGCGCATCCGCGACCCAAGGGAAATGCTGATCCCGTCTACCCGCGGTTATCGAAGCCCCAGTACGTCCTGCATATCGTAAAGACCCGGCCTGGCCGTCACCGCGAATCTTGCCGCGAGCAGGGCCCCCCGGGCGAAATTGTCCCGGTTATGGGCCTTATGGGTCAGTTCGATCCGTTCTCCGGGTCCCACGAACATCACGGTATGTTCGCCGACGATGTCGCCCGCCCGCACGGCGTGCATACCGATCTCCCGGGACGGCCGCGCGCCCACCAGGCCTTCCCGGCCGTGCCGCAGCACTTCGTCCAGGTTCCATCCCAGGCCTTCGGCTGCCCGTTCGGCCAGTTTCAGCGCGGTGCCGCTCGGACTGTCTTTCTTCC
This sequence comes from Candidatus Hydrogenedentota bacterium, assembly GCA_018056705.1. GTDB lineage: Bacteria > Hydrogenedentota > Hydrogenedentia > Hydrogenedentales > CAITNO01 > JAGPFE01. Next base: position 18,549 of record JAGPFE010000027.1, on the reverse strand, counting down.
GGTTGTGGTGGGCCTCCACGATCTCGACGTTGTAGGACTCGCCGAGTATGGCGGCCACTTCCCGGACCAGTTTGAACAGCAGGTTCACGCCAACGCTCATGTTCGGGGCGTGCACCACGGCTACCCGCTCCGCGGCCCGTCGCAACACCGCGCGCCCGGTTTCGTCCAGGCCCGTGGTACCCACCACGGCCGGACGCCCCAGTTCCAGGGCCGTTTCCACGTTCCGGGCACATCCTTCGGGCTGCGTGAAATCAATGAGCACGTCGGCCATCTTCATGGCATCGTGGGGACTGGCGCATACCGTCACCGAGCAGGAACGACCGGATTCGAGGCCATAGACCAGTTCCATTCCCGCGTTTTCGGGCAGGTCCAGGGCTGCCCCGACTTCGATACCGTCGGCCACGGCCATTTCCAGAATCCGGCGGCCCATCCTGCCGCACGCGCCAGCCACGCAGATCTTCATAAGGTGCCTCCCGTACGCTACGGATCCGCCTAGGATCCGGAAAAAAGATGGCATTATTTTACCTTATCTCGGGCCCCGGCCCTGGAACCCCCCTCGGCCTGTTCCGGAAAGTACGGTTAACCGGTCCGGGGCGGGAGTACCCGGACCACCACGCGAACCAGGTCCGCGCCGGACGCCCGGACCCAGCCGTACTGGGCGGGCAGCGCCAGGCCGAACCTCGGACAATAATAATACCTCCCCGAATCCAGGTCGGATGGGCGGAATGTTTCTGGTTCCCCCATGGCAGGTAAGGGCGTTCTTTCAAGAAAATTCGGGGATGCCGGAAACCATCCTTCGCCGGATTCCACCCGCAGGATAGGCCCCGCAATGTCATCCTGAAACAGCCGCCATTCCCGACCGCCCATCGCGGTTTCCACCCGCACCCGAGGATGCAGGTGCACCAGGACACGCATGCGCAGCAAGCCCTGCCCCTCGGCGATATCCTCGATCCACAGGGCACCCGCCCGATCCGCCCGAAACACGCGGGTGTGAATCCACCCCTGGAACCAGCGGTAGCGCAGCACCAATTCTCTTTCGCCATCGCCGCTGTCCCGCGCCCGGCCATCCAGGAATACGCAACGGCGGGCCACCCGGAACACGCTCCAGCATTCCAGGGGTTCCATGTCATTGATGACCACCGTGTTGTGTGCCCGGACGGACCTGCAGAACGCGCGCAGGGGGCTTTCGGCGTACCCGTGGATGCCGGAGTCCACCACCCAGCGTAATCCATCCATGGAAAGTTCCCAGGTCCCCGGATCGGCGTGGGCATGCCCTGGCTGATAATCCAGGCCGGGAGCACCGCCCTTGACCAGGCAGATGCCCGCGGCGATGAGCAACCGGGACGTAGCAGCGGGATCCAGCGATTCCTCAGCAATTGAACCAGGTTTCCCGCGGCCCGCTTCCATGGAAGGAGAAACCGACCTGGCCAATGAAATCAGCAACCGGGCCGGGGGGGCTTCGCCAAACGCGGCGTCATTGAACAGCGGAAATTCACCGTCTTCGTGCAGGACCCGCTCAAGGGCGTCTGTCATTCGCCTGACGTCACGGACAAGCCATTCCGGCGGATCTGGCAAGACCACCCGCAACAGCAGCAGGTCGAACAGCGCCAGGGAATGGTACATCCAGCTCCGTTCCACGTGTTCGCCGGAAGGCAGCAGTTGTTCCCCCAGGGCAGCGCGCACTCCGGACAAGCCCCGTTCAAGCCGCCGGCGGTCACCGGTAACCGCGCCCGCCAGGGCAAGGGCAGCCCATTCCCTGAGGAGGTGATTCCCCCGCAAGTCGTATTCCAGGGTACGTTCCAGCCGCCAGACCTGGCAGGCAATGGATCCAGCCATCGACGGGTATTCCAGGCCAACAACCGCCGTCGCCATAATCCAGTTCAAGAGGCGTTCCGCGGTGGGATAGGGATCCCAGCCCGGATCGGCCGGTGGAGGGTTGCGACGGAGCCAGTCGTCCACCACGGTGGATATGATCCGCCGAGCCTCGGCCTCCGGGATGCCGCCTCGCAGGACAGCCATCACCAGCCAGCGGAAGTATCGGAAACCATGTAACTGGAACCGGGCCAGCCTTGGAAGGGACGTGGCGTCCCATGGCAGTCGTTCCGGCGCGTCCAGGGAAATTACCTGCCCCGCGAGACATAGTCGGCCCTTGAGCCAGGCATCGAGGGAGTCGTCCTCGTCCAGTCCCGCGTGAGCCACGGACTCGAGAAAACCGCGCAGACGGTTCAACGCGGCTACGTCCCAGGTCACCGGGGGTAATCGGGGAGGAACGCGGCGCATCCGCAGGGGGCGCAGCAGCCGCCAGGCCACCTGGGATGGATACAGGTAACGCAGGGTATGCCAGTAAAGCCGCAACTTTCGCATGTGCTCGGGGATTCCCGTCGGAGATCCGATTGGTTTTCATGATACCGCAACCGTCCAGCAAAGCCTGTCGTGGAAATCTCCCGACACGCTTTCCGGACCTGTGGTAAAATAGAGAAAAGCAGGCTGGTATCACTCAGGCGTCAATCACTCGATCGGAAGGAGCGTGTCATGCGTCACCTGTGGCTCGTGGTGGGTGTTGTTCTGGCGGGGTGTGTTCAGGGTATTGCGCAGGAGATCAGCCCACTGAACCCGGCCTTCACGGCATGGCTGGAATCGGGCAAAAGCGGTGGGGAAGCGGACGGGCGGTTTGGATGGATTCCATCCCCGGTTGACCTGAGCCATCTACAGCGGGGCGGAGGAATCGCCAAGGACGGTATTCCGGCCTCTTTCGATTGGCGAACGCTGGGCGGGATGACCGGTGTCAAAAACCAGGGGATCTGTGGCGCCTGCTGGTCCTTCGCCGCCTGCGCGGTCCTGGAAGGGTGGCTGAAGGTTCATACTTCGGCGACGTGGGATTTTTCGGAAAACCACATGAAGAACCACCATGGCTTTGTGTGGGGATCCTGCGCGGGGGGAAACAACCAGATCGCCGCGGCTTACCTGGGACGGGGCGCGGGACCGTGGCTGGAAGCGGATGATCCGTACACCCCCTGGACCGTGACGGAGCCGGTGAACCCGGACGGCGGAGCCCGATTTTACGCGCAGTTTATGCCCCTGTACAGCGTCGCGCCTGGTGGAGACCGCAGCCTGGTTCAGCAGGCCATCATGGATTACGGCCCCCTTTCAGCGACCATGATCTGGAACGATAACTCGTATAACAGCACCACGAAAACGTATTACTACTCGGGCAACGGCACCGGAAGCGAAGATTACGGGCACATGGTGACGCTGGTGGGATGGGATGACGCGAAGGTGGTTCCGGGGGCTCCGGGTCCGGGCGCGTGGATCTGTAAGAACAGTTGGGGGACCTCGTGGGGCGAATCCGGGTATTTCTACCTGTCGTATCACACCAGCCGGTCCCTGGAAGAAGTGGCGGGGTTCTTTGACCTGGTTCCCGCGTCGACGATCGGCCGGATTTACCAGTATGACCCGCTGGGATTGCTGGGAAATGCCGGAGACGGCAACACCACGGGCTGGTGCGCGAACCAGTTCACGGCAGTGGAAAACGAAACGCTGACGGCGGTGGCCACCTACGCGGTGGATCAAAACCTGTCCGCCCAGATTACCGTGTACAGCGGGGGGTATTCCGGAGGTGGTTTTTCAAATCCCGTGGCCACGGTGTCGGGCGTGTTTGAAGAGGCCGGCTTTTTCGTGATCCCGCTGCCTCAACCGGTACCGCTGACGGCGGGGCAACCGTTTGTCGTGGCGATCCGTTTTCAGAGCGCGTCCATGATCAATCCCTGTCCGATCGAACAGCCCATTTCCGGATATGCCAACGCGACCGCCGGGCCCGGCCAGAGTTTTATCAGTTCCGACGGGGTCTCCTGGACGGACATCAGCACGCTGGGCGGTAACTGGGGTTCCATTAACTTCAACATCAAGGCCATTACCTCCGCGCCAGAACCGCCCCAGCCGGTCGTCCGGATCGCGGGAACCCACCGGGCAGAAGAAGGCCAGCCGATTCAATTGTCGGTCAGCGTGGAAAACCTGTCGGGAACGCTGACCTACCAGTGGTACCGGAACGACGTGGCCATACCGGACGCGGTGGAGGCCTCATTGACTATTCCGGCCGCCCTGCCGGAACACGCCGGCATCTACAAGGTATCGGTGGACGACGGGCAGAAAACGGTGTACTGGAGCGATCCTTTCGTGGTAACCGTGCTGGCCTCCGGCAGCCTGCCGGCAGGGGGTGGGGCGATGCTGGTTCTGCTAGTGGCTGCCGCGACAATCATGGGAGCGCGCCGCCTGCGGCAATAACCAGCGCGAGATCCTGGCGGAGGTCCACGCCAGGTTTTTTCGGCGTCCATGAACGGTTCTCTCCCGTGGTGACCGGGTCATCCGGTCGCTAGTTCCCGCGGTCCCCGTTGCGCGCGGAGGCGCTCGTGGACTAGACTGTCCCCCGGCTGCACCCCGAGGAGGACAGGACTATGACGGACACGGTGGCAGGGTCACCTCTTCCCGAATCCCAGCCGGCATCGACCCCCGCGCCGGGCAGCGCGCGCGTGATGTCCATTGACGCGTTGAGGGGGTTCGACATGTTCTGGATAGCCGGAGGCGGTCCCCTGGTGGCGTCGCTGGCCGCGTTGCTGTGTTATCCCCATCCCGTTCCCCCATGGCTGGTCCATCACATGAAACACGTGGAGTGGACGGGATTCTCGGGATGGGACCTGATCATGCCGTTGTTTTTATTCCTATCGGGGGTTTCCATTCCCTTCGCCTACGCGCGACGACTGAGCGAAACGCGGGATTACAGGGCGATCTACCGGCGCATGGCGCGCCGGTTCGCCCTGCTGTGGATCCTGGGAATGATCGCGCAGGGTAACCTGCTCCAGGTGGTTTGGGCGTCGATCACCGGGATTTTCGGTTACGAACCGTTCGATTCCCCGGTCCATCTCCACCTGTTTTCCAACACGCTCCAGGCCATCGCGGTGGGGTACGTCATTGCCGCGGTCGCGTTTCTTCACCTGTCGCCGCGCCAGCAGATCGGCCTGTGCGCGGGATTGCTCGTGGTCTACTGGGGCCTCATGATGTTCGTGCCAGGACCGGACTTTCCGGCGGGACACCTTGAGCCGCGGCAGAATCTGGCCCTGTGGATCGACGAACAGGTACTGGGAAGATTCCGCGACGGCACCACCTACGCTTGGATCCTGCCAGGGCTTGGTTTTGGAGCCTCGGTACTGCTGGGATCCTTCGCGGGCCAAGTGCTGCGCGTGAAAACGTGGACGCCAGGCCGGCATTTCCTGGTCCTCTGCGGGCTCGGTATCGGTTGCCTGGCCGGTGGGTGGCTCTGGAGTTTTCATTTCCCGATCATCAAGCACCTGTGGACCAGTTCGATGGTCCTGTGGGCGGCAGGCTGGAGTTACCTGCTGCTGGCCGCGTTTTACCTGCTCATCGATATCTGGGGATTCCGCAAACCGGCGTTTCCCTTCGTTGTGCTCGGTGCCAACGCCATTGTCGCCTACATACTTCCGCACATCATCGAGTTTGACGATATCGTCATGTGGATAGGCCGTATTCCCGAAGCGCATTCCGTAACGGCAGACTTCGTGATCAGCGCCATCGCTTTCGCGATGCTTTGGATTCCTCTCTACGGGATGTACCGGAAAAAGATTTTCGTCAAGGTGTGAGGCTTGAAGCAGGCGGGGATTCCTGAAAATCGATCCGCGCGAGAGCGTGGTTCGGAGCGCTGAAATCAGGATGGCGGCGCTTTGCTGCCCAGGCCATGCCGACCTGGAACCGTCGATGCCGCACGCCACTGGCCTGTGGCAACCGCCACCCCGGAAACCGGGTTATCCCGGCGGGTGCCCTGGTGAAATGGACTGTCAGGGGAAAGTATGGCCCCGGGGTCATGTCGCGACGTCATCCCGGTAGCGCTGACCGGCGTGGGCGTATCCTGTCCCGCCCGGATGCGGGAAATCGGCACCGCCGGAACCAGGACATGACAACACTGATCGGGGCGGGGGTTCGCCTGGCCACACGTCTCACGGACAACTGAATCCGTTGTCCGTGCCGGAATCGGATCCTGTTCCGAACAACAGGCGGAAGACCCGGCCCGGCGTAATGCCTCGAGCCCCTGAAGCGCCTGAGACCTCAGCCGAAATGTCTCACGTAAAAGCGCGGCTGGAGGCAACGCAGTATCTGCCCTATCCAGGGCAGCCAGTATCCGGGCTTCCAGGCGATCCGCCATCACCAGCATGGTCGTAATTCCCGCCAGCCACAGGGTTTGCAAGGGATCCAATGGCTCAGCAAACTGGTCAGCCAGCAGGTGATACGTCTTATTCCACAGGATTTCCGTGTCCTGTGAAAGGCCTTGCGGTCTGCCCGTGACGACCGGCTGGTCTTCGGAATCGAAAACCTTAACCTTTTTCTCGTGATGCAGGGCTAAAACTGTTGACATGGTAATCATCCCTGACGTGTTGATAATTCTCCCCCTATTTACTTAGGCATTTTGTTGCGTCCATTGGCATGAAAAAAATTAAAAAAAGATGCATAAAAGCGAAAACACCCGGAAGATTTCTGAGAATGGTATGGTACCCAAATAAAAAGGCGCCGGAGACCCTGATTCTAAGCGCGGGCCCCCGGCGGAAGGGAGGGAGGAGAAGGGACAACTTTTAACTGGTCACGATTGAGGAGAAGCCATGGGACAGGATTTTGCCTTGCCTGCTGGACAGTTCTTACCGGTTCCGGCAGAGCCGTCGCCAGAGGAAGATTTCTTATCGCAATCCTTCTTTTCATCGCATTTTTTCGCATCGGTGCCGGATTTCGCGTTCGATTCGTCCGATTTCGGGTTTTCCGCCTGGGCAGCCAGCGCCATGGACGGTGTGCCCGGAGACAGGTCGGGCGTAACCTCTTCCACCTGTTTCAGCGCGGCTTCATAGGCAGTTATGGGATCCGTCCCCGCCGCGACGGGGGCTGCTTTTTCCTGTTTCATCGGGCAGGCCGAACCTGCCTTGACCCTGGCAGCGGCTTTCGCGAAGGGACAGGCAGAACAGGCGGCCTTTTCGCTGGAAGCGGCCACACTTTCGGACGCGTTCATGACCGCGGACGCGGTCAATCCTGCCAGCAGGGCAAACACCATCAGCACCAGCAGCCACGGTCGAATCACGGGGCTGGTGTCACCGAATCCGTCATCCTGTTCCTGCTGACTGGTTTCAGGTTCGTTGAGGATGGGGTCTTTCCTTTCTTCCATTGGGTGGCTCCTTGTCTGGTATGCCGTGTTGCTCGCCTCTATTTTACCATGCATAACAAAAGTTTTGTATGCTAAATTTCGAAAATGATAATCTGTTTTCAAAAAAAATCCCGCGCCAACTGACGCGGGACTGGCTACCTGGGAGTCATGGACGAATTTCAGATCGCGTGCAAAGAAAACCCTTACCGTTCAGTTCAGCACAAGAAGGGGACGGGGAATCGGATCCGGCCGCACGCCACGGGCCTGCATGACGGCCCTGATCAGGCAATCGGGACAGTACGTGTGACTGACCATGCGGGGTTCAGCGGTTGCCGGGCGTTTCCATTCGCCCTTTTCGTAGACCTTACCGCAAACACAGCACTGCTTGATCATGATGGACCTCCTTGTCCGGAAGTGCTTTCATCCCGTATTATCGGCAGATGTACCGATTTCTTAAGGCCGGCATTTCGAAAAAACGGGTTTTCTTGCGGTATTTACGGAGGTTTTATGCATAACCAATTGCCCTACCTGAACTTTGAACCCCAGGATGAAGCGGGATGGTTCGCCGCGCTGTGCGCCCTGGGTCGATTTCTCCGGTCGCCGGATGGCTGCCCATGGGACCGGGAACAGGGCCCCGTGGAATTTGCCCGGTATGCCGTGAAAGAAACGGACGAATACATCGAGGCCCTGGAAAAAGGGGATGACGCCCACGCGAGGGAAGAATTCGGCGACGCGCTGTTCGTCCTGCTGTCATCGGGGATTGCGGCGGAATCCCAGGGGCTGTTTCGTCTCGAAGACGCGCTGAGGCTGGCCCATGAGAAAATGGTGCGGCGACATGATCACGTGTTCGGGGAAAATAAGGCGGCCACGGCGGAAGAGGCCGTGACCGCGTGGGCGAAGATCAAGCAACGTGAGCGGGGCCAGGAGTAACCCGAATTCGGCGCTTCACAGGATACCGAGTTTTTCGAGCGCGGTGGTGACTTCCTTTTTTTCCCGTGCCGTAACTTCCCGGTGAGGCGGTCGAACGTAACCACCGCCATATCCTCGCAGGGTCTGGGCGTACTTGATCAACGACAGCAGCGTGCCGTGCTTGAGGGCCCGGGCGGCATGCAGCAGGCGTTGCTGTTCCCGGGCGGCCTGCTCGAGACGCCCTTTCCGGAACGCCGTATAAACCGCGTGATAGATGTCGCACACGACATTGGAGAGACCGGAAACAACGGCGGGGCATCCCGCGACAAAAGATTCGAGGCCGTATTCATCGACGCCGTTGATGACCTGGAACCCGGGACGGACCCGGTCAATGGTCTCCTTGAGGGCGACCATGTTGCCGGAACTGTCCTTGATCCCGACAATGTTGTCGCACGCGTCGGCCAACCGGGCCACCAGGGTGGGCGTCAGGACATTCCGGGCGCAGGAAGGAATGTTATAAAGCAGCACGGGAAATCCGGACACGGCTTTCGCGATCCGCGCGTAATACCGGAACAGCGCTTCTTCGTCGTAGCCGTAATAAAAGGGTGAGACCACGGCCGCCGCGGCGGCTCCCACTTCCTGGGCGTGCCGGGTCAGGCGGACGGTGGTGGCTAGATCAATCGCGCCGGTATGAGGAATGACCTGGGCCTTGCGTCCCATCTCCCTAACCAGGAAAGCGGTTCCTTCCATTCGCTCGTCGGGACTCATCATGAGTCCTTCACCCGTGGTACCGAAGCAGAAAAAACCCGTGGCACCCTGCTGCACCACGGCACGCGCGAGACTGAGCAGGCGATCATAATCAACGCGTTCCCCGTCTCGGGTAAACGGCGTTGTCAGGGCACTGAGGATACCGGCTGTCGTGAATTCCATGAGATCATCCTCCGCCGCGCGAGCGGCCGTTGGGGTTGCCGCAATCCCTATCCGGAGGGTACGATGTAGACGCCAGCCGCCGGAGACGCACTGGAAAGGGTGATCCCTCATGGTTTCGCGCGCCGCCCGACTTACCGGCGCGTGTATCGCGCCGCTCCAATCCACCGACATCATACGCCCTGGACAGCCGGGAAGGCAAAGGGTTATACCTTTTCGTTTCCGGGTGCTGTTCACGATGGTGATGGTACTGTCGGGCTGGTCGTGGACCGATTCCCCCGCGGCGGCAGGCGGTCTCTCATACCTGTCCGTGGGGGGCATGGCACCGCGGGGCAGCGTGTTTCACCGGGCCAGCGCCCGGACCAGCGCGTCCGTACTTCCGTGGGGCGCTCCGCTCCGGGACGGTCCGCGCCGTTGCCTGCTGATCGCGCCACGGGGAGGGCTGGGCGACGCGGCCATGCTGCGCTTGCACCTGGGACTGGAGGTAACGGCCATCGGGATTTGGTCGGCCACGTCGACGGGGCGCGAACCGGAACCGGGAACTCCCGAAGTTCCGGAATGGACGCCGGAACATGTCACGGAACGGCTGCTCGCCGCGTTGCGGGAAACATGGGACGTCATTATCCTGGGCAACCTGAGCAGCCGCGCGCTACCGGAAACGGTGTTATCCGCCCTGTTTGACCGAGTCGCGGCTGGTAGCGGTCTGCTGATCACGCACTGGCATGAGGAGGCCGGAGATCCCCTGCGAATCCTGCTGGACACCCTGGAAAACGAGCCCGATGAAACGGTCCGGCAGGTCGAATCGGAACCCGTACCCGGCTGGACCCGGGAACACGCGGCAGTCCGGATGTACCGGCACGGCAAGGGACGCGTGGTGGAAACAGCCTTTCCCGGGATCCTGCCTGAACATACCGCGCTACTGCCGGTACCGGAAGACCTGTCGATCCTGGATCCGGGCCTGGAAAACGATCTCTGGCGTTTCGCGTGCCGGCTGGTTCTGCTGGCGGCAGGATGGACCGCGCCCGTTGCAATCGTGGCGATCGAGGACGCGTCCCCACCGGGACCCGCGTCGGAAGAAATTCCGCCGGACCTGCCGGATGCCTATGTGCAGTCGATGTACGTGCCGGCGGCGGCATCGGAGTTGCGCCCGGTACGGGTACGGTTCGACAGGCCGCTGCCAGAGCCCGCGCACCTGGAAGTCCGGATCCGCGTGCCGGATTCGGAGGATTACCTGCTGATCCGGGATGCCGGCATGCTGGACCGGGGCCTCCAGCACTTCACGGTTGAGATTCCGGCGGGAACGGGTATGAAGATCGTCGACGCGTGGCTGAAAAATCGGCGTGACAGGACCCTGGCCTGGGCCAGTGGCACGGTCCGGTTCGCCGGATGGCCTGACTTTGCCGGTGAGCCCGAACTGGAGCGCACGTGGGTCCGGGCAAACGACACGCTGAACATTACCGTTACCCTGACGCCCCACGCGGATCCGAACCGGACGGGCGTGGTGGCGGCCCGTTGCGTGGACGCGCTCGGCCGGGCGCATGGTTTCGCCATGGCACCCGTCACGGCGGAAGGGGGGCGCGTAATGCTGTCCCTGCCGGTCGCGGAGGCCACTGGCGGCGTGCTGAAGATCGAGATCACGACACGGGAAGGGGATCCTGGACATTTCACCGAATGGGACATGGGCCGGGGAAACCGGTATGTCCGCTACGTCTCGACGCGCGCGACGGATCAGCCCGGTTCTTTTGAGTTAAACGCGGCGGAAGACCTGTTCCAGGCGGACGCCGGATACGCCGCGAAACTGCGAAATCTCGCGGCATGGGGATTCAGTCGGCTACACGCGCCGGCAGGAGAAGAACAGATCCTCCTGGCAGGCAAAGCGGGGCTGCTGTTCGTGCCCGAACTGGCGCGGTTTCCCGTCGTGGCCACTGAACTTCAAGGTGATCGGGCATCCAGCCCGTGGAACCCGGAGTACGTCGCGGAAACGGATCAGCGGCTGCGGGAAGGCGTCGCGACACACTGGGCGGGAGGGTGCCGGATGTACTCGCTGGGTTGGGGTATCTCGTGGCCGGCAGGTGGCGGAACGGGCAGTCGGGATCCCCGCGCGAGGGAAGGGTTCACGGCATGGCTGCGGGATCATTTTGAAAGCGTGGATTCCCTCAACGCGGCATGGGGATCCCGGTATGGCGCATGGACGGACCCGGCAGAGCAGATCCAGCCGGACTGGACCTTACCGGGCAACCGCGCGCCCTGGCTGGCCTGGCAACGATTCACGGCGGAAACGTTCCTGGGGTTCATGGCGGAACGCGCGCGGACCATCCGGGGCACGGATCGACAAGGACACGTTGGATTCCGGGTGCCGCGGGAAGACCTGCCATCCGGGGGATGCTGGGTAACGGACCTCTCGGGCGTCATGGACTGGCTGGCCGTGAACCTTGATCTGCCTGACCTGGCGCGGCTGGCGGACACGCGCGCGGCCACCTGTCGGGGTTACGGCGTGATACCCGGCGATTTCCCGGGATGGCGGCAACCGGAGACGTGCCGATGGTCCGCCTGGCTTTGCGCGGGACTCGGCCTGAACGGCCTGTGGATCGAATCCCTTCTGCCGGGCGTGACCACGTCGTCCCCTTCGGAAGCGATCCTTCCGGAAGGGCAGCCCTCGCCTGGCCTCGCGGCCCTGATCGAAACCACGGAAACGATCCGGCGGCGAGGGGCCCTCTGGTTCCACGCGCTGCCCGTTCCTCCCAAGGTACTGGTATTCGACAGCCTGGCCACCCACCTGTTCCGGCGGATCGACCTGGATTTTCCCGACCCCGATGAGACCTGCCTGGATAACTGGACCATCCTGCTGGACCGGACCGGCGTGGACTGGGCCTTCGTCGATACGACCCGGCTTGATCGGCTCGCGGATCCATCCGTAAAAGTGGTCGTACTGCCGCAGTGTCGCGCGCTGACGGATGGGGAAATCGCGGCGTTCCAGGAGTTTCACGCGCGGGGCGGCACGCTCATGGCGGACCTGCTACCGGGCAGTTACACGGAATACGGCGTTCGAAGGCAACCGAATCCCCTGGCCGAAATCTTTGGCGCGCGGCCGGCGGAAGGAGAAGGCGAAGCCCCCGCGTGGGTGGAGGTCACGCCGGACACCGGCAACACGCGGTATGGAATCACGCGGGCCGAGCGACTCACGCCCGACGCGGGCAGTCGCGTGGGATGGAACGGTAACGGCACTTGTTGCCAGATCCTGTCGGCCGATGGGCGGGCCCTGTTGCTGAACCACCCGTTGCGTCCCGTCACGCCGGGGAAGGACCAGGAACCGCCCCCGGAGCACGTGGCGATCCAGGCAACGCTGGCGGCGGCGGGTATCCAGGCAGAGGGGTTGACCCCCGAGGAAAACAACAGCGGTGGCCTGCTCACGCGGCGGAGAACCCTGGGCACCATGCCGGTATATTTCGCGCTGGCGGGCCCCGCGGACACGGCACGGATTAAACTGCCGGGGGTGGGGAAAGGATATCGGCTCATGGACCTGCTCGCGGAACCTTCCCGGCCCGCGCGCGGGGGAAGCAAGGTCTCGCTTAAAGCCGGTGAAGCCGGGCTCTGGGCCGTGGTGCCGGATGAAAAACCCTCTGTCGCGATCGTGGGCCCCGCGGGCACGGAAGGGGGTAAGCGATGCGCCGTCCGAATCGTGGTCCGGGCGGCAGGATCCCGGGATAACGGAAGCGCGGATCGGCCGGTAAGGATCCGCCTCACCGATCCGACGGGACAGGTACCGCGATGGTTCCGGGAAACCGTCCGGATGACGCGCGAGGACGTGGTATCCCTGGATTTCTATTTCGCGTGGAACGATCCGGCGGGGCCCTGGCACCTGCTGGCGGAAGATCTGCTCACGGGTACCGTGGCCGAGCAGGTGATACAGGTGACGCCCGCCACGCCGGCGGCAAAGGCCGGTCCCTGAGCGCCGCCGTCCGCCAAGGCCGATGGATCGGGTAGAATATCGGGCGTCCAAACGAAGACCGTTTCACTTTCCCGGAGAATATCGATGACGCGGGTGTTATTTGTCTGCCTGGGCAATATCTGCAGGAGTCCCACGGCCGAGGGCGTATTCCGGAAACTGGTGGTAGAGCGCGGGCTGGGGGACCGGATCGAAATCGATTCGGCGGGCACGGGCGCGTGGCACGTGGGCCATCCGCCGGACAGCCGGGCGCAGGCGGAAGCACGGCGGCGAGGCATGGACCTGAGCGGGTTGCGGGCGCGCCAGGTGCGGAGGGAAGATTTCGAACGGTTCGACCTGATCCTGGCGATGGACCGGGAAAACCTCGAGGATCTGCTGGCGATATGTCCTCCGCAACACCGGGACAAGGTTCGCCTGTTCACGTCCTTCGGCCCGCCGGGGTGTCCAGAAGAAGTGCCGGACCCGTATTATGGGGGACCAGAGGGTTTTCGAAAGGTTTTCGACCTTGTCGAAACCTGCGGGCGGGCATTGCTCGAATACCTGGTCCGGAACGGCGTGGATAAGGAGTAGTGCCATGGTCGCGCGAGCATCCGGCGCGTCCCTTCCGGAGCAGTTGGCCCAGGTGCTTGGCTCGGCGGTGATGGACCTGAGACCCCTCAGCGGTGGATGCGTGGCCGAAGCGTGGAAGGCGCGGCTCGCGGACGGACGCCTGGTGGCCGTCAAACGGGACGATCCCGCCCGGTCAACGCTGCCCCTCGAGGGGTGGATGCTGCGTTACCTGCGCCAGCGGAGCCCGGTACCGGTACCCGAGGTCTATCACGCCGGGCCGGGCCTGCTGGTGATGGCTTACATCGATCACGACGGTGGCGGCTTCGACGCGATTACCCAGCGGCATTGCGCCGAGGTCATCGCGGCGTGTCACGCCACGCGATGGGACCGGTTCGGCCTGGAACGGGACACTTTAATCGGGGCCCTGCCGCAACCCAATCCTCCCTCGGATCGATGGCTTCCATTTTTCCGCGAACAGCGCCTGCTGCACATGGCCCGCGAGGCACTGAAAGAACGGCGGATTCCGGCGGGACTCATGGCCCGGCTCGAACGGCTGGCAGAGCGGCTGGACCAGTACATCGATGAGCCGGAATACCCTTCGCTGCTGCATGGTGACCTGTGGGGAGGGAACATCCTGACTCGAAACGGGCGCCTGGTGGGCCTGATCGATCCCGCGGTTTATTACGGACACCCGGAAATTGAACTGGCTTTTTCTACCCTGTTCAACACGTTTGGAAAACCATTCTTCGACGCGTACGCTGCCATTCGGGGGCTTTCAAAGGATTTTTTCGCCCTCCGGCGCGACCTGTACAACCTGTACCCCCTGCTGGTACACGTACGCCTGTTCGGATCCAGTTACCTTGGCAGTATAGAATCCATTCTGGCCAGGCTGGGATGCTGACGCGTCCTAGCAAAGAGGGGACAGCCCCGGATGATCGCTGACGCTCGGCACGTTTTTTCCAGGCAACGGATCCGGATCGACCTGGCGCGGGGAACCGCCGATATCGCGCGCGGATCCGGAGGGGAACCGTTCGAGGAACCGCCGGAACGGGTGTTCTGTCCACCGCTGATCGACCTGCAGGTGAATGGCGGGTTCGGGGTGAACCTGCAGGATCCCTCGCTGACCGAAGCGGATTTCCTGGTGTTGTGCCGGGGCCTTGCCCGGGAAGGCGTGGCAGCCTGGTTACCCACGCTGATCACCGACGCGACAGACGCGCTGGAACGCAAGGCGGTCCTGGTAGGCGGGTTCATCCGGAACTGGCCCCGGCATCCCGCGGCACAGGCGGGCGCGCGTCCCGTGGGGCTTCACCTTGAAGGACCGTTTATTTCGCCTGAGGACGGGGCCCGAGGCGCGCATCCCCGGGAACACGCGCAGCCCGCTTCCATCGAAACGTTCCGCCGGATCATGGTCGCTTCCGGAGAAACCATCCGGTACCTGACCCTGGCCCCGGAAGTTCCCGGGGGGCTGGCGTTGATATCCCGCGTTCATGAACAGGATCCGCGTCTGCTCATCGGCATAGGGCACACGCTGGCGGATGGAGAGACGATCCGGGCGGCCGCTGAAGCCGGGGCGCGTCTCAGCACACACCTGGGAAACGGTCTACCCGCCCTGACTCACCGTCACCGGAATCCGGTGTGGCCCCAACTGGCGGAAGACCGGCTGGTCGCTTCCTTCATACCGGACCTTTGCCACCTGCCCGGGGACACCCTTGCCGCGATGATCCGGGCAAAGGGACCGGGGCGGTTTCTGTTCGTTTCGGACGCGGTGAGCCTCGCGGGTGAGCCGCCCGGAACATACACGCTGTTCGGCGCGACGGTGGAAAAGAAACCGGACGGGCGGGTGTGCCTGGCGGGCACGGACCTGCTCGCCGGCAGCGGAACCCTTCTGCTGGAAAGCCTGTCACGCGCGGCGGGCCATGGCGTGCTGTCCCTGGAAACGGCCTGGGAAGGTGGATACAGCGTGCCCGTCCGTCTGCTGGGTGGCATGCACTGGACCGTGCCCTTTTCCGCCGAGGGGCGAATCCTCAACGGGATTCTGCTTCGTCGGGTCGATCATGGACAGGATGGCGCAGAATACGCGCCTGAAGCGGTGTGGATCAACGGATGCCGCGCGAGATGATGAAAGGAGTTGACCACGGAACCGGAGCGGATCCGGCGGCGTTACGCCTGGTATCGGTCAGCGTAACTTATCCCGGGGGAGTCCGCGCGTTGCGAGACATCTCCCTGGAAGTGGGGGAGGGGGAATTCCTGGTGGTATGCGGTCCCTCCGGTTGCGGCAAATCCACCCTGCTTCGGGTGATCGCTGGCCTGGAACCCGCGGAGACGGGGGAAATCTGGATCGGAGATACCCTGGCAAATACCCTGTCCCCCAGGGACCGGAACGTGGCGATGGTATTTCAGCATTACGCCCTGTATCCCCACATGACGGTATATGAAAACATGGCTTTCGGACTGAGAAACCGGAAATATCCGAAGGCCGACATTGACCGCCGGGTGCGCGAAGCCGCCGCCATGCTGGGACTCGAGTCGTTACTTGGGCGCAAACCGGCGGCCCTGTCCGGCGGACAGAAACAGCGGGTGGCCGTGGGTCGGGCCATCGTGCGGCAACCGCGGCTTTTTCTGTTCGACGAGCCCCTGTCGAACCTGGACGCCCAGTTCCGCGCGCAGACCCGCTCGGAGTTGCTGGCCCTGCAACGGCGCCTGGGCACCGCGGCGGTTTACGTCACACACGACCAGATCGAAGCCATGACGATGGGCGACCGGGTCGCCATCCTGCGGGACGGGCGGCTCGAACAGGTGGGCGCGCCCCTGGAAGTTTACCGCTATCCCGCCTCCGTTTTCGTGGCCCGATTCATCGGTTCACCGCCCATGTCGATACTTTCCGGCCGGTGGCAGCCGGATGGCGCGGGGGCCTGTTTCGTTTCGGAGGATGAAGCCATCAGGCTCAGGTTGCCCTCCGCGTACCGGTCCGCCCTGGAATCCCGACCGGACCGACGGATCCTGGTCGGCCTGCGGCCGGAATCGGTCACCCCCGTTGCGGAAATGGACGCGAACAGGGACTTGCCCGTGGGAGTCGTGGAATCCGTGGAATTGACGGGCGCGGACGCGTTCGCCTGCGTAAGGTGCGGATGTGCGCGACTGATCGCGCGCTGTCCAGCCGGTAGCACCCGAGTGGGCGACACGATCCGTCTGCGGGTGGACACGGATCAATGTCGCGTGTTTGATCCGGTATCGGAAAAGCGCCTCGCGCCATGAGATGCGCCCCAAAGGCCGGATATCATAAGATGGAAAGAATCGCGTGGGAAACGGCATCATGAAAACACAAGCAAGCGCGGAACTGGATTTCATCGAGCGATTCCTGAAACGGATCAGCGGGTACGTGGTGGAAAAGTGGGAATCCCGCCACCTGGTCACCGTTACTTCCAAAGGAGATCCGGCGGACCTGCTGACGGAGGTAGACCTGACCGTTCAGAAGCGGTTCGCCGATGCGCTGAACCAGGCCTTTCCCGACGACGCGCTCGTGGCGGAAGAAGGAAGCCTGAGCCGGCTTCCCGATACCCCGGACGGCCGGGCGTGGGTCGTGGACCCGATCGACGGAACGTATAACTTCGTGCGGGGCATGCGGCCGCTGTTCGGGGTTTCCATCGCGTTCGTGGAAGACGGCAAGACCCGATGCGCGGGCGTGGCCTTTCCCCTGGACAACCGCTTTTTTCTGGCATCGCGGAACGGGGGCGCCTGGTGCGACGGTCGTCCACTTCGGGTTTCAGAAATCAACCGGCTGGAAGAAGCCTGCGTTGAGATCGACTTCAGTGTCATGGAAGATCGGCAGATGTTCATGAAGCGGGCATCGAACATCATGTTGCGGGCCGGGCAGATCCGGTGTTGCGGAGCGGCAGTAGGGGGGATATGCCAGGTGGCCGCGGGGGAATCGGAGGCGTACATCCACATGACGCTGCATCCCTGGGACTACGCGGCCGCCCAACTGATTGCCGAGGAGGCGGGGGGCACGGCAACCCGCCTGGATGGGTCGCCCCTGCGGGTCTTCGACCGGAAACAGGGGGTACTGATCAGTAACGGCGCGGTACACCGGGACATCCTGGCGATTATCCGGCCCTGAGGGGGCCGTTCATTCCCGGGCCAGCGCGCGGATCACGCCGCCAGGCGTGGCGAGGAAATGAACCGGCTGATCTCCCGGGGCCAGCGGCATGGTGTCCACCAGGGACAGAGAAAACGCCATACCCACTACGTCGCCCCGGAAATGCTCCAGAAAACGATCGTAATAGCCGCCGCCCCGCCCCAGACGATCCCCCCGGAGGGTGAACGCCATACCAGGCACAAGACACAAAACCGGTGAAGGTAATGTCCCGATATCCACGATGGCTGGTACATCCGGTTCAGGAATGCCGTACATCCCCGCGCGTACCGGTTCCAGACCGCTCCACGGGGCCCACGCCATGGGCATGCCTTTCGCGGAGATGACCGGAACATACACACGTTTCCCCCTCCTGACAGCCACTTCAAGGGGGACTCGCGGGTCGGGTTCTTCGGGAAAATGGCGGAAATAGCCCAGGACGGATTCCGCGCAAGCAAAGAGAGAATGAACCACCAGGGCCTCTACCAGGCGGTGGTTTTCCTCCAACAGTCGTTGAAGGCCCACCCCCGCGAACCGGGCCCGCTGGGCCCGACGCAACCGGGCTTTATCCTCCCGGATCCGGGTAACTTCAGTGTCTTCCACTGCCATGGGCACGCCAGGTATGCCTGGCGGAAGGAGACGCGGTGGCCGCCGCGTCCTCATGGCCGGAGTCGTGATCTCCCGGCGGCATCGTGACCGCGCGTGTCGACGCGCGCCGCAATCCGGCGAAAGCGGACAGCACGCGGTACCACCACTTCACGATCCACATGGCGGCACCTCCACGGGTTTCCGCCCGCATTGTACCACACCCCACTGCCGGGGGCGCCGGCATTCCGGACCCGCGACAGACCGTGGTGGCGTTTAGCCGTCAGCCAGCCTTACTGGGCGGCCGGA
>JAGPFE010000075.1 GCA_018056705.1 Candidatus Hydrogenedentota bacterium | reverse complement strand
GCCATGGCCGTCATTTCGAACCGCACCTGGTCATTGCCCTTGCCCGTCGCGCCGTGCGCGATGGTGTCCGCGCCGAACTCCCGCGTCACCGCCACTTGCTCCCGGGCGATCAGGGGTCGCGCGATGCTCGTGCCCAGCAGGTAAAACCCCTCGTAAATCGCGTTGGCTCGCATCGCCGGGAACACGAAATCCCTGACGAAATCCTCCTTGACATCCCGAACGACCGCGTGGGCCGCGCCGGTGCGCAGGGCCTTGGCCCGGGCTTCTTCAAGCTCCTCGCCCTGGCCCAGGTCCGCGATGAATGCGATCACCTCGGCGTTATAGGTCTCGATCAGCCACCGCAGGATAACCGAGGTGTCCAGTCCGCCCGAATACGCCAGCACGATCTTCCGTTTTTCCGTGGTCATGGTTTCCGCTCCATAGTCTTGCCCGGCCCGGCCCGGCCTTTCCATGAAAAAATCCCCCGCGGGGGAATAGAGATATTGTACCCCATTCGACCCCGGTTTCGAATCATCCCGCGCGAGATTACGATGAAATGTACGTAATGGAGGTCAATACCATGTAAGGGGCCGCACAATCCTCATGGGACGCGAACAGGTATCGATGCCACGAAATTGTCCCGAGAAAGTACTTGACTTTTGAAAAGGGCTATGATATAATATCTCCACATGATTGGTTGAACCAATTTAACCTCAACCACAGAAGGAGCAAGGTGTGATGAAACATCGAAAAGGGTTCACGCTGATCGAACTGCTGGTGGTGATCGCCATTATCGGCATCCTGGCGGCGATCCTGCTGCCGGCGCTGGCCCGGGCCCGCGAGGCGGCCCGCCGCTCGTCCTGCCAGAACAACCTGAAACAGTGGGGCCTGATCTTCAAGATGTATTCCAACGAGGCCCGGGGCGCGTATCCCACGATCCAGGTAGGCATTTTCCCATACTATGATGGTAGCCCCAATGTACCGGTTTTCGACTTCGCGGCCAACACGTTTTCGCTGTACCCGGAATACCTGACCGACCCGAACATTCTGTTCTGTCCGTCGGACCCGGAATACACGGAAGAATCCCGGGCGATCTACAACGACGCCGGCGAGTTGTGCATGAACGTCACCCGGCCCCAGGATCGGTGCGCGAGCGCCGCGGACGCCAGTTACGGGTACTCGGGCTGGGTCATGGACCAGTTGGGGTATCGGCAGGGGGTACCCCTGGATCTGCTGATTTCGCTGCTGACCCAGTTCAGTTCGGCGGATCCCAGTCGGTTGCCGGCAGACCTGAGTGACGGCGGCCTGCCGCAACTGGTAGGAGCCCTGGAAACCCTGCTGCTGCAGCAGGGACTGGCCGGCGCGATTCTCAGCCGGGACGCCGCGCGGATTGCCCAACTGGTGGACAGCGACATTCCGGTCACGGCCGGCCTGGGCAGTGGCGGCGGCAGCACCATTTACCGGCTGCGCGAGGGGATCGAGCGGTTCCTGATCACCGACATCAACAACCCCGCGGCCAGCAACATGGCCCAGAGCACGGTGGTAACGATGTTTGACCTGTTCGCGTCGAACACGCTGGCCTTTAACCACGTGCCGGGCGGGGCAAACGTCCTGTACATGGATGGCCACGTGGAATTTCTCCGGTACGTGGAGAAGGGCGCGGACACGCCCTGCAACCGGCTGGTGGCCAATACCCTCGGCGTCATTTCGGTGGTGCTGTAACCGTTAACCTGGCAAATGTCCCGGGGGCGGGTCGCGCGATCCAGGGCCCGCTCCCGGGCCTCTTTCGGCTGGGGCACACCAGGTTATTGCGCCGCGCGTGCCATGTGTGGTATAACAATCTTCAGTCAGTCGCGGGGTGGAGCAGCCTGGTAGCTCGTTGGGCTCATAACCCAAAGGTCGCGGGTTCGAATCCCGCCCCCGCTACCAATGCAAACAACGGGTCCGCGTGAACGCGCGGGCCTTTTTTCTTATCCGCGCGCGGAAAATGGCCCGGGCTCGGCAAAAGGAGGATGTTGCGCCGAGGTCATATTAATTTTATCGGCATGGTGTTAACTTAAAGTGATTGCACAACGTGCCGGGCCGAAGGGGAAAGCGCGTTGCTGGCGGGATGGCCTGAGCCGTTTCAGGGGAAGGGACTCTTTTCGCGGGGACGCGTTTTCTTGTCATTTCGACGAACGCAGTGAGGAGAAATCTTGTTAGGGTTTATTGTTCAACACCGGGCGAATCCACGCGCTGAGATAATGGACGTTCCAGGTCAGGGAAAACGCCGGCAGGAAAATCATTGCCAAGCCCTGTGGCTGATAGCAGGCGATGAAGCCCCACTCATGCGCCGAAAAGTCCAGGCCCATTGCGCGACAAGTCCGCGCTGCTGGTTCCGGTGACACGAACCGCGGATCGGTGTCGCTTGCGTCCCCTGGGGGCCCGTTATTGAGTTTGCTCCCCGTAAAAGAGGGCATTCACCTGGCGCTCACCGTTCCTTGAAACGCGTGCGGTGTTGCGTCATTCGCGCGAAACGTGTTAATATACAGATTGCGTGGGCGATTAGCTCAGTTGGTTAGAGCGCTGTCTTCACACGGCAGAGGTCACTGGTTCGAGCCCAGTATCGCCCACCATCCTTTTTTATCTGGGGCTTTTTCCCCGGGGCTCCCTATTAATCATTTCCTTGGGCAAACAGTTGCCCTTTCCGCGGCCTGAATTTTTAACGCGTTCTTCATTTTTTTCTTGCAATTTTCGCGCGGGTGTGGTACAGTTGATACGGAAGCGATGCCTTAGAGGTTGCGGCCGGAGACAGCGGAAGCGAGAGCGAACGTTGAATTCAGGGTAGCAACTAGAGGAGGCTGAGTTCAGAAGATTCCGGCCGCTTCCAAGGGCTCGTGACGGCCTAATCTGAATGCCGGGTGCGCCAGCAGTACCCATGAAATGGGTTCGATCCGCCCGCGGGCGGGTCAAGCAGGGGCGAACATCCCGGGTTCAGTAAGGCCGGGGCGCGGAAGTCGCGTGGCCGGACAAGAGACTTTGTAACGGTCCCAGACAGGACCCAAGGCCCATGTGGAGCGGCCACCTGGTGAAGACGCGAAGTCTTCGAGCGCGCGACTTCCGCGCTGATCTTTTCTAGACAACTGCCGGCTACCCGGCTTTCCCGCGGTGCCACGTTATCCCGCTCCATTTTTCCCGCCACCCTTTCTCTGGACGCGTGTTTTACCACCCGGGTCGGCCTCCATGTTACACTGGGAACAGGCCAGTGGACGCGGGGGTCGCGCTCATGAAAGACAACGGCAGAACCTGGTGGATTATCGCGGGGACAATAGCGCTGTTGCTGGTCGTGGCGATGGCGTACCGGTTCAGTTGTTCGGGTCCGGCACCCCTGGTTCCGTCCGTGGATCAGCCGCCCCCCTCGCCCAATCCGCCCGTGACGGTCGAGCCGGAACCGGCCCCATCCCCTTCTCCAACGCGTCCGGAACTGAACGCCGCGCTTTTCGACCGGTTGCTGTACGGCATGACCGAGGCGGACGTCAAGGCCATCCTGTTATCTGATCCAGACATGACCAACACGGAATACGTGCCCGCCGGGGAATTCACCGAGCCCCGCCGGATTTTCTGGATGGTCTGGAACGACATGGATAAAAACCGGCGGCTTCGACTGGGATTCGTCAACGGAAAACTGGAAGAGAAAGCGCTTGAACTGATCGAACAGGAGGCGCCATGAACCGTGTAGCCCTGCTTTGCGTGGCGGTGGGACTGAGTGCCTGCGCCCTGGCGGATAACGCGCAGACTCTTCGGGTGATGACCTTTAACATCCGTTACGGGACGGCGCCGGATGGCGAAAACCACTGGCTCAAGCGCCGGGGCCTCCTGGTGGACACCATTCGCCAGTACCAGCCGGATGTGCTCGGTCTCCAAGAATGCCTTCAGGTACAGGGCGAATACCTCCAGGAACACCTGCCCGACTACGCGTGGCATGGCCTTGGCCGTAACCGCGACGGCTCGAGCGAGATGACCGCCGTGTTTTACCGCAAGGATCGATTCGCTCCGCTGCTGATCGAGAACTTCTGGCTCAGTGACACGCCCGAGGAACCGGGTTCCATGGGCTGGGACGCGAAGATCACGCGCATGGCCACCCGCCTGCGGCTGTTCGACCGGCAGACCGGCCGACACTTTACCCTGGTCAATACCCACTTCGATCACATGGGCGAACAGGCCAGGGAACAGTCGGTGGGCGTGGTAGTCCGCAGGCTGGAGCAATGTCCTCCACCCGGGGATGAGCCCGTGATTTTCATCGGCGACTTCAACGCGGCGGCGGGTAAGTCGGCGCCCTACACAGCCGCGATGAACGCCGGGTTCCGGGATGCTTGGGTGGAATCGCCCGAGAAGAAGGGGCCGTCCATTACCTTCAACGGGTTCAAGCCGGTGGATCCGGCGGCGGATGATCGGATCGACTGGATTCTGTTCAAGGGCCCGGTTGAGCCCGTGCGTTGCGAAACCATCGACCGCAATGACAACGGCCGGTACCCTTCGGATCACTTTCCGGTTTTCGCTCTGTTCCGTTTGCCCTGAGGTCTCCGGGATCTGGTGGATTTACCGGAGGAATGCCTGGGGTGGCCGGGTTCCCCTGGCTGGTCGGGGGGCGGCGAAATCGGGATACCGGGTGTCCTTGTTGATCCCCGTTTTTCCGCGTGCCGGAGCGGCTTGCGCATGATAAACAGGTAGTTGAATCCCCGCAGAAAGAAATTGCCTTCCACGGCCGCGCGGTGCCAGTGAGGATACGCCAGTTTCCGGTTATGCCTGGCCACGCAGACGATGTCGACCGGCTCGAAGTACCGGCGGAGAATGCCGAAGAGTTCGAACCCGATGGGACAGAAAGGCCGGTTTTTTTTGAACGAGTCGCAAACGTAGAGGGCCATGTATCGACCCGGGCGCAACAACCGGTGAATCTCCCGGATCACCTGTTCCATGGCCTCGTAGTAGGCCGGTTCCCGGGCGTCCAGTTTTCCGATACACCGGGGATCGTCACTGTAGCGCAGGTGCGTGGAATATGGCGGGTCCACGAACACAAAATCCACCTTTTCATCCTGCAGGGGCAACTGGCGGGCGTCATGGCGGAACACGTCCGGACGGGTGGGCTGCAGGTCGTAACCCAGGGCTCGGCGTTCCAGGTCCCGCGCGACGTCCAGGGTGGTGCCACTTCCCGCCATGGGGTCGACCACGAGGTCTCCCTTTTTCGTGTAGCGCTGCAGCAGGTTCCAGATGATATAAGCCGGCGTGGCACCCTCGTAATGCTTGCTGCCCTGGGTTTCGTCCCCGTACTGTTGCGAGGGAAAATCCCAGAGGGTGGTAGTCATCAGTTCAGGTTTCTTCGCCATGGCCTTTGTGTTACACTTACTGTGATATCGACCGCCAATCAAGGGGCAAAAAATGGAAGATCCGTTAAGTGCGCTGTTCGGGGACATACCCGACTTTTTCAGGACATTGCTGGACCACGTTTACGACGGCGTATATTTTACCGATCCTTCCCGCCGGATTCTCTACTGGAACAAGGGGGCAGAGGCCATTACCGGGTATCCAGCGGAAGAGACGGTGGGAAGAGCCTGTTCTGACAACCTGCTGGTGCATGTCGACGGGGAGGGCCATAACCTGTGCCAGGGCCCGTGCCCCCTCGCGCAGACCATTCGTGATGGCGTGTCCCGGGAGGCCCGTGTGTTTCTCAAGCACCGGGATGGTCACCGGGTGCCCGTTCTGGTCTGCACGGCGCAGATCAGGGATGGTGCTGGTCGTGTACTGGGTGGCCTGGAAACCTTCCGGGATATCTCCGGTGAGATCGCGGCCTTTCAGACCATTGAGACGCTCCAGGAAATGGCGCTCCTTGATCCTCTCACTGGCATCGGCAACCGTCGTTACTGCGACAACATGCTCCGGATACGCCTGGACGAAATGGGCCGGCTAGGCATAACCGGCGGTGTGATATTTCTGGACATCGACCGTTTCAAGGAGGTCAACGATACCTATGGTCACCAGGCAGGTGACCTGGTCCTGAAAATGGTGGCTCGGACCCTCGCGGGGGCCTTGCGCCGGGTAGACTTCATCGGTCGATGGGGCGGCGAAGAATTCCTGGTGCTCTGTCAGCCGGCCACGGTGGACAGCCTGTGCGTGCTGGCAACCCGGCTGCTGTCTCTCGTTCGGTGTTCCACGCTGCTGTCTGGGGGCAGGGAAATCCGGGTAACCATCTCCGCGGGTTGTGTCCTCATGCGACCGAACGACACCGAAACCACCGTGATGACCCGGGCCGACCGGTTGCTGTACATGGCCAAGAACGCCAGCCGCGACTGTTTTTTCATCGAGGAGGGAGATACCGTCAGCGAGGTACGTCCCGAGTCGGGGTCCGGTGTGGCATCTTCAGAGTGAATCCACGTCAGAGGATACCCGCCGACGAGGCGTGAGAACCCGGTCCGGGGACAGGACGGCCGGCCGCCGTTCCATCAGGGTCTCGAATTCCGGCAACCGTTCCACCGGTTCATTGCGCTCGGCGTACCGGTGTATCAGGTGCATGGTAAGCAGCAGCCGGGCGATCCGGAATTGCCGGGGGGTGGACCACAGGACGCCGAATCCCCTCCCACAGGCATGGGCAAGGCTGTCCACGCACGCCGAAGGTCTTCCCGCGTTGGCCTCCGACCACGCGAACAGGTCTGCCTCACTACCCGTGTCCGTGGATCGGGCGGCCCGCCGGTCGAATTCCGCGGTCAGCCGGTCGTACAACGCTACGACCCGGTCAAACCAGAACAATACCGCCCGGTATCCTTCTTCGGCCACGTCCACTACAACGCGCGCCGCATCCACGTTGTCCAGGCCGTGCCCGTAGAGGTAGGCCTCTCGGTCCGGATT
Source organism: Candidatus Hydrogenedentota bacterium (assembly GCA_018056705.1). GTDB lineage: Bacteria > Hydrogenedentota > Hydrogenedentia > Hydrogenedentales > CAITNO01 > JAGPFE01. Next base: position 3,192 of record JAGPFE010000075.1, on the reverse strand, counting down.
TTCCTCCGGCACCATGCGAACCCGCATCTTTTCCGCGGGGTCCCCGTAGTTGAAACTTTCCAGGAGGGTGGCCGTGGTGAACTTGTGGCGGCCATGTAGCAGGGCCTCGCGCAACCAGGCCCGGGCCAGCGCGTCTTCTTCCAGCGCGTTGTCCAGGGGGGCGCATGGCGCGAACAGTCCAACGCGCCAGTCCAGCCACATGTCGTGAAACAGGCGTACCAGGTCGCGACCGATGCCCGAACGGTCAGGGCCGTTCTGCGCTTCCCGGACCAGTTCGTCGAACCGGCTCAGCAGCCGCTGGCGGGTGCGCCGGAACATGTGGTACTCCCGCGTGGCATAAAGGACGCACAGCCGGTCGAACAGCCCGCCCGCCTGGTCACTGGGCACGCGGTAAGACGACTCGAGCCGGTCAGCCCACGCCAGGGCCCATTCTCGCAACTGCTTGGCCGAGGCATTGCGGGAGGGACGGCGCAGTTCTTCCAGGGCTCCGTGAATGACCCGTCCCCGTTTCAGCAGCGGTTGAAAACGCGCCTCGAAAGACCCCGCGTCGTCGGACCATTCCAGCAGTTCTTCGGTATGCGCGTCATACAGGTACGCCCGTCCAAGGTCGCTGATGAACAGGTAGTGGATGGCGGGACTGCGCAGGTCATCCAGCAGCACGCGGACCGCGGGACAGCAGTCCAGTCCCCGGGCGATGACCGCCGAGGGCGATTCCAGCAGGCCCGGCGGCAGAAAGCAGGCCGCAACCGTGCTTCGGCCGTTGCTGCGCAGGAGATAGGTAATGGCGCCCATCTCCTCCGCGGCGGGTGGGGGCGTGAAGGGCATGGGCATGTCCCAGTCGAGCAGCCCAAGCAGACGCCGGACGAATCCCTGCTGTTCTGACCGGGCCGAGGTGGTTACCCGGTTCCACCACGTGTTACAAAGACTGCTGATATCCATAGTATGTCGTCCTCTCAGGGAACGCCCGGTTCGCGGAGCACCTCGAACCCGGCCGCCTCGATATGTCGCCACAGTACGTCGTCCCGCCTGCCCAGAAGGTCGCGTCCCTCACGCAATACCGCCGCCAGTTCGGGGTCTCCAGAGCCCAGCCGCTCCAGGAAGGTCTCGCCGGTTATGGTTTCCACGTCGAATCCCTGGATCGCGGGGGGAGCAGGGCGGCGATTGCCCCGCGTGACCAGCAGGACGCGGCGTCTGTCCGGAGTAACCAGGGCCAGGCGTATTCCGGGTTCTTCCAGCAGGTCGTGGCGCGCGCGATGGAGGGGAGGCGCGGTTTTCAGGGTCAGGGACTGGAACTCCGGGAACAGGGGATGATCCCGATTGACCTGGTAATAGACCCGGTTTCCTTCTTCCCTCCGGAACAGGAGTCCGGCCCGGGTCAGCCGATCCAGTTCCCGTTGTACCGCCCGAAGGGGTAGCCCGGTAGCCAGTTCGATCTGCCTCTGGTAGTAAGATCTATCAGGATCCGGGAACAACGCCTGCATAATACGGGTCCTTGCCTTCGAAGCAATGACCGTATCCATGCAAAGAATCAGGTCAGATTGACTACATATTGTAGTTGAAAAATCCATAAAAAGGTTGAAAATGAATTTAAAGTTAGAGGTCCATCATGCTTATTTTAAATCAAAACAACTAAAAAGTCAAGATGTTTTTTCGCGGTATGTGAAAAAATGCGCCACATGGGCCACGCGCGCCGCGCCAGCCAGGCGGATTACTCCCAGAAGACCAGATAAGATGCTGTAACTACAACTTAAATTATGTCTGGAATACTGAATAAACAATCGGGGTTTTATCTAGCAAATCAGGAACGGAACAGCAACAAGGAAACACGATCATGAGCACGAGACGGGAATTTCTTACCACGGGCGGTACCCTGGCCATGGGAGCAGCCCTCCTGGGCGGCATGTCTACTGTGGCCCAGGCACAGGGAATGAGTGGCGGTGGCCAGGTTACGAACCATACCCTTCCGGAACTGCCCTATTCTTACGACGCGCTAGAGCCTTACATCGACACCAAAACCATGGAACTGCATCACTCGAAACACCATGCCGCTTACGTCAAGGGCCTGAACGAGGCCGAAGCAGCCCTGGCGGAGGCCCGGGCGAAGGGCGATTTCGCGGCAGTGCAGGCCCTCTCCAAAAAAGCAGCCTTCAACGGGGGAGGCCACTTCCTGCACAGCATGTTCTGGAAAATCATGGCACCGGCCGGAAAAGGCGGAGGCGGGGAACCGGACGGAGAACTGGCGGAATATATCGCCAAGGATTTCGGAGATTTCAATGCGTTCAAGGCCCATTTTTCCGCCGCGGCCGCCGCGGTGGAGGGTAGCGGATGGGCCCTGCTGCATTACCGGCCCCAGGATGACAGCCTGATCGTTCTGCAGGCGGAAAACCAGCACAAGTTGTCTCCGTGGGGCGTGGTGCCCATCCTGGGCATCGACGTGTGGGAACACGCCTACTACCTCAAGTACCAGAATCGCCGGGCGGAATATATCGAGGCATGGTGGAACGTGGTGAACTGGAAAGCGGTCGCGGAAAACCTGAAAGCCGCCCGGGGCATTCGGTAGAACCGGTGCCCGGGAAACTGGAATTGGAAAAGCATGGTATAATTCTTATGGAGGTACTGACGAAAGGGGTCAGTAGGCCGACGTGAGAAGAGGCCATGTGGCGGGGTGACCCGGGCGGGACGGTCCGGCGGGACCGGTCCCGCCCGGTGTTTTTCAGTCGGGAAGAGGGTCCGTTGCCCTTTCATTTCCTGGGGCATCCGTTGCCGCTTTTGCCCGGAATGAACGGGGGTGTGTAGCATGTTTGGTCGACGCGACGGAGGTCTTGCCGACCACCAGGATGGCGGCAACGCGCGAAACAGGCCGGGAAAGGACGCGCATGATCCTGATGTCTTGGAACGTGAACGGTTTACGGGCGGCGTTGAAAAACGGTTTCATGGAGTGGTTCAACACCACCCGGCCCGATGTGCTGTGTCTCCAGGAAACCCGGGTGCTGCCCGATGAACTGCCGCGGGACCTTCGTGAGCCGGAGGGGTACCATGCGTTCTGGAATCCCGCCGCGAAGCGGGGCTACAGCGGCACGGCCCTGTTTACCCGGCTTATGCCACGGACCGTTGGGCCCATGGGTATACCCGAGTTTGACGAAGAGGGCCGGGTACAGGTAGCGACATTCGACGCGTTTACCCTGATCAACG
>JAGPFE010000026.1 GCA_018056705.1 Candidatus Hydrogenedentota bacterium | reverse complement strand
ATGCCCCCACCGTAACCGCCCATGCCGCCGCCATAGCCGCCCATGCCACCACCCTTCATGCCACCGCCATAGCCGCCCATACGGCCGCCCGCGCCACCAAACCGGTTACGCAAAACCAGTTTGTATAGGGTCTCTGATCCCGCGTTCCGCAGTTCGTAGTACCGGGTTTCCAGTTTTTCAAAAGTCTCTCGACGGATAATCTCCGGCTTGCTGATCCACAGGAAACCGGGCTGCACGGCATAGTCCAGACCCAGTGGCCGTAACATGGCCTTCAGGGCTTCTCCCAGACTTACGTTTTTCATGTTGATGTAGGGAATGATCCCGGAAGACTTGGGACCGTAAACGGTGTCATAGGAAGCGCTGGTCATGCCCTGGGTGCCAGGCTGCTGATTGCCATAGGCTGGGGCTCCTGGGCGCTGCGCGCCAAACGCCGGCGCGGCACCGGGGGCACCAGGACGGGCCCCCGCGGCGGGAAACGCGCCCGGGGCACCCGGGAAGGCTCCCGGCACGCCCGGCGCCCCGGGTGCACCCGGGAAGGCTCCCGGCATACCCGGCGCGCCCGGAACTCCGCCGGCGGGCTGCCCGCCTTGCGGGGGCTGTGTTTTGGCTGGTGGTTCCACCGCGCGGTTGTCAATGACAATATTAATGTCCCAACTGTCCGTTATGAAATTCACCACTTCGCTCAGGTGGATATCCTCAAACTCAATGCTCACGGGCGACTCGAGCACCGTCTCAATGACACTTTTTTCCTTAGTCTGTTCCGTCTTCTCCTCGATCTCCGGCACGCTGAACCGGTACGGCTTGATGCCCGTGGCATCGGCGCCCTCTGGCAGTCGTTTCGATTTTTCGATGTACTCCCGGATCATGGCCCGGTCCTGCTGAATGCCTTTTTCTTCCTCGGCCACGTTCTGCGCGCGGGCACCCAGCGTGGCCTTGTGCAGGCCTTCTTTCGCCTCGGGATTGTTGGGATCGATCAGCAGGACGTTGCTGTAGATTTCCACCGCCACCTTGAACCGTTCCGCCTCCATGTACCGGGCCGCGGTATCCAGCAGGTTCCGGATCCGTTCCCGTTTCACTTCGTCCGCGTTGGGCGGAATGGTTTCACCCTGTTTCCGGATCGTGTCGGGGTCGATGGTTTCGAAGGCAGGCGCGGGCCCGCTCACACCGGCGAGTGATTCCTGCAACCGGGCGTTGGCTTTCTCCTGGAACCGCCTCGCCTCCTCGTGGTTCGGGTTGATAGCCAGCGCGCGATTGAATTCCGTCAGGGCCTCGCGGTACAGGTCCTGCTTGTAGAGTTCAACCCCGCGACGGTAGTACTGTTCGTCTTCCGGCAGAGCACCCGTCGCGTCCGCCGGGGGAGACGCTGCCACCGCGCCGGCGTCCGACGCCTCCTGCGCGGGAGGAGGTGGAGCGGCAGCATCCTGGCCTACCGCGGAAAACATGCACAGCGTCAAAACCGCCAGAAGGGCCGCGACGCCCCCGTAACCGATCCCGCGTTTCCCGTGCTTACTCATTAGACTCTGATCCTCCCGCTGGACCCGGGATTGATTCCGGGTCGTTTCGGCTGGCATTTTCACCGTCATGTTCATCCGCATAAGCCTGTCTCACTGGTTCATTTTCAGCGTGAAATTTTTGCCGTACCGTTCCGAACGGATTTCTACCGTTTTATCCTCCGGATTGATCCGCAACAACTCAAACTCTTCGAATTGTTCGCCTTCGTCATACCACTTGGTCGTGCTCGTGGTACGTAACCGGGCCCGCCACTTCCCCTGAACCTGCTGCAGGTTGAGCAACTGGATATTCAACTGCTCCACCGTGATTTCCTGTTCGCCCTGGGAAGCGCCAGATCCCGAATAATACCAGAACGGGTTTTTCTGGTACAGGGACGCGTAGGCTTCGGGTACATCCGCCGGAGGCCTGGGAGACGGAACCGGTGGCAACTCGATGTTCTGCTCCGCCAGTTCAGACAGGTCTTCCGGCAACTGGGGCTTTGGCGGCTGTACCCTTGGCCAATTCGGCATGGGCGGCGGAGACATCAGTTCCCATCCCCGGTACCCCAGGATCAACAGCATCACCAGCAGTACCGCGCGTTCCTTGTTGCGCCAGATCCACGCGCCCGTTTTCTGCAGCTTGTCTACCAAGTCGTCCTTGTCCCCCGGCTCTCAGGCCGGAACCGTTGTCAATGTATGTACAGGATGTTGTTCTTGAACCACTTCCACGCCTTGCTGATCGCGTTCGGTTCCTCCGCGGTAACCTGCTGCACCTGCGGACGTCCCGTCACCCCCGGTGGCATGCCGGGTCCGCCCGGACCACCCGATCCGGGGGCCGCCGCTCTCTCGCTCTGCTCTACCTTTCGTTTCAGGTAATTCGCCTGGCTGATGATCATCGACACGTTCAACTGCGGTTCCACGTTGTACGCGATATACGGATAGGTTATCTTGATCGCGTTGACGTTGAAATACCGGTCCGCCGTGCGCATGTCGTCCATGAGTTTAGCCAGATCCCGCATGGTCATCACGCATTCCACACCCACCGTGCGCATCCCCAGAATCTCGGCGTGATCTTTCGAAATCCAGCCGGGCCAGAGTGCCATGTCGTTCACCTGGGTTACATTGTGATCCAGCAGGAACTCGCACACCTTCAACCCAAATGTTAACTCCGACAGGTTATCAGCAATCTCCTTGTCGGTAATATCCCTACTCTGGTAAGTTTGCTGGCCAGGAATCTGGAACATATCAATCGGATTCTTGGGAAACGTGTTATAGGAGTTCCTCTTGGCTAACACCTTGTCATAAAATTCTTTGACCAGCCGGTTCATTTCTTCGAAGTACCAGAATTTCTTCATTCGGCCTTCATCGGGTTTGCCTTCGTACTTGGTCCAGTCGGCCAGGTTGAAATAGGCCGCGCGCTCTTCCCGGGCCTGCCGCCAGGGTTGCAGGCTGCGCTGCCACAGGTCCAGCATCAGTTCCGGCTTGTACCCCGCGAAGGATTCCCGCAACTTGTCCAGGGTTTCCTCGAGAGACTGACGGGTCCGTTCATCCTGCTTGTACTGATCGAACATCGGCTGCACAAACATGAACCATACCCCGCCGACCGCGGCAAGCACCACAACCAGGATCGCTCCCCACAGGAGGTTGGCCGTACGGGAACTCATGCGCCGCCTCCTCCCGGATTGGGTTGCTGCTCCTGCCTGGCGGGAGGTTGCGGCGAACGCCGGAATTTCACCGTAACTTCGAATGAGAGAATCCCGGCCCCTCCCCCGCCCTGCTGCTGGGCGGCGCCCCCGCCCCCGGTTCCACCCCCGGCGAGCGGCGCGTTATACAGCACGTTCCAGGGCTGCGGCTGAATGGACGCTTCCTTGTAAATCACGTCCTGCGCGGAAAGGTACACGTTCGCACCAAGTTGCCGATAAATCTGCTTCAATTCGTTGGTGAACTGTTTAAACGCTGTGTCCGTTTCGGCGTATCCCCTTACGATCATCCCATTGGGTATGGGCTGTGATCGGGTCTCGATTTCCGCCGCGGCGGCAGGAGCGCCTGGACCAGCAGGTCCCCTGGCACCGGCCGCCGGTCCTCCCCCCGCGGCGCGTCCACCCACGTTTCTGGTCACGCCACCCGGGGGCTGAATACCGGGAAATCCCGTCTTCAGGCCACCTTCGGTCCCCTGTCGACCACCCCGACCCGGTTGGGGTCCGGGAGCCTGACCGCCCGCGGGCGTGTCTTCCACTACTGTCGTCTCCACCGAAGCGAACCAGATACCTCCCGTGGCAGGCCGCGCGTCCGCGATCAGGGACAATTCATCCATCCAGAACCGGCGCTGACGTCGCGCCGCGTCCAGGGCTTTGACCTGGTTTTCCACCTGCCGCACAGCGGCCTTGCGCTGGGCCAACTGCTCGTTCAGCGTGGACACGGGCGGCGGAGATCCTGGTCGTATCCGTTGCACCAGTTCGGGATCATACGCCCGGATAATGTTTTTCAGTTCCTCGATTCGCTGTTTAACTAGCTGGTTCTTCTTGTGTTCGGCGGGAACCATCGAGAAGAAGATCAGGATGACCGCGCACACGGACAGCGCCCAGTAGACTGCCTGTTCCTTACGACGGGCCGCAATAACCAGCCGCGGTGGAATCAGGTCGAAGGTCAGCGGGGCGGCAGCCGCGCAACGCAGGGCCAGCCCCAGCACCACGGCCGCCTGTTCTCCCGCGTCCCGGATGGATGCCGCTGCCGGCGCCACCGACAAGCCGTTAAGCACGTTGGCAGGCCGGACCTCCATGTTCCACTGCCGCTGGAGATAAGGAGCCAGGTTTTTCAACTTGGCGCCCCCGCCGGAAAGAATGATCCGATTGACCGTTCCACCTCCCGGCAAGGACCGGAAGTAGGAAAACGACCGGGTCACCTCCGTCACCAGCCGTTGCAAGACTCGACCAATTACTTCGCCACCCTGTCCGTCCCGCTGGGGGTTCCCAGTGGGCGCGAAGGCCCGTTCGCGCTTGAGTTTTTCCGCCGTGGCGAAGTCCATGTTGAAGGCCTCGGCAAGGGCCCTGGTAATGTCATTGCCCCCAAACGCGATCGGGCGGGTAAACCGGAACTGGCCGTTGCGCTCGATAATCAGATCCGTGGTAGACGCGCCGATATTCAGGAGGGCCACGCACTCGGACGGGTTGCCAAATTCCCCGGCCTGCCGCATCCAGTTGTACGCGGCCATGGGCACGATGTCCACCCAAGCAACGGAACGTTTAAGGGGAGCCACGATCTCCAGGTGCTTATCCACCACGTCCACCTTGATCGCCGCCATGAGCACGTCGTAGCCGCCCTGTTCACTTCGTCCCAGGACCTGGTAGTCCATCGCGATCTGGTCCAGGCCGAAGGGAATCTGCTGCTGAATTTCGTAGCGGACGATCTGGTTGACCCGGTATTCCGGCACCGGGGGCAAGGTACGGCTGCGCGTGAAAACGGACTGGCCGGGCACCGCCAGCACCAGTTTTCCCCGCTTGACGCGCGCCTCCTTCAACAATTCCCGAACAGCCGTGGAGCGAACTTCCCGGCGCTGCTCCTCGTCGAGCGCCGGATCCGCGTTGAATTCGCGTTGCGCGAAACGGGTAACCTGCAGTCCGGTTTTGGTTTTCGTCAGTTCGCAAAACCGGACCGCGCTGGTACCGATGTCCAGCACCACTCTCTTTTTCAATGCCGGTGCCACCGCGTTATCCTCACCAGCAACCTGTTCTCCATCTCATGGATTCCGACGAATCCCATCCCATGACGGTCTTCGCCAGACCCCATATATCCTCGTTCAAAATAAACTCTTGACAAGTATTGTAGTAAACCTTCACGCAATTGTCAAGACTTTCCTTCACCTAAATTCAATGATATCAGAAAAATTTTCGCAGTTTTCCCCAAAAAATACCAGCTGACCGGGGAAAAAATACGTCTTCCGACAGGTGTTCCCTTGCCCGTTTCCTGTCGCGGCCCCAAAATACGCGTGGACACCCGGGCCGTGCAATGCCCTTCCCCTTGTACATTTCCGGCGGATTGACTGAAAACACGAGAACTTGTTACACTTTCCGCAAGGTCAAGTGGAATGGAATTCTGAGCGGTGAAATCACCAGTTCCATGTAAAGGTTAGATCGCATACGTGAGTGAGTCCAAACCAAAAGCGCGATCCAAGGAATTCGAACGGCAGGTTCTGGAACACGTGGACATGTTGTACGCCGTGGCCCTGCGCCTGACCCGGAATCCCGCCGACGCGGAGGACCTGACGCAAAACACCTTTGTGAAAGCCCTCCGGTTTCATGATAAATTCAAGGAAGGCACGTACATCAAGGCCTGGTTGCTCACCATCCTGCGGAACACATTTATTAATGAATACCGACGGAAAACGCGGCGACCCGCGGAAGTGGAACTGAGTGGTTTCGAGGCGGCACCCGAAGCCTTCCCGGATCCGGACGTTTTTATCGAGCCCAGGGAAAACCACGTGGACGACCTGCTGGAATTACTGGATGATCCAGTGCGTAACGCGCTGGAATCCCTGCCACCGGACTTTCGGAACGCGGTCATCATGGCAGACCTGCAGGACATGTCCTACAAGGAAATCGCAGATATCATGGGGTGCCCGCTGGGCACGGTGATGTCCCGGCTGTTCCGGGGACGGAAACTGTTGCGGGATGCCTTAGCCGATTACGCCCGCGAACACGGCTTGCAGGGAAACGGTCGGGAATAAATCCCCGGAAGGGTGCCCGGAATATCTTCCCTTCCCGCCGGACGGTAACCTTACTGTTGGGTCATTTGCAATCGTTCCAGGTTATGGGCGGCGAGTTCGGCGTCCGGCGTGCCCGGCTTGGAGGCAATAATCTGTTCGTAAATCATCCGGGCACTCTCCAGGTCTCCCATATCTTTGTAAGCGCTGGCCATTCGGGACATCAGCACGGAATCATCGGGTTTCTGTTGCAGGGCGCGCTCATACTGCTGAATCGCTTCCTCGTGCCGGCCCATCTGCTGATACAGGTTACCTAGTTGGGACAAGGCCGACGGATCATTCGGCTTGAGGTTGACCACCTGTTGAAAGGCCTGTTCCGCCCGTTGCAGGTCGCCAGCGCGCTGATAATAATCGCCCAGCATAATCTGGGCGCTTGGATTCTTAGGATCGTTGCGCGCCCAGGTCTCCAGCATGTACTGTTCCGCGTCGGGAACGCCAATCCGCTGGTACAGGGAAGAAGCCATCGGAAAGGAGCGGGGATCCCCGTTCGAAAGGGTGACAAACTGATCGAGCCATTCTTTCGCGGTATCGAACTCGCCGTTCCGGGAATAGGCCTCGGCCATGAAATAGCGACTGGTCGGATCGTCGGGCATGGCCTGCATCCAGCGCTGGTAGGTACCCACTTCTTCGTCCAGCATACCTAACTGCCGCTGCAGGACGGCCAGGTCCTGGTAGGCCTTTGGATTCTTGGGATTGGAACGAATGGCGTCTTCATACAGCCGAAACGCCTTGTCGTAATCCCCGTTTTTTGCCGCGACACTGGCTTCCGCCAGCATCTGCATCTCGGGTGAAGCCGCGGGGGCTTTCTGCGGCGTCTGCGTGGCCGCGGTCTTGGGCGGAGCGGGTTTTGACGGGGCCGCCGGCTTGGGAGGCTCCGGCTTGTTCATCCTGGCGGCGGCATCGGCGGATGACTTCTCGGACGGCTTCAATGCGGCATCGGGTGCCGGCTTAAGATCCGCTTTCTTGCCGTCGTTTCCTCCGGTTTCCTTCGGACGCGCCGCGCCGGTTAGAGGTCCCGGCAATGAGTCGGCGTCTTCCACGGAAACACTGGACGCCTTTTGGGAATCGGCCGTCCTAGTGGACGATTTTATTTCAGGCGTGGCCGGAGACGGCGCGATCAGCCGGTCTCCCAGGAACACCACGCTTCCCGCCGCCACCGCTATCACCATTACCACCAACGCGAGTACCATCTGGCCCTTGGTCATATCGCAATTCTCCCGTGTTAACGGAAAGTATAACGAAGGAAAGATCGGCAAGTCTGACACATCGCCCGTTAGCGGGATCTGGGCGGCTTGGGCGCCTTGGGGGGACGGGGCGTTTGGGCCCTTTCCAGTTGACGTTCCAGGCGGGTAATATTCCGCTCGGCGTTCAGGGCCGCTTCGGAACCCGGCTGGCTGGCGATCACCTGTTCATACGCACCGATGGCGCCGTCAAGATCTCCCGCGCGCCGCCGGGTCTCGGCCAGTTGGCTGAGCAGGCGGACGTCATTGGGTCGCATGGCCACCGCCTCATCCAGTTGCTGGAGGGCTTCGGCGTATCGTCCCTGCTGCTGGTAGAGGGCGCTGAGTCGCGCCCGAACTTCCGCGTCCTCCGGGCGTGCCTGCAACAGCGTGTTGTAGGCCTGCTCGGCGGCGGCGTAATTTCCCTGGCGCCGGTAGTTGCCGGCCAGGGCATTGAGAGCGTCCGGCGACTGGGGCGCGGCCGCGACCCACTGTTCCAGCACGGCTTGTTCGGCCTCGGGCATTCCCATCCGGCGATACAGGTCCGCGGCCATGGGATATACCCGCAGGTCGTCGCCAGCCATTTCCAAGAACTGCTCGAGTTGCCCAAGGGCGAGATCCGTGGCGCCGCTTCGGGCGTACGCGTCTGCCATCAGGTACCGAGCGGTGGGATCACCGGGCAGTTGCTCAGCCCACTGCTGGTAGGTTGCCAGTTCACCCTCGTAGAGGCCCAGGCGTTTCTGCAGCGCGCCCATGGCCTGGTAAGCCGTCCGGTTCTTCGGGTCCGTTTCGATACTTTGCCGGTACAAGTCCAACGCTCGATCAAAATCGCCCAGTTTTTGCGCGTCTTTGGCCTGCTGGGCCAATTGAAGAGACAGGGGATCAACGGCCGGGGCTTTGCCAGGCCCTTTGCGGTCCCCCTGGGACACTTGCCCAGTGTCTCCCGGCACGCTTCCCGAAGCGGCTCCATCCGTACCCGCGGCGGACGACGCTCCCGCTCCACCCTTTGACATGTTGCCCAGGTCGAGCAGCATTTCCTTTTTCAGTTGCCGCCTGGTCTTCCGGGCATTTTCCGGTTCCGGGCTGGCCATCATCGACGCGAGAGCGTTGTCCACCAGTTGCTTCATGAACTGGCTGTCGGCATTCTGGTCCGATTCCACGTCGTTCCCGGCATCTTCTTCCAACCAGAAATCGTTATCCGCCGTCGCATCCCCTTCCCCTCCTGTTTCCGAGGCGTCCCCGGCCGACGTACCTACATAACCGGTCCCAACCGGGTCCTCAGTCCGACTTACAGTCCCTGCCATGGCCCGCCTGGTCACTTCACGTTCCAGCCAGCCGACACGGACCGTCTGAACGCCGGCGAAAATCGCCGTGGCGATCCAGCCCAGCAACAGGAATCCAGTCAAACCGCGACGCGCGCGCACGATGACACCTTCCCCGCAAGGGTATTACCTGCCTGACTCGCGATGGGATCGCTTTCCGGTGTCCGGAAAAAGCGGCAATTATTTTTTTGCCTGGGCATCTGGCCCGGCGTAGACGGCGATTTCACTGACCACCGGGCAGGCGTCCGATTCGAAGGAGACCCGAAGACGCCTGCTTTTACAGGGCTGAAACTTGACGATCCGTTTCCAGCCCACCGACGTGCCATCCGCCACGGGTTCCCAGTGGTTCCCCCCGCGTTCCGCCTCCACCGTAAACCGGCGTATCCGCTGCCCAAGGGCGATATGTTCCTGAATAACCACATGATCAAACCGGATCGCTTTGCCAAAGTCCAGGGTAACGGAAGCCTTTCGGACATCGTCATCCGTGGCCCAATAGGTGTCCACCCGTTCATCCGTAAGGTTTAACACGCCGAAACGGTCTTCGTTCCCGCGCGTGCTGGACGCGGCAAGCCGGGCCCTTCGCGCGAGATTGTCCGAAAAGACCTGTTCCCGCAGCGCCCGGAACCCCATCAGGGACTCGACGTCCCGCTCGTGAATCCGGCCCCGGCGATCCGGCGGCAGGTTCAGCAACAAGGAAGCCCCCCGGCCCACGGATTCATAGTATATTTTCATCAGGCGCGCGGGGGACTTGACCGCGCGGTCTTCCTTTTCGTGGTAAAACCAGCCTGGCCGTATGGACACGTCTACTTCGGCGGGGAGCCATTTCGGCCCATCCGCGTGGCCATGCTGCAGCGCTTCCAGGGGATCGGCAGCTGGGCGATCCGGATCAAACGTGTGCCAGCAGGGGTCCCCCGCGAAACCGCTTTCGTTTCCGACCCACCGGATATCTGGACCACCGAACATCACGGCATTCGGTTGCAACTCCCGGACAATGCCGTATACCTTATCCCACTGGTAGTAATCGGCAGGAATAGTTCGCTTTTCGCGCGCGCCGCCGTACCATCCATCCCCGCCGTTGGCCCCATCGAACCATACTTCGAACAAGGGACCATACCCCGTAAGCAATTCCCGCAACTGGTTCTGGTAGTACTCCACGTAGGCCGGCCGCGCGTACTCCGGGTGGTTGCGGTCCCATGGTGACAGGTACACGCCAAACAGGATACCTTCCTCCCGGCAGGCGTCGGAAAGTTCCCGCACGATATCTCCCTGCCCGTTCTTGTAAGGGGAATCTTTGATGGAATGCTCCGTGTACCGGGATGGCCACAGGCAAAATCCATCATGGTGCTTGGCAGTCAGGATAAGCCCCTTCATGCCAGCTTCCCTGGCCACGCGGGCCCATTGCCGCACATCCGGGTCAGTCGGGTTGAATATGGCCGGATCCTCATCGCCATACCCCCATTCCTTGTCAGTAAAGGCGTTAACCGTGTAGTGGACAAACCCGTAATACTCCAGGGCGTGCCACGCCAGTTGCCGTTCAGAAGGAACGGGACCGTAAGGCGCGGGAGGCTCGACCGCCCCCGCCACGACCGACACCCACATCACCGGAAACAGCCAAACGCGTGTCATACGGTCACCCTTTCCATGCCGCGCGGCCTGGTACCGGCCCATTAATCCCGGAGGATACCCGCGCGACGTTTGCGCCACGTGTCGTAGAACACCAGGACAACCAGCAGCAGGCCGATCAGGATCTGCTGCCAGTGGACCGATATGTTCTGAATCGTGCAGAAGTTGTACAGCACCATCATGATCAGGGCCCCGGCGATGGCCGCGAACGCGCCCCCCTCGCCACCGGACAGGCTGGCCCCACCAATCACGCAGGCGGCGATGGCGTACAGTTCGTGCATTTCCGCGCCCGTCGGGGCGGCCACGCTGGTCCGTGACGCGAGCACCATGCCCGCCAGGCCCGCCATGGCCCCGCAGATCGCGTAGGCGGCTACCCGCACCCGGTCAACCCCGATCCCCGAAAGCCGGGCCGCTTCCATGTTGCCACCCGTTGCATACAAGGCGCGACCGAAACGAGTAAAGGACAGCATGAACGAAAACACCGCCGCAAGCCCCAGCATCAGCAGAACCGGAATCCACCAGGCCCGGGTTCCCCCCAGCCACGCGAATCCAAGGGGAAGACGGGACACCGGCTTCGCACCGGATACCACCAGCGCGGCGCCCCGGGCCCCCATCATCATGCCCAGGGTCACGACGAACGGGGGAATCCTGCCCCGGGTCACCAGCAAACCACACAGCAGGCCACACGCCAGTCCGACCAGTACGCCGCTGAGCACACCTGCGGACGACGCCAGCAGGACCGTCGCCCCGGAAGCCATTGCCGGTTCCGCAGCCAGCCACGCCATCACCCTGAGCATGGCCATGCAGCCCAGCACGCCCCCCAGGGCGGCCACGCTACCCACAGAAAGATCAATACCGCCCGTGAGAATTACCAGTAACTGCCCAAGGGCGAGAATCCCCACTACCGGCGTGCGCTGGGCCACGCTCTGCAGGTTTTCCACGCTGCGGAAACTGTCTGAATAGATGCCAAGGGCCACGCACAGCCCCGCCAGGATAAACAGGGCCGAATGCTCCGCCATAAACCGCCGCGCGCGGTCCCAGAAACCTGTCCCCATCCGTTCCGTCATACGCATTTTTCCCCGTGTTCCAGGCCGTTCGACGGCAACACGCTTACTTCACGATCCATCGCCCGCCCGGGTCAAAAGGCGGACCTCATGTATAGACCACGCAGGCTTGTCCGTGGTGCCCGTCACCACCAGCCGCAGAAAGCGACTCTGGCGCGGCGCAAACTTCACGGTCAGCGACGGCGAACATTCCGCTTCCGGCACGGTGGCTACCAGTTCGCCCGGTCGGCCCGGATCGTCCATCACGTAAACCGCCAAGCCCCGGGGAAAATCCGTGGGCGTGCGCGCGGTATCGAGCACGATCCCCGCCAGCGGAACCGACTTTCCGAAATCGAACTGAAACCATTGTCCGGGCTCCTGGTGTCCGCCGGTGGACCATCGGGTCCGGGGTTCGCCATCCACGGCGTTCCGGCAGAATTCCGGCTGCCCGGAGGCGTCCAGGCGCGCCGTGCCCAGCAGGATACGCCCCAGGGCAACCCCGGCCTCCGCGGCATACCGCTCGTCCCCGAGATAAGGCAGCACTAGATCCACGCCACCGGGATGGACAAGGTTAGCCGTTCCCGCGAGAACCCGCTTGACCATGCTGTCATCCCCCTTCCCGGCGTTCAGCAAGTCCCGATACACCGGCAGGGCCGTTTCAGGAGCAACGTTTCCGGTTTTCAGCAGTTCAAGCAGCGCGGCTACCGCCGTCTCCCGGACGGCGTTTTTGCCCCTGGCCCCGGAGACAGCCCATTTCCGCAACTTTTCCAGGGGCTCGGGCGATTTCCATTTTCCCAGGGCGCTGATGGCTGCCAGCCGCGCGGCCTGCCTGCCGCGGGACGCCTCTCGGTACAGGGTGGGCAGGGCTTCGGAACTACCGGTCTCCCCAAGGGCGCGCATGGCGGCAGCCCGGTACGCCGCGTCACGGGTCCTACGCGACGCGCTTACCAGCGCGCGGGCGGCGTCATCCATATCTTCCATACGGCGAAGCGCTGACATGAGAGCCGCTTCCAGTCGATCCGCCTCCCCGTTAAATCCGCCGGCCAGCAGCCCCGCCAGCCTGGGAAATTCCGCGGGACCTACCAGTTCCCCCAGGGCGGTCACGGCCGCCGCCGCGGCATCCCGGTCCGTTCCACCCGACCAGACAAACAGTTCGGAAATTGCGGTCTCTGCCCGACGGGCCGCCAGGGCGTTGATGACCTCCACCCGTCCCGGCGTGGACAACGAATCCAGCCGGCTCACAAGGTACGCGTCCAGCCTGGTATCGTTCACGCGACGTAGCGCGTCCCGCACAGCGTCTTTCACGGCAGGCTCGCCATTCTCCAGCAGGGCAAGCAGTTCCGGCGCGACCCGGTAGTCACCCACGGCGCCCAGCGTGCGGATCAGGGCCGCCTTCTCAACGGGATCCGTGGCGGCCTTGAAGATCGCGTACACGTACGGGTAGGCTTCGGCGTCCGCCCGCTGTTCCAGCAAGGTCAGCAGCGCAAGTCGGATTTCCGTCGAACTGTCCGCCATGGCCCGCGCCGCGGCGAGGGTCACCGCCCCACCTTCCAACCGGGACACCAGCGTCATACCCGCTTTCCGGATTGCCGGATCGCCATCCATGAGCATGGCGTACAACAACTGCTCCCGCGCGTCCCCTTCCGCTTTCTCCACGCGGACGCTCCGCGCCGCCAGCCGCAAGGGTTCCGGTAAACGGACCTTCCGTTCCACAGCCCCCAGTCCCGCGTCCACGGCCGCGGCGTCCGCGCAGCGGGTGCAGGCCCGGATCAGCGCGTCGGCAATCAGAACGTCCCGGGGGGGGCGAGTCCGTTCCAGCGTTTCGCGCAGGGCGTTGACCGCCGCGGGCGTTGCCATATCCGCCAGGGACTGGGCCGCCGCGCGCGCGACCAGTGGATTGCCACCCCGCGTCAACGGGGACACGTACCCGATGCTTTCCGTAACCCCGCGCTTACCCAGGCAGTCCAGGATCCCGCACAGGAGATGGGGATCCCGGGTACCCCGCAACAGCCCGATCAGTTCACGGTCCACGCCCTTCCCGGGAATCGCTCTCATGGCGTACAGCCCCAGCGGCGCGGTTTTCCGGTCATGAACCAGGCGAGCGAGGGCCGGCGCTTCCCGTTCCGTGCCGATCACGTACAGCCACTGGCACAGAAACCACTGCCCATCGTAACCCGTCTCGGAGAGGGCCCGGGCCATTCTTTCCGCCAGGGGTGCCGCTTTCGCGGGATCGTTCCGGACCGCGGTTACCGCGTCGATGATCCGCTGGCAGGCAGAAAAATCGCCACCAAGGGTATAGCCTCGTAACGCCTGGAAGTCCTGTTCCAGTTCGGGGGGCAGTTCCGCGAAAGCCATGCCGGCCAGGCCGAATACCAGGACCAGGCTCCCGATCATCCTGCTGAATCGCTTCATGATGTCGTCTCCTCAGGTCAACTGCCATGGCGCGCGCATCGCGCGAGCGCGCAACCGGGAGGCCTCGGGATCATCCACGAAGTCTCTCCGCGCGGGGTCCCAGCGCAACGGCCGCTTCAACTGGTACGCGATGTTGCCGATGTGACATACCGTGGCGGAACTGGCTCCGATCTCGGCGGGGCAGATCGGTTCCCTGCGTGTCCTTACACATTCGAGGAAATTGCGTCGGTGGTCCGCGCTTTCGTACAGGTGAATCTCGCCGGGACCGAAGGTCTCGTAGCGCAGGCGCCCAGGTACGGTCACCAGGAACTGGCCGCGATTCACGCCCACCATACCCTCGTCACCCACGAACACCACGCCCGCGTCCTTGATGGGCCCCGGTCCCCGGTACAACCTTGTACCGTCTTCGTACACGTAGGTCAACATCTTCACGTCAGGCGTGTCGGGCAGGTCGGGGATGATTTCCACCGGGCCGCTCCCATCCCGGCCCAGCCCCCACTGGGCGATGTCGAAATGGTGAGCCCCCCAGTCGGTCATCAGGCCACCGGCGTATGGGCGGTAGTAACGCCACTCGGCCCACACGTCCACGAATTCCCCGGGACACAGGGTAGACGAAAAAGGACGGGACGGGCAGGGACCGAGCCACATGTCCCAGTCAAGGCCTTCCGGACAGGGCTCCCCGGGCAGGTTGTCCTCGTTGGGTGGTCCACCGATGTTGGCGTACACCTCCCGGACCCGGCCGATGCGCCCGTTACGGACCAGTTCGCACGCGAACCGGAACGCGGTGTCGGACCGCTGCTGGCTGCCCACCTGCAGCACCCGGTTATACCTTCGTACCGCCGCCACGATGGCCTCACATTCTTCAATGGTCCGGGCGAGCGGTTTCTCCAGGTACACATCCTTCCCCGAACGCAACGCCTCTATGGCGTGCAGGGCGTGCCAGTGATTCGGGGTGGCAATGACTACCACGTCAATGTCCTGGCGGGCGCACAGATCCCGAAAATCGTTGTAGGTGTCGCAGGCAGTGTACGTGGCCGAGCCCGCCCGGGCGGCGTACTGTTCGTTGACGCGGTTCGCCTGCCGTTCCCGGCGATACCGTTCCACGTCACATATGGCGAGAACCTGGCATTCCGGGTCCTGCAGAAACCCATCCAGATGCCCCCGGGCCATCCGCCCCATGCCGATGAAGCCCACGGTGATCCGGTTTGAGGGTGCCACGGCCCCATCCAGTCCCAGGGCCCGCCCCGGAATGATCCATGGGCCGGCCGCCGCCGCACAGGCGGCCTTGAGAAAGCCGCGACGACTCATCCCCATTTTTCGATTCTTGTCCCGCTTAGATACCATGACGCGTTTCTCCCTTTCCGGAAAAAGCCCGCTTCCAGCATACAAAAAGTCAACCGCCGGGAAAAACCACCCGATTCACCGCAAGACGCACCGCACCTCCGCGAAAACCGCGGGATGATCCGAAGGCTGGATGTTCTTTGCCGAGCCACCCGCGCGGGTATCGACCGCCCAGCGCGTCACCTCCCATGTCCCCGGGCCGCCCAGGAAAATATGATCGATCTGCCGCAGGAACAAGTCTGGTTCAGCGGGTGCCACGGATTCATCAGGATACGCCGGGGGAACCAGTTCCCGGACCGCCGCGAGTTCCGCGGCCTCTTTCAGCAATGGTTCGGGATCACTTCCCCTTACCAGGTTCTGATACCTCTGGGTATCGCCCTGGGTATTGAAATCGCCTGTCATGATGATGGGCAGATGCAGGGCAGGCACGCGCATAACATCGTGAACAAAAACCGCTGAGGGTTCTTTATTGGGGGAGTTGTTGTCGAAATGCGTGTTGAGAAACAGAAACTCGAAACCATTCTCCCGGTTCCGCAACCGGGCCCAGTTCACGTAGCGCGGCATGGAAAGCGGCTTCCAGCCAAAGCCGAAGGGCAACCGGAAATTGGGATTCAGCCAGAACTGCCCGCTGTCGAGCAGTTCAAACCGGTCCCGCCGGTACAACAGGGCGGCATCGCCATACAAAAGCCCGCCTTCGTGAAAAGCCAGCCACGCGAAACGCTCCGAATCCGGGTTGAGTTCCTCCAGGTCCTGGGACCCACCCGTTTCCTGGAACCCGATAAGATCGGGTTCGTAATACCGGATAATCTCCCTGAGGTAGGGCAACCGGACATACCATGGCTCGTAGCCCGGTTTGCGGTCCGATTCAGTACAGACCCTGCAGAGAACGTTAAAGGTCAACACCCGAATGAGGCCACTCTCGCACGCGGCCTGCCCGGCACAGTTTTCGGTGACATCGATGAGCGCTGTTTCCCCCGGCAGACGTCCCCAGCCACCGGTGGCCAGCGCGAACAGGTGCTGCGGCCCCTGAAAGGCCACCATCACCGCGAGCAGCGCGACGGAAAGGATAAACAGCAACAGGTATTTGAGCGCGTTAACCATAAGTTTCATTCCCGACGATGCGCAAACCCATGATAACACCGCGGGCCAGGCTTCCGGGCATGGAGACCAGGGATTTGTGTAGTTCCGAGTTAATGCGCGTTTTCCCCGGGTACCGTATACCTGTCATGTCGCCGAGACGTATCGTCATTGCGGCAATGAGCAGGGCAGGCGACGGTGCATGGTCCTGATGTGACGGGAAAGAAAAAACTTTAATATAAATTCTGTATGGCTGGCTTTGAATCGGAGGGGCAAGATTTCTCCCTGCGCTCGAAATGACAACACCCCGCCGCGCTTCCTTCGGGCATTTCGACGAACGAAGGAAGGAGAAATCCTGGCAGGAAATATGCCCCGCGCGTGGAAATTCAGGCAAAATAGCGCCATTCCTTACTATTAAACGTACACGCATTCATGTTTGTCCATCCAGTTCCCCGGTAGGATATGATCCGGTCAGCATTCCATTCATGGAGGTCATGCCATGCAGGTCGTACTGCTCCCCACGCGACGTCACGCTGTCGAACTCACCGCGCAACTCATCGCGCGACAGTTGCGAAGAAAACCGAATTCCGTGCTGGGCCTGGCCACCGGACGGACCATGGAATCCCTGTACGCCCGGCTGGTGGAAATGCACCAGGAAGAGGGGCTCGACTTTTCCCTGGCCGTGACCTTCAACCTGGATGAGTATGTCGGGTTGCCGCCCCAGCATCCCAACTCCTACCGGTACTACATGAACCATCACCTGTTCAGCCGGGTCAACATCGACCCGCGCAACACCCACCTTCCCAATGGCATGGCGGCGGATCCGGAAGCGGAATGCCTCGCCTACGAAGCCCTGATCGAAGACGTGGGCGGCATCGACCTGCAACTGCTCAGCATCGGCCGATCCGGACACATCGGGTTCAACGAGCCCCTTTCCGCCATGTTGTCGCGAACCCGGGTCAAGGCGCTTACGCCCGCCACTATCGCCCAGAACGCGCCGCTGTTCCCCCGACCGGAAGACATGCCCCGCCTGGCCATCACCATGGGCGTCGGCACGATCCTGGACGCGGAGGAATGCCTGATGCTCGTTACCGGCGAGGAGAAAGCGGATATCCTCGCCAGGGCCGTGGAAGGCCCGGTCACCTCCATGATTTCCGCCACGGCCCTGCAACTGCATCCACGGTGCACCGTCATCGTCGATGAGGACGCAGGAAAACGACTCACCCAGAAGGAATACTACCGGTGGATCTTCGAAAACGATCCCGAGTGGAACGGCATCCGGGATCTTATCCCCAAGCGATAGCCGGACCAGGGTCCATCACAATCGCTGGAACACCTCCACCACGCGGTTGAGGGTTGTCACGTCGTTTCCGATGGCCACCAGCAGAAAGTACCCCCGGCGAACACACCGGGTGGGCGTCTGTTTCGGAACCGCCGCGCCCAGGGACTGGGCCAGGTTCCAGTGTTCAACCATCGCGGTTCCGGGATCCTTCTTGTTATATTCCTGGTAACGGGCGATCGTGCCGGCGTTGTCGTATTCATATACCGCCACGGAGACGCCGTTCACCATGAAGTTCAGTTCGGCAACGGATTCATTGGTAGGACGCTCCGCCACCCGCATTCCCTCGATAGGCAGGCCTGAGATCTCGAATCCATGGCGGACCCGCTCCATCGTCATGGGCTCGGGCCACAGTCGGACCAGAAAAGGTAACGCCACCAGCACAACCACCGCGCCAACGCCCAGTTTCAATGCCTTCCCTGGATCCATGTCGATCCACTCCCGCGCCGGGAAACTCCGGGACGTGCTCAAGAAAATTATACCCCGCCATCGCGAAGCGACCGGTAACGCGGATTACCGGAAACTTCGGACCAGACTACCGAGAATCAGGTTCCAGCCGTCCACCAGCACAAACATGATGATTTTGAACGGGAGCGATATGAAAATGGGGGGCAGCATCATCATCCCCATGGCCATCAGCGTGCTGGCCACCACCATGTCGATAATCAGGAACGGGATATACAGCAGGAACCCGATCTGAAAAGCCACGGTCAGTTCGGAGATCATGAACGCGGGAATCAGCACGTGGGTGGGCACGTCCGCCCGCTGTCGCGGTCGAGGCAACTTGGCGATTTCCAGGAAAAGCCTCAGGTCCTTGGGCCGGGTCTGCCGGAGCATGAAATCCCGGATGGGTTCCAGCGCGCGGTTGAGGGCTTCTTCCCGCGAGAGTTCGCCGCGCGTATAGGGTTGAATCGCGTCGCGGTTCACCGCTTCATAGGTGGGCATCATGATGAAAAAAGTCAGGAACAGGGCCAAGCCTATCAGCACCTGGTTTGGCGGTGTCTGCTGGGTCCCCAGTGCCTGCCGCAGAAACCCCAGGACGATGATGATCCGCGTGAAACACGTGGTCATGATCAGGATGGACGGGGCGAGGGTGATCACCGTGATGATGAACACCACGGTCAGCGAGGTGGAAACATTCTCCGGGCTCCCCGCCGCGCGCGCAACGTCCAGCAGGTTCAGGCCCAAGGGATTGGAATTGCCGCCCACGGACTCCTGGGCGGCTGACAGCGCACCGGTCATCACCACGGCCATCGCGATCAGCAACTGGCCCAGGCGGAGCACCCCTGGCGGCAACGCGCGATGCCCGGCGTCTCTTCGCGCTACCCCGGAAAGGAGAGAACCGCCTTTACGCCCCGCTCCGGTCACGGCCGGATTCCTCCAGAAATCGGCGTAAACGCTCGATGTCCTCGCGCAGGGCTTCTATGTCCTGGTCCACCGGGTTTTCTTCGCTCCCGCCGGTTTCCGTTCCGGCGTTTTCAGGCTGGTTTTCCATGCGTTCGATGGCCCGGGACAGCAGTCCCCTGAAACGCGCCGTTTCTCCCGGACCCAGGGACCCCTCCGAACGTCCGGCGACTGCCGCGCGTTCTGTTCCTTCGGAAGAGGACGGCCCCCTTTCATCCCCTGGAAAAACCGCCAGCGGCACGATCGACCCGGGCGCCGTGCCGACCACGATCATCCGGCCTCGAACTGCCAGAAGATAAACCGCGTGCCGGGAACCCAGGGAAACCCGGTCCATTACCGCAAGGCGGGCCGGCGCCGCGGAGGCCGACGTTCCCGGCGGCGCGAAAGACCGGACCATCTTCAATCCCTTGACAAACAGGAAAAACAGGCTCAGTACCAGCGCCAGGGCGAACACCGCCCGCAACAGGGCCACGCCCATGGACGGCGCGTTGCCGTTTCGCGTTGCCTCCCGCTCACCTTCCGCGGTGGTATCCTCGTAGGCCTCGTCCAACCGCCGCATCACCGGGTCAGAGGTACGGGGGGAACCCGTTTCGGGCGGGACGGTCCCCGATTTTCCAGCCGATTCCCCAGGCCGGTTTGCGGGTGTTTGCACCTCGTCCGCGGACTCGGGCTGTTCCTCGGGCGGATATGGATCCGTGAAAGAGGGTCCGGCCTGCCAGTCCGGCGGCGTGGTGGTCTGCCAAGTCTCGCCGCCGTTCCCCGCGCCGGGGGATTGCGCCCACAACCCCTGGGCGGCCAGCACCAGGCCGGCCAGCACGATCCACGCGGACATCGGCATCCACCGCGGCCACGCGCGCACGTCAGGTCTCTTCCGTGTTGATGCCGAAAATTTCCGCGATGCGGACATGCAGGGTATCCCCCAGCACCACGATTTCCCCCCGGGCGAACGGAATATTGTTGATCAGCAACTCGGCCATCTCGCCAGCCTGCTTGTTCAGCACCAGCACGGTATCCTTGCTCAGTTCCAGAATATCCCGCACGGTCATGGGACACTTGCCGAGTTCGGCGGTCACCGTGAGCGCGACCGGATGCAACGCGTGAAGCGGAAGCGTTTCCCCCGCCTCGGACGATTCGAGTTCGTTCCGGAAGGCATGATCTTCCACCTGTCTTTCACGCTCCGAACTACTCACGCGGTTCCTCCGGCGTTACATGTCCACGATGGTAAACTTGACGTAAACCGCTTCTATCACCCGGATCGGAACCTTATTATTATTCTTACCGGCCAGTTTCTGCAACAACGCGTTGGCCTCTTCCCGCACCTGCTTGAGAATCGTCTCCTGGACAAAGGGATCCGAGAGTTCGGCCCGGGTGCGGTTCCTGTGCAGTTTAGAGACGAGCGCAATGAACATGGGCTTATACGTTTCGATCACGGACACCGTCTGCGGGTTCGCGCACGTCAGGGCCACCTGGTACATCAGCAACGGGGAAGCGGCGTCAAAATTCGGAGGCGTGACGGTAGCCTGGGCTTCCGGCAATTCCAGGATCTGCATTTCCGGCGTGTATTCCTCGGTTTCCTCTACCATGGTCTCCGTGTTGGCGGTCGCCGATTCTTCCGCCGCGACTCTCGGCAGAATCACGAAACGGAACACGGCCAGGCCCGCTATAGCGGGCAGGATAAGCGCCACGCCGAAGAGGATCGGCATCAGCATCGATTTCTTCTTTTCCGCCGCTTGTTCCTGGGGCTCAGCCTGGGGCGTTTCTATATCGGCCATGGCGGTCACCTCAATTCCTCGAGTTCGCGGGGTGATATGGGAAGCAGCGGCGCCTCCGTGGTTCCCGTTTCCTGCTGTCGTCGCCGCTGGACTTCTTCCGTTTCGATTTTCGTTTTGTCCACAAGCCCCCTCACGTAAATATCAACGCGCCTGTTGGCCTTTCGGCCTTCCTCCGTGGCGTTGGGTGCCACGGGCTGTCCCGATCCACACGCCACCAGTTCCAGCCGCTCCGGCGAGATCCCTCCCGATTCTATCATCCGACGGCCTACGGCATCCGCCCTCGCGTGGCTCAAGTCAAAGTTGTCCCGGTAGGGACCTCCCTCCGGTGGTGGCGTATTGTCCGTGTGTCCTCGCACTTCCACGAAAGAATCCGGCATCTCGTTCAGCATATCCGCCACCTCATCCAGGAAAGAAAACGCTTCAGGTTTGAGTTCCGCGCTGCCAGGTTCAAAAAGAATATTATCCGGAAAACTGATCTTCAATCCGCCCCGCGCGTCGTAATCGATTTTCACTTCCCGTTCCAGTCCCAGCACCTGGATCCGCCTGCGTAACCGCCGTGCCACGTTGTGCACGCTTTCCTCCTGCTGTTGCCGGTTGCGGGGAATGTTGCTGATGATTCCCGAGAACCGAGGCAGGACGCTGAACGCGCCCTGCATGGACATCATGGCCTGGTTGAAATCTTCTTCCGATATCGTTGAGAAGGACAAAAGCAAAACGAAAAAGGTCAACAGCAGGCTCATGAGGTCGCCGTAGGTCACCAGCCACTCGGGCGCGCCGCCACCGCCTTCGGCCTTTTTTTTGCGACCTGCCATCTCACTTTTCTCCGCCGAGCAACTTCCGCTGGGCTGGCGAGATGAACGCCTTCAGTTTCTGCTCCACGACCCGGGGATTGTCACCGGACTGAATGGAGAGGATCCCTTCTATGATGATTTCCTTTTCAAGCATTTCAAGGGCCGTGCGGACCTTCAGTTTGCCCAGGGTCGGCAGGGCCAGCAGGTTGGCGATCAGCGCTCCATAAAGGGTAGTCAGCAGGGCCACGGCCATGCCGCCACCGATTTTGGAGGGATCGTCCAGGGTGGCCAGCATCTGTACCAGCCCGATCAGCGTGCCGATCATGCCGAACGCCGGGGCAAAAGAGGCAATCGCCGCGAGAATGGACTGTCCCATCGCGTGGCGATCTTCCATGAAAGCCACTTCAGTGGTCAACACGTCCTTGATCAGTTCCGGGGCCGTTCCGTCAATCGCCAGCTGGACGCTTCGCCGCATGAACTCGTCCTTGACGTCCGCCACCCGGCTTTCCAGGGCCAGGATGCCCTCGCGCCGGGCCACGGTGGCGAACTCCACCAGTTTCTTGATCACCTCCGTGGGCGGCTCGGTTTTCTGTATGAAACTGTTTTTCACCGTATTGAACAGCGACAGCACGTCGCCGAGCGGGTAGTTGATCAGCACCGCCGCCACGGTCCCGCCTAACACCAGCACAATGGAAGGAATATTGATAAACAGCATCAGGCTGCCCCCCAGCATGATGCTTATCAGTACCAGCGCGATACCGGACGTGAAACCCAGTATGGTGGCTATGTCCATACTTCTTCTCCCGAATGCTCAGCCATCACCGATCAGTATAAGCCGCCAGTCCGGTTCAGCACGCGTTTCCTGACGCGTACCGGAAATGCCAGCCGACGGCCAGGCGCGTAAACGCCTCCGCGGTACCTGTACACTATTTATCGGACAAGATTGACCGCCTCTTGAAGAATGTTATCGGCGGCGGTGATGGTCCGGGCGTTGGCCTGAAATCCCCGCTGGGCAATGATCAGGTTGCTGAACTCTGTCCCGAGGTCCACGTTGGAATTTTCCAGGACCCCGCCGCTGACCGTGCCCCGACCACCGGTCTCAGGCGCGCCGATAATGGCCGGACCGGAAGCCGGCGTCGACGAGAAGAGGTTGTCGCCCACCCGGATCAGGCCGCCGACGTTGGCAAATGAACCCAGCGCGATCTGGGCGATTACCCGGTTCAGGCCGTTACTGAACACGCCGATGATCTGTCCATTACCCCCGAGGGCGAAACTTTCCAGTTCTCCCCTGGGATAGCCGTCCTGGTTCAGCAGGGTCACCTCGCTGGGCAGGGGCTCCCCCGTGGTGGTATCCAGACCGCCGGACAGTTGAGTCAACTCGGTAAAATCCAGGGTGAACTGGAAAGGATCTGCTGGCTGGGACGGTGGAAGCCCCAGGTCCGCGGCGGAAATGCTCACCGTGCCGGTCGCGGCGGGATCATTGGCCGCCAGCGAGCCATTACCCTGGAAGGTAAGAGGCTGCGCCCCCTGGGCCACCGACACGATATCCGGGGTGTCTACCGTGCCCCGGTTATACGTGGCGTCCCAGGTCCAGGTATTGTTGGGCGTGGCCTGGCGGGTGAACACCAGGGTAATGTTCCGGGCGGTCCCCAGCGAGTCATACACCACGACGGACCGCGTCACCGTGCTTCCCGGAGGCGCGTCGGCGTTCAGGTTACCCACGATCTTCGCCGTGGTGGTCGCCCGCACGATACTCTGCCCGCCGATCGGAATGAAAATATCCTCGGGAACCGCGTTATCCGGAATTACGCCGTTTTCATCAGCCCGGTACCCCTGCACCCGGAATCCCGTGGACGGATCGATCAGCAGGCCGTTGGCGTTCAGGGCGAAAGACCCGTCCCGGGTAAAAAACTGTTGGTTGCCGTCACTCAGCACGAAGAAACCGGTGCCCTGAATCGCGAAATCCGAGGGTACCCCGGTGGTCACCATGGACCCCTGGTTAAAATTGGTATCAATAGACCCCACGCGCACGCCCAGCGAAACCTGCATGGGATTCAGTCCACCGAAGTTCCCCACCGGCGGAGAACCTCCCCGCAACGTCTGGGCGAACAGGTCCTGAAACAGTACCCGGGACCCGCGATACCCATAGGTATTGACATTGGAGATGTTAGACGCGATGACGTCCAGTTTCCGCTGGTGCGCCTGCAGTCCCGTCACGCCCGTGAACAGTGCCGTTCCCATTTTCAAGCTCCTCCATCGATCGGACTCGTTTCGACCACAAGTT
Organism: Candidatus Hydrogenedentota bacterium; assembly: GCA_018056705.1. Taxonomy (GTDB): domain Bacteria; phylum Hydrogenedentota; class Hydrogenedentia; order Hydrogenedentales; family CAITNO01; genus JAGPFE01. The sequence goes on along the minus strand of JAGPFE010000026.1, from coordinate 16,707 downwards.
CCGTCACATCCGGATTGATCACCGATTCACCGCTATCCACGCCGGGTGCCATTGGTACGGCCGTTACCGGAACGACAGGCACCGCCTGAACCGGCGTGGCCACCGTGCCCGGTATCGCGGACGCCACTGACTTGGCGGATTCGCCGTCCGTGCGTATCCCCGTAATCCCGCTCACGGGAAATTTCGTGCCGTCCTCCAGGGTCAGCAGAACCGTGTTGTCCTCCAGCGATACGCCCGCCACACGGCCATTCACCGCCGCGCCGGTGTCCGCCACAATCCCCGAAACCGATCGGCCAATCAGATTCTGCGCTCCCAGCAAGCCGAGCAAGGTCATCTGCTGGGACAACTGTCCCAGCCCGGACTGGGTCGTGCTGTTCAGGTTATTCATCTGCTCCAGGGCGGAAAACTGCGCCAGTTGCGCGATCATGTCCGTGTTGTCCATGGGCGAAAGCGGATCCTGGTACTGCATCTGGGTAACCAGCAACTGCAGAAACGCGTCCTTGCCCAGTTCACCCCCCGCCCGGGACACCATCGAGCCCTGTGTTGTCGCGCTACCCGTTTCGCCAACCTGGCTGGTGCCCTCCGCTGATTTCTCCTGGACCGAGCCCGACCGCAACACGCCCGCCGCCTGCAGACGCTGGATCAGGTCCCGCTGAAACCCTTCCAGGCGGGCCCGGTACAGGGACACGATATCCTGTTCCGCCAATTCTTTCTGTTTACGGGTGGGCCACAGTTGCGGGCCACCAACACTTCGCAATTCAACCAATGGATTCATGGCGTTCTCCTCACTTACACCTTCACGTCCAGACCACCCCTCGGCGCCGCGACCCCCGGCAACTCCGATCCATTCCCCCGCTCGGAATGGACGCGCCCAATGCCCCTCACCGATGACGACCAGATATCGGTTTCATCCGCGCGGGGTTCGCGGCGCCCTCCCTGGCCCGGAAATCCGCCCATACCTTCATGGCTGACTTCAACGGTCACGGCCAGCATTCCCTGGCGGGTCAAGGCATCGCGCAGGACGTCAACCTGGCTGGACAGCGCTTCATGCGCGGCCGGTAACACGGGCAGCAACCGCACGTGGCATCCACCGTCCCGAATCGTAATCTCCGCGTGAACTTCCCCCAGGTGCTCCGGTTGCAGTCGCAACATTGCCCGGCTTTCCCCGGTATCCGCGGCCGCGACGGTCATCGCCGACACCACCCGGGGCAATTCGGTCACCGGGACAGGACTGGAAAAAGGTGAAGGCGACGAAGCCTTCTCCCCTTTCCCAACCGGCATCACCGGTTGGTCCATACCAACTCCCGAGACCGGGATATGGCCCGTTCCAGGCATCATCGGTGGCACCGGTTCCGGTAAACTACGCGGTCCATGCGCCATTTTCCTGATCACGGGGGGCGTGATTTCTTCCTGGATCACCAGCCGGGGGAATGGCATGGATCGTTCCCCCCCTTCGGAATCCAGGATAATGGGGCCGGTCACAGGTGCCAGTCGGGCCATCTCCCGCGCGGGCGGCATCGGATTGCCGTCCGGGCTAGACAGGTTGCCGTCCATCTTTCCAGAGGAGAGCCCCGTTATGTCCCCCGTGGAAGATACCCCCGGAAGCGCCGGGGGAAAGGTTTCCGCCACAAGGTCTGGCGCCGCGTATGGATCCCCCGTCGGAACCCATGAACGAAACGGGTACAACGGACCGCGAAGCGCGTTCGGGGCAGCAGAAACGTTTTCCAGGTTTTCCAGTCCGGGTACATAACGCGCGATGGGGTTGTCCGTTCCTGCTTCCGGACCGGAAAAATTTTCCGGCGCGGGCGGGAAAAACTGGCTGACCGGAATCGTAGCGAACAGGGACGCCGCCATGGGCATCGCGTCCGTGTCCCCGCTGGATACCCCCGTTATCGTCGCGTCGTCCGGTTTGGATACCACCAATTCTTGACCCAACCCGGTAGCCGGCAAAGCGACCGCGCCCGTGTCGCCGTCGGCAGGCGTGTCAGCCGGTTCCGCCCCTTCCTGGGGTAAAGAGGGATCCATTACCGGCAACATGGGCGCGCAAAGCAACGCGAGCAAGCGCGCGAAGAGCGATTCATCGCCGCTGGTGACGTCTGCCGTTGGCTGGCCGGTCGCGACATCGACAAGGTCCCCCGGAGGCGGGGCCGTCCCTGCCGCTGGAAACCACTGCGTCAAAGTTGGAAACATCCAGTGCCTCCCATGAACCTGGTAATGATCGGGCAATGGAGGCTAAGCACATTCTGTGCCGATCGGAAACCCGCGATAAGCACAAAAAAAGACCCGGAAATCCGGACCTGGCGGGTCGCGCGATGTGTCACCGTGCTACTGGCGTTTTCCCTGTAACTGGCGCATTACGCTCACGGCCGTTTCCGGGGACAACGCTTCCATGATTTTCCCCCGGTTCTTTCCCTCCACCTGCAGCAGAATTTCCGCGATGTCCGCGGGATCCAACCCTTCCAGCCGTTCGGCCGCCTTGTCGGGTTTCATTTCCGACACGGTCAGGGCGATGGTCTTCAACCGGACCTGTCTTTCGGTGTCCGCGTCCCGCAGCGAGGACTCCAGTTGCTTCTGCATGGTTTCCAGGTCCGCGCGAAGCTTGGCCAGTTCCGCTTCACGGGTGGCCAACTGGGCCTCCCGCTGTTTGAGTTCTTCCTCCCGCTGGTTCAGCGCCGCTTCCTTTTCGCGCAACTGCCGGCTCAGGGTATCGAGCGAGGACACCCGGACCGGGTCCGCGGGGGTGGGGTTGTCGGCCGCCGGTGCCGGGGAGGCCTGTTCCGCGGGCTTAGCCCCGCTCAACCGGGCTAGGCTTTCCCCGTTGAGATGTCCCGTCAGGGCCATCGCCCCCACCAGCGATCCCACGAATGATCCCACCGCCACGATCGCGATCAACGCGTATTTCATGATTTACTCCTCGATCGAAACGTTCCTGAAAAAAAGAACCACTGTTACTCCGAGCGGATGTCAGGTCATCCAGTTCGCGTCGCTCCAGCCTGAGTAGTCCCGCCTGGTAAGCCTGGTTCACCTTTTCTTTCAGTTTCTCCATGACTTTCCGGTCCCGGGCCGCTTCGATCAGCACGGCCCGCCGCTCTTCCACCTCCTGTTCCCGCTGCCGCAACGTGGCATCGGCCGCGTCAAGCAACTGGGCCAGGTACCGTTCGTACTGGGCCCGGTGACGCATGATTGCCGGTTGAAACCGGTTCCTCTGGGCGCGGGCCCGTTCCATGAGGTTATCACGCAGGGATTCCGCCACCCGGTCACGCTGGGCGCGGGCATCGTCACGCGCGCGGAGGGACGCAGCCAACTCCATGGCCCGCAGATCCTCCAGCCGCTCGCGGACCCGCAACAGGGTCTTCACCGTTTCCATCCTGCGGCTAAGCATAATCCATGCCTACGTTACCCGGAAATTTCCCTCACGGTCGGCCCAGGGCCCGACGCATGGCCGGGACCACCTCTTCGAAATCGAATTTTTCGCGCAACCCCTGAACCAGGAACGCCCGGATCGTCGGATTCAGCCGGATCGCCTCGTCGATATCCGGATTGCTGCCCTGGGCGTAAGCCCCGATATTGATCAGGTCTTCCGCGTCCCGGTATACCGCGAGGTGCCGCCGCATGCGCGTCGCCAGTTCCATGTGCTCTTCGGAAACCACGTCAATCATGCTGCGGCTGATGCTTTCCAGCACGTCGATCGCGGGATAATGCCCCCGGGACGCCAGTGCCCGTGACAGGGCCACGTGCCCATCCAGAATGCTCCGTACCGCGTCCCCCACCGGATCGTTCAGGTCGTCCGCTTCCACGAGGACGGCGTAAAACCCGGTAATGCTGCCCTGTTCCGCGTTGCCCGCCCGTTCGAGCAGTTTTGGCAACAGCGCGAACACGCTGGGGGGATACCCCCGGGTCGCTGGAGGCTCCCCGATGGCAAGGCCCACTTCCCGCTGCGCCATGGCGAACCGGGTCACCGAATCCATAAGCAGCAGCACGTCCATACCCAGGTCCCGGAACCACTCCGCCACCGCCGTGGCCACGTACGCCCCGCTGATGCGCAACAGGGGAGGCTCGTCCGAGGTGGCCACGACCACCACGGACCGCCTGAGCCCTTCCTCTCCCAGATCGTTCTCCAGGAACTCCCGCACTTCCCGGCCCCGTTCCCCGATCAGGGCGATCACGTTCACGTCCGCCCGGGTATTGCGGGCCATCATGCCGATCAACTTGCTCTTGCCGATGCCGCTGCCGGCCATGATGCCCACCCGCTGTCCCTTGCCACAGGTGATGCACCCGTCGATCGCGCGGACACCCGTGACGAAAGGTTCCGTGATGCGCTCCCGGCTCAGCGGTGGGGGCGGTGACTTGACCAACGGCACGCGTGCCACGGCGGCCAAGGGCGGTCCCTGGTCGATTGGCTGCCCCAGGCTGCCCAGCACGCGGCCCACAATATCCGGTCCCACGGCGACTGTCCTGGGCTCGCCCGATATCTCCAGGGGCGTCCCCGGAGCGAGCCCTTCCATGCTCCCCAGCGGCATCAGCAGCAGTCGGTCATTGCGGAACCCCACCACCTCCAGCGTCACCGGCGGACCACCGTCGGGATGGGCCACGCAGATCTCTCCGATGCGGGCCGAGGGACCAGTCGCCTGAATGCCCAGGCCCGCCACTTCCACGATCTTGCCTTCCGGTCGCACGGGGCGCGTCGACCGCAGCCGTTCCTGCCATTTTTCCAGGAACCCGGAGGCGTAACTCATTCGGAAAGGGCCTCCAGCACCCGCGCCAACAGGGTCTCCATGCGGGCGTCTACCCGCATCAGTTCCGATTCCACCACGCATCCTCCCCGCCCCACCTGGTCACTGGTTTCCACTTCCACCGTTTCGATCCCTGGAAATTCCAGACGTAATTCCGGCACCAGTTCCCGCGTCACCGCCAAGTCCTCGGGGTTCACCGTGACCCGGATTTTCTGTCGGTCGGACACCTCCGCCAGGGCCCGCCGGATCGTGCGCGCGATCAATCGATCATCCAGGGAAACCTCCCGGTCGATCACCCGCTGGGCAACCAATTTAGCGAGGGCGAGCGCCTGGGGTTCCAAACTGTCTAAGAAAGCCTCCCGCTTCTGGCGCAACTCTTCCGCCAGACCTTCGTACAACTCCAGCACCCCTTCAACCTTTCGGGCGAACTCCGCCCGTCCCTCCTCCAATCCCTGCCGGTAACCCACTTCCCTGGCCTGTTCGAGCACCCGTTCCGCTTCGCGGTTCGCCTCTTCCAGCACCTGCTGGCGCAGGGCTTCCATGTCGATCTCCGGCTGAACCGCTTCCGCCGTTTCCGGATTGTCCGCTGGAACTGGATGGACCTCCTGCAGTTCGGGCAGGGCATCCCGGGTAATCGGAATCATGGACCGCCAGGAGGGGTCATGACGCTTGTATATGCGCGATCCTTTCGAAGCGGCCATGATTTTTCACCCCGGTAACGCGTGGGTAGCCCGTTACACCAGTACCTCGCCGCCTTCGCCACCGCCCCGGCCGGATATGACCAGTTCCCCGGCCTCTTCCAGGCGCCTTATCACCGCGACGATCTTCTGTTGCGCCTCTTCCACGTTCTTCAGGCGGACCGGCCCCATGAATTCGATCTCTTCCCGGATCATGGCCCGCGCCCGTTCGGACATGTTCTTAAAGATCTTCTGGGCCACTTCCTCGTTGGCCGTCTTGAGCGCGAGCGCGAGGTCCTTGCCCTCGATTTCCCGCAGGGCCTTCTGAATCCCGCTGTCGTCCACGTAAACGATATCGTCAAAGGTAAACATCAGCCGGGAAATTTCGTCCGCCAGTTCGGGATTCTTCTCCTCCAGGGCGGCCATGATCGTCTTTTCCGTGGCCCGTTCCACCCGGTTGAGAATTTCCGCCACCTCCTTCACGCCCCCCGCGAAGGTGAAGCCCTGGCTGAAAACGGCCGCCATCTTGCGTTCCAGCACCCGTTCCACCTCCCGAACGATTTCCGGAGCCGTCCGGTCCATCATCGCGATCCGCGTCACCACGTCGCACTGAATATCCTGCGGCAGTGCGGAAAGGACCACCGCCGAAACCTGGGGATCCAGGTGGGCGAGAATCAACGCGATCGTCTGGGGATGCTCTTCCTGGATGAAACTTGATATCTGGGCGGGGTCGGCCTTTTTCAGGAACTGGAACGGCACCTCCTGCAGGCTGCTCTGCAGGCGATTCAGCACTTCGAAGGCCTTTTCGGGGCCAAAACTTTTCTCCAGCAGTTCCTTGGCGTACTCAATGCCCCCCTGGGTCACAAAGCGTTTCGCCACCGCCATGGCGTGAAACTCGTCAAGTATGATCGCGCGGGTTTCGTTGTCGATGGTGCCCAGTGTTGAAAGATCCAGCGTGATCTGGTCCACCTCCTCGTCCCGGAGGGCGGCCAGTACCTTGCCCGCCCGTTCCGGTCCCAGCGCGGCAATCAGGATGGCGGCCTTCTGGCGGCCCGTCAGTTCGTTGTCGCTCTTCTTGTTATCACCACGGGGAGGCGTCATGATTTTCCTTCAACACGCCGAGAAAACCGCTACTCTTCCTCTTCCGCCAGCCAGTTGCGGATCAGGGCGGCCACCATTTCGGGCTGCTCCTGGGACAACCGGATAATCTCCTGTTCCACCTCCTGGCGTCGCAGGTCTTCCCGCGTCGCCTCGGGCAATTCCACGGGGAGTTCCTCTTCCTCCTCCACCGGCTTCGCCACGTACACGGCCCGCGCCAGGGCACGCCGCACCAGCATGAACGCGCCCAAAATCAACAGGATCTGCGCCGCCGGCCATGCCCAGGACGTTATCGTTTCACTCAACCCTGACGCCACGGCTGTCGCGCTTCCTTCCGGGGTCAGTCCTTCGATATCGAACGGTTGATCGTACAACTGCACTTCCGTGGGCGAACGACCTTCCCCCACCGCCGCCTTCGCCAAGTCGATGAACAACTGCTTGCGGGACTCGCTCAGGCCGGCATATTCGCGCGTGGTGGAACCGTCCGCCGCCTGGGACTGCTTGTATTCGCCTTCCACAACCAGTGTCACAATGTATTTTACCACGTCTCCCGGGTCGGTCTTGGTCCGGGTTGTACGACGGGACGGCTCGTAGTTGATGATCTCCTCGCTGGTCTTTTCGTTGGAAGAAGTTCCACCGGACGCGGCCGATTCGGGCAGGTTGGCGGTGGCGCCAGGCGTTCCCTGTGGCAGCACGTCACTGCCGGTCGAAGACGTCTCGGTGGTATAGGTGCTCAGTTCGGTCCCCGCGGTAATCTGGGCGTCGGTCATCTCTTTCTGATCGAAATCCACCACCGCGCTCACGCTGACCGTGCCTCGAACTCCCATTTCCCGCAACTTGTCGCGCAACTTGGCTTCCCGCTGTTTCTCCAGTTCCGCGACATACTCCAGTTTGCTGGACGCCAGGGCGGCATACTCGTTCTCGGGGGGCAGGTAGAGCACCTCGCCCCGGGTGGTCGTCACCGTGATGTTGCCAGGATGAAGATTCGGTCCCCCCGCGTGATCCACGATACTGACGATCGCCTTGATCTCCCGCTTGGTCAGCGGCCGGTTGGTCCGCAGCGTCACCGCTGCTTCCGAGGGCTTCTGATCGGCCGCGAACAGTTCTTCCTTCGCCTCGCGGATCAGCACGTACGAATCGTCGATGAAATCGAAGGCGTTCAACTGCCGCTGGATTTCGCCCTGCAGGGCCCGCATGAATTTCACGTCCTGCAGCCACTGGTTGGTCATCAGTTCCGTCTGGGCGAACAGTTCAAATCCCGGCAGCACGCGCCGGCCCACGGGCAGGTCTTTTTCCGCCAGCACCAGCTGGGCCCGGCTGCGCTGGGTCACTGGAACCTGGATCACCGTGTTGTTCTGTTCAAGCCGGTACGTTATGCCCTCGGCCCCCAGGGCGTCCGTGATCTTGGTGAGGTTGGCCGGCTCAATATCCGTTACGAGGGTCGTATACTGCGGACGAGCCCCGAAATACACGCTGAGCCCAATGAGCGCGACCACCGCCAGCGAAGCGAGGATGATATTCACCCGCGCGGTGAGCGACAATCGCGCCCACGCCTGGCGGATGCCCTGCCACAACTGCCGCATGAATTCCACGACGCGCGCCTTTCTTTTCCGCTGGAACCCTCACCGGATCTCTCCCGTGGCCCGGTCCGGTTCCACCGGTTACGCCATGGCGATCCCGGATTTTCACGCATCCAATAAACCACTACATACAGTGAAAACCCCGCGGATCATTCCACAACATATTGTATTTTAGCGCATCGCGGCAAAATAATCAATTGTCTTGATAAAATTTTTCGCAGTAATAGAAAAAAATGGCCAGCCAATCCTACACCTGCATCCGCATGATTTCGTCGTAGGCATTCATGACTTTGCTGCGGACCGTCATCAGGGTCTGGAAGGCGATATCCGCCTTCTGCATGGCCACCATTGCCTCGGAAACGTCCTTGATTTCGCCGGAAACCACCTTCCGGACCGTCTGGTCGGCTTCCTGGCGTAACCGTTCCACCTCGGTAATTGCCCCCGTCAGCACCTCCCTGAATGACTTTCCCTCCGGTGCCCGGGCAGGTTGCGCCGGGCGGGGCACCACCGGCGATACCTGTTCGACCCCCGTCTGAATAGCCTGTATTTTCAGCGGATTCACCATATCAGGCGTTCCCCGTGTCTTTCATGCCGCCTGTTTTGTACCACATCCTTTGGCCGCTTCACAACTTTCCGTTACCTTACTGCTGGAGCAAATCCAATGCCTGCTGACGGATTCGGGACTCCGTGGCAATCACGGACAGGTTGGCCTCATACGCCCGCTGCGCGGCGATCAGGTCGATCATTTCCACGGCCACATCAATATTGGGATAAGAAACGTAGCCATCCTTGTCCGCGTCGGGATGCCCGGGTTCATACACCCGTTTAAAGGGAGATGGATCGGACACCACGGACTTCACCCGGATACCCAGGGACTCCTCGGCCCCCCCCTTCCGGGCCTGAAATCCCCGTAACAGCACGAGTTGCCGCCGGAACGCGGTACCCTCCGGCGTCCGGGTGGTATTGATATTGGCCAGGTTATTGGCTATGAGGGTCATCCGGGCCCTCTGGGCCCGCAAGCCCTCTACCGCGATATCTCGAGGCGACTGCACGGCAAACGAAAACGACATAAACCACTTATTCCCTTTTTAAACCGCTTGTTTTATCATCACGCCCGATTCAATTGCCGAAGCATCTCCACCGTTTCCGCAAACCGCTTAGACAGCAACCGGGTATACATGCCGAATCTTGAAGCGTTTTCCGACATTTTTACGAGTTGATCATCCAGATCAACGTTGTTTTGGTCGTTTTTGGCGGTTCTTGATTTCGAGAGCAGTTCTGGACGGAAGGAACTGAACGCCATGTGCCTCGGATGATTTTTTCGCAGGGAAACCATCCCCCTGCCCTGCAACTGGGCCAGCAGGGTTTCCTGAAACTTGAGTTCCGTGGGACGGAAATGGGGTGTGTCGGCATTGGCTATGTTGTTCGCGATCAACCGCTGGTTCAGGTAGGCCGTCTTCATGCCCGCCTGAAGAATGGATGGCACGTCGTATGGTTCCAGTGGTCCTATCACGGTTACACTCCTGTAACCCCTCACGCAATTTCCTTGCCCGACTCCATGCGCCGGAAACGGAAAAATCTGCCGGCTTCTCCAGGTTATGACAAGAAAAAACTGCCACGCGCCCCAGGCCCGTGGCAGTTTTTTCCAGCGCGTTGCCGTTCCGCTTTATTGAAGAGATTGACCCCGGAATTCGCCCGTCAGGGCCTTGAGAAATTCCACCACGTCCTTGACCTGGGCCGGAGTCAGCGGCTTGGCGGCCTGCAGGCGGGACATGATATCCACCGCTTTTTCCAGGTCGTTGACCGTTCCGTCATGGAAATACGGGTGGGTCAGCGCGACGTTACGCAGCACGGGGACCTTCAGCCGGAAACGGTCTTCTTCCTTTCCGGTGACGTTGAAACGGCCAAAATCGGGCTTCGCGGTACCCTTTCCCCGTTCGGCATAGTAGTCTCCCCGCAATCCCATGATTTCGAAAGAACGTCCGCCCAGGGCTTCGCCGCAGTGGCAGTTCGCGCACCCAGCCTGCTTGAACGCCATCAGCCCCCGTTTCTGCGCGTCCGTCAGGGCGTTCTGATCCCCCCTCAGGAAACGGTCGTAGGCCGAGGGGGTCAGCAGCGTTTTTTCGAACTCGGCTATGGCGTGGGTGAAATTGTTCTTGTTGTAACCGTCGGGATAGGCCGCCAGGAACGCCTGAGTGAAATCCTGGTCCTGGTTCAGTTTTTCGGTCACTTCCTGCCAGTTCGAGGCCATTTCAATGGGATTGTTTACCGGCCCGTCGGCCTGGGCCTGCAGGTCAGCCGCACGGCCATCCCAGAACTGTTTGAAGTTAAACGCGGCATTGAAGACCGTCGGCGAGTTGATATCTCCCTTCTGGCCGCCCACGCCGGTCGCGAACTGGGACTGATCCGTGCCGCCCTTGGCCAGGTCATGACAGGACGCGCAGGAAATGGTATTGTCTTTCGAAAGCCGCTTGTCGTGGAACAATTTATCCCCGAGCGCCGCCTTGGCGGCATCCACGGGCAGGCTATCCGGTAACGGCCGAAGAATGTCTCCCATCAGGTTGTCTGGAATCCCGGCGGAGGAGTGTTTTTCCACCCTGGTTTTCCGGGTCCAGGCCAGCAGGGCCTCTTTTTCATCCGCGGCCAAGGCGTGATTCCAATGGAGAATCAGGTACCGCATCGGGGGCATGCTACCATCGGCCAGCACGTATTCCACCTTGGCCAGGGTCGCTTCACTGACGGGCATACCCGCTTCATCCGGCATGAATTCCCTGGAAAAACTGACATGTCTTGTTCCGGTCTGGATGTCATACCGGGTCAACTGCTTCGCGATGGGAAACATGGCATAAAATGGCAGCGTGACATCCGTCGTGGTGTGACAGATGGCACACTTGTTTTCCAGAATTTCGATGGCCCGGTCCGTGACGGCGTCGCCGGTTTTCACCTTGGCCAATGCCGTGGGGGCCAATGGTACCAGCAGGTTGTACACGGGGAAAAACAACCCCGCGACCAGAATGACGATTACCGCGACGATGACCTTTTTCTTCATGACTCTTTCTCCTCTGATAAGGTTAGTGTAAATCTTTTCGCATGATTTGTCAATCACTTATCAGAATTAATGTTCAGTTAGATTGACAGGAAGAACCCGCGTACCGGGGGAATGGTACAATTGCGGCAGGAAAACAAAAGGACGCTTAACGTGTTACGCCCCGTCTCCGCGTCGGACGCGACCATCGTGAAACGGTACGATCCATCCGGCAGGGAGGAAGTTCCATCCCCGGGGGGCTACACGGGTGAAAAAACGTCGTCCGCAGGTGCCGCAAAGCGGGAGCCATCGTCGGACACGGAACAACGGGAACTTCAGCGGCTGCGGGACATGGACCGGCGGGTCCGCCAGCATGAACAGGCCCATCTGGCCGCGGGGGGTGGATATGTCCGGGGCGGCGCCCAGTATACCTATGTCCGCGGCCCGGACGGCAAAATGTACGCCACGGGAGGCGAGGTGTCGATCGACGTCAGCCCAGCCCGCACGCCAGAGGCCACCATTGCCAAGATGCAGCAGGTCCGGCGAGCGGCGCTCGCGCCGGCCGATCCTTCGCCCCAGGACCGTAACGTGGCGGCGGCGGCCACCCGGGCGGAAATGGAGGCCCGAAGGAAACTGGCCGAACAGGCCCTGGAAGAGCAGCGCGCGCGGATTGAAAGGCGCGGAGAGAACCGGTTCCATACGCCAAAGAACGCGCCGGAAGCCGTGTTCCCTTCGATGACAATCCCCGGTATGATCGTTTCTCCCCCGGGCGAAATGATCCGCGGCGCATGAAGTCACCGGAAGGGATTGTCGTCCTCGCGCGTCTCCAGGACGTTGCAACAGCGTAAGCCGTTGCGCCAACGGGTGGACACATGGTACCGTGATGACATGCGACAGGTAACCCAGGAAACAAACCATGGATCAAGTTAAAAAGGAGTGCGTGTTCGCGCCCCATGCCGCGCCGGCGGCTGGACCCTATTCCCACGCGGTGGCAGCGGGACCTTTTCTGTTCGTGTCCGGCCAGGGTCCCTTAAAGCCAGATGGATCAGGCCTGGTTAGGGGATCGATTGAAGAGGAAACCCGCCAGACGCTCGACAACCTCAAAACGGTTCTGGAAGACGCTGGTTCCTCCCTGGAGCAGGTAGTCAAGGTAACCGCCTTTCTGGCGTCGATGGATGACTTCCAGCGGTTCAACGCCGTTTACCGGGAATACTTTCCGGAACACTGTCCCGCCCGTACCTGCGTGCAGGCGGGGCGCCTGCCGCTGGATATTAAAGTGGAAGTTGAAGCCATAGCGATACGGAACTCATGACCCGATTTTACCTGCCCCTGCTGGCCTGCTGGATCGTGAGCACGCTGGGCTTTTCCCCCGCGGTTACTGCCGACGTAAGGACGGTGGATATCAACAATGCCGGAGTGGACGCCTACAATGCCGGCAGTTATGATCGGGCGATTGAACTGTTCGAGCAGGCGTACAACAGGGATCCGAACAGCCCGGTCGTACGCCGGAACCTCTGCAATGCCTACCAGGCCCGGGCGGACCAGCACGCGCGCGCCGGTGAACTACGGGCAGCCATAAAACTGCTGGAAAACGCCACGGGCGTAGAGCCGGACAACGCGTCTCCTCGGCTGCAACTGGGCGCGTATTACCTGCGCCTGAACGACGTGGACGCCGCAATCCGCTACCTCGAACAGGCTATTACCATGAAGCCAGGCGATCCGGACGCCCATGAACTGCTGGGTGAGGCCTATTACCGGGATAATGACCTCTCTTCCGCCCGGGCGCAATGGGAGTACGTGCTGGAGGTGGATCCCGGACGGACCGCCCTTGCCGAAAGATACCGCAAAGCCTTCCGGGAAGAATCCGTCGAAACCGGTTTCGACAAGTGGCGTTCCCGGCATTTCCAGGTCACGTACCCACCCGATGTACCCGCCCAGATCCGGGCCATGGTAACCCAGATCCTTGACCGGGCATACGTGGACATCGGCCGCCAGTTGGGGGGCGTGTTTCCACCGCCCCCGATCCACGCGATCTTTTATTACGCGGGGCAGTTTTCCGAAGCCACGCTGCAGCAGAGTCACGTGGGCGCCCTTTACGATGGCAAGATCCGCGCGCCCCTGACCCAGGACGACGGCACGTGGATTCCCGAAGCAGAAATGCGGCGTCGCCTGACCCATGAATACACGCACGTGGTCATCCGGCAGGCGGGCGGCCCCAATGTGCCATGGTGGATCAACGAAGGGCTGGCGGAATTCCTGTCCCGTTCCGCCACGCCCCAGGACGAAGCGCGGTTACGCCAGTTGTTTCAGGCGGGGTCCGTCCCTTCGCTCCGGGAACTGGAATCCGTAAACATCAACGCCCTGTCCCGGGAGGACGTTTCCATGGCCTACCTGCATGCCCGGGCGGCGGTAGAGATGCTCTGGAACCGTTTCGGGCGTGCCCGGATGACCCAGTTGCTCCAGGAAATCTCCCGAAACAAGCCGGTCGAACAGGCCCTTCAGGAAGTATACCGGCGGAACTACAGGATTCTCGACCGGGATCTTGCCGCGCGGTACCAGTAACGCTCGCCCTTCCCTACGCCCCGGAAACCCGATTTCCCCTGCGCCGGTCTAATTTTGGCAATCTCACGCGAGCAAGGAAACACGCATGTTCAAGACGTGGCGTCACGCTGTCCTGTGCGCCTGGATTTCCGGCATGGTCATGGCGGCCATTCACGCGGCCCCGCCTCTTTCAGCGGCTCCTTCATCCCTGCCCCCACCGGACACCGTGGCATCCACCGGGCCGGACGGCCTGATCGTGCTTCCCCGGGCCCATTCCCATAACGATTACACCCGTAAACGCCCCCTGTTCGACGCGTTGCGGGAAGGATTCTGCAGCGTGGAAGCGGACATTCACCTCGTTGACGGCGTACTGCTGGTAGCCCATGACGCGGACCAGTGCCGCCCGGAAAACACGCTGGAAGCCATGTACCTGAACCCGCTTCGAGAACGGGTCAACCAGAACGGTGGCAGGGTATATCCCGGTTACGGGGGGCGTTTTATCCTGCTGATCGACTTCAAGACCGGCGATGACGCGACCATGGACGCCCTGCTGAACCTGCTGGATCGGTACCGGGAAATGCTCACCGTGTTCACTGATACCGACACCCGCGAGGGAGCCGTGACCGTGATTATATCCGGAGGCGCGCCCAGGGAGCGGCTTTTTCAACGTCCCGAACGGCTTGCGGCCATCGACGGCAATCCCGGTGAACTGGACACCGACCTGAACGCTCACCGCGTTCCACTGGTCAGCGCCGGCTGGAGCAGCGTGTTCACGTGGACCGGAAAAGGCGACATGCCGGAAAACGAACGGGCACGGTTACGCGACCTGGTTCACAAGGCGCATGAACGCGGCGTGATGATCCGTTTCTGGGGATTACCCAGGCCATGGGTGCTCTGGCCAGTTCTTCGAGAAGCTGGCGTCGACCTGCTGAACGCGGACAACCTGAACGCGCTGCGCGACCTGCTAATGGATCGGGATTTCACGCCCTCGTCGTGACAACCAAGGGAAGGAGATGCCGCCATGCACTCACCCGGCATGATTTTCTTACCGATACTGCTCGCCAAAACGGTACTTTGCCAGGAAGTCGGGCGGGGCGACGAAGTGTCACCAGCGGTACCCGACGAGGCGGAAATCCGGAACGCCCTGATCCGGGGACAATCCAATCCCCTGCTCCCGGAATTATCCGCGCTCACCCTCCCAGATCTGCTGGCCCGTCCCCAGTCTGCCGCCCTGCTCCAGTGGGCGAGGGAAGCCCGGGAACGAACCGACATTCCGCAGACCACTTATTCCCTCTACCGGGAATATCATCGAACCGGGGCCCGGGAACCCTATCAGCAGCCCTACTACGAAAAGCGGGAACTGATGACCCGGGAAGTTCTGGCGGCATGGCTGGATGGTGACGACAGCCGGATACCCCGCGTATGCGATCTCATCTGGAGCATATGCGAAGAAAGCACGTGGGTGCTGCCGGCCCATGAACGGGGAGAACGTTTCATCGACCTGTTCGCCGCGGAAACCGGCGCGGAACTGGCCCACGCGGCGCTGCTGCTGGGCGATCGCCTGCCCGGGGAAATACGTGAACGCATTCAACGGGAGGTCACCCTTCGGATCCTGGATCCCTACCTGAAAGAGGGAGACCGATACTCCTGGGCCTCGGGCAGGAACAACTGGACCGGGGTATGCGCGGGATCCATTGGAGAGCAGTTCCTGGTCCTGGAACCGGACCCCGAGCGCAAGGCGCGGGCATTGAAAACAGTGATTCAGCAACTGTACCGGTATCTTGACCGGGCTTTCGAGCCGGATGGCGTATGCCTGGAAGGTATTGGGTACTGGAACTATGGCCTGTTTCACTATGTGGCCTTCGCCGAAATGCTGCGGGCACGCACGGGAGGACACTTCGATCTCCTCGCTCATCCTAAGCTGGCGGCCATCGCGCGGTATCCCTTCAGCGTGGTGATGGGACCCGGGTTGTTCGCCAGTTTTTCCGACAGCCACCCATCCGCTTCGGTCATGCCTTACCTTGCCGCTCGACTGGCTGAACGAACCGGGGAAACTTCGCTGCTCGCCCTTGCCGGGGACTGCGCGAGCTGGCGCCTGGTCACCACCCTGCGGAACCTGCTGTGGTGGGACGGCGAAAAAACGGAACTGCCGCCAATCACCGACATGTGGTTCCCCGCGTCGGGTATCGCCCGTCTCACGGGTACCCTGTGCGGGCAGGAAGCGGTGCTTGCCGCCAAGGCCGGACACAACGCCGAACCCCATAACCACAATGACGTGGGCAGTTTTATCCTCCGCGTCGGCGGATTTATCTACCTGTGCGATCCTGGACCGGGGCGATACTCCCGGGACTATTTCAGCGCGAAACGGTACGAAAATCCCTTCGCGTCCTCGTATGGCCACAGCGTCCCCAGAATAGACGGTCAACTGCAGGCCGCAGGATCACGATACGCGGGAACCCTGCGACAGGACGGAGAAAAAGGCCTCCAAATCGATTTTACCCGGGCATGGGACAACGATTCCCTGCAGTCAGCCACCCGCCGGATCGCTTTTTCTGCCGAGGGGCTTACCCTGGAAGATCACTTTGTCTTCCGGGAAGGGGCGCATTCCGTGGAAGAAGCCCTGGTGACCTGGCAGCCCGTCACCATCGAAGATCGTACTGTCCGAATCCAGTCGGCGGAAGGACAGTTAATCATTACGTCCCTGGATGGCGCCTTCGCGATGGAAGACCTGCGCGAAGCCTGCCAGGAAAACGATATAAGTGGCACGCTCACTCGGTTGACCGTCACGAGACCGGTGGAAAAAGAAGGCATATTCCGGTTTACCCTGACATTTGAATCCTCAAAGTAATCCTGAATCAACGGTTGATTGAACCCGCTTCAGCCAGTTATGCTTTCCGGATGGAAGGAGGATCTGGACATGCGCTGGATCACCTACGTTTCCATGCAATGCCTGCTCGTGGCGTTTCTGGCGCTTCCCGCGACCGCGGGGAATAGGCCTGAAATTATCTCGTGCCAGAAAATCTGGGACGCTGCCCCACACAACGCCTTCACTT
>JAGPFE010000074.1 GCA_018056705.1 Candidatus Hydrogenedentota bacterium | reverse complement strand
GTGTTTTCCCTGGTCTTCGGGAGGAATGGGTAACCGACGAAGCGGGAAGGCCATCGTATAACGGGGGCGATTTCTGGATGAGCCGAACGGAAATTACCCGGGGTGACTGGAAGCGGATCGTGGGCACCGAGCCCTGGCGGGAACGGGGCGATGAGGCGCGGCAGGACGATAACCTCCCGGCAAACTGGGTAACCCTGGACGAAGCCCGTGCGTTCGCGAAGGCCCTGGGTGAAGTGGAAGGCATGGTTTTCCGGTTGCCCACGGAAGAGGAGTGGGAGTACGCGTGCCGGGCGGGAATGACTACGGTGTTCTATTTCGGAGACGATCCGGGACCATTGGTCGAACACGCGTGGTTCCGGGGAAACGCGCCAGATGGCGCGGCCCGCGCGGTGGCGGGCTTACAGCCGAATCCCTGGGGGTTGTTTGACATGCTGGGAAACGTGTGGGAATGGTGCGAGGGACCTTATAGTCCGGATGGTGGCCGAGAAAGCAAAAACGAAACGGGAATCGTGAAAGGCGGAGCAGCCAACCAGCTGGCCCTGTTCTGCCGTCCTGGTGCTCGCCTGGGTCGATCGGCGGGCCAGCCCAGCGCGCGGGTAGGATTCCGGATAATGCTCGCGAAACCCCGGTAAGATATCAAAAAAAGAACCCCGGCCGGCATGGTTTATCCGGCCGGGGCAGGCGTTAAACCCCGTCAGAACAGGAACGAGACGTACATGCCCAGGCGGTCGATGGGGAACACGCTGGGCCAACGGAAGAACTCAACGTGACCATCCATGAATAGCACGTTGCCGCCCCCCGGAACATGGTTGAAGGTTTCCGGCTTGCCGTATACCGCTGTTTCGTCCCACATCACGGGAAGGGTGCTCGCGGCCTTGGCTGAAGCCGCCGGGTTGTTGATGTCGGTGATCAGGAATCGCTCGATGCCGTTGCGTAACCGCGGAATCGGCCCCAGATCCTTCAACTTCTGTTCCGGTGACAGTTTGCCGCCCTGGTTCAGCACGATCGGGACCATGTAAGCCAGCAGGTTCGGATCCAGGAAACTCAGCAGGGACATGAAGTTGGATTCGTTGAGCGTCGTGATGTCATCCGGGATGGGAACTCCCGGGATGACGATATTCTGCACGCTGAGGGCCCAGCCAGTGTAATAGTAACTGCCGCGGATCAGCCGGCATGGCTCCACGGGCAAGTTCAGATCTCCGTTCTGATGGAAGCCGGCCAGTAATCGGTCGGCGTCGCTGTCCGATGGGCAGATCCCAATCGCCACGTCGGTCAAGTATTCAGGGTAGAGGGCCGGACCATCCGGTGAAGCGTCCTTCGCCCAGTGATCGGGGTTATTGGGATCCGTGCCGTTGCAGTTGAAAATTTTCATTGGCGGAAAGGTATCCCGGTTTTCATTGGCGTACATGGAGTACACCAGCCCCCACTGTTTGAGGTTGTTCTGGCAGGACGAACGGCGGGCTGCTTCCCGGGCTCGGGCCAGTGCCGGCAGTAGAATCGCCGCCAGGATGCCGATGATGGCGATGACGACCAGTAATTCGATCAGGGTGAATCCATTTCGTGACTTCATCAGGGGTTCCTCCCATTTTGTGTTTTATGGTATAACCAATAATATTCCATAACAGGAGTGTAGCACAGGAACATCCATCTGTCAAGGATTTCGAGAAAAACCTTGCGGGTACAGGCAGGGAAGACAGATCAATCCGCTGGGACCGTCCCTGTTCATTCCGGCATCAGCTGACACCGGTGACCCACTCGCCCGGATATTTCTCCTGTTTTGGCCTTGGTCGATCACTTGAAAAGGGGATATGGACAGGGAGATCTAATAAAAGAAATTTTTCTGCCAATGATACATGAACTTCAGTGGAAACCGGCTCGGGCGGTGATGCCGTATCGCCCCATGGTCTTGACGCGGACGCCGCAACGTTCCTGGGGATTCCGGCTAAAGGGCTCTCTTCCCAAGGTCAGGAGTGTTGTCCGTAGACGCAGTGAACTGGACACCGGTTATTTTTCCCCGCTATGTCTGTGAATACCGATGGGAGAAGGGAACGCCGAGTTACGAAAAAACTAGGCCCTCTCGCGCGCGCGAAAGGGCCAGACGCCCGTCAACCGTACCTTGTACGGAACCTCACCTCGAGACGCCCGACTGGACCCGGCGCCCTTCCCTGAGGGATCAGAGGTGAATACCGCAACCAATCCCTGCAAAAAGTATTCCAAAGGGACTTTTCAGGATAAAGGGCTTTTTTTTCTGGAAAAAACCTGAAAACCCGTTCCGCAAATGGGTTCAACGCGACAAAAAATGTCCTGGGTCGCCCAAATTGGTTGATCAAGTGACGTGGACGGTCATCGGCCTTTTCACGGAGAAAGTCAGTTTTTCTTTCTGGCTTTTTCGATGGCCTTGGACACGGCGGGGTATTCGGGAGCGCCAAGTTCCACGGCCCGTCGGAACAGCGTTTCCGCTTCGGCGGCATGCTGCCGGTCCTTGGCCAGCCACCACGCCAGGTTGACCATCAGGCGGGGCTGATCTGGATGATGTTCCAGGGCCTGGCGCGTGATACTAACGGCCAGGTCCTGTTGCCCGAGCCTGTCCAGGGTAACCGCCATGGCAAGGGCGTAGTCGGGGTTGTCTGGGTCAGCCTGAACGGCCCTTTCCAGAAGGGTTCTAGCGTCCCGATATTTTTTATGTCGCAGGGCGTTCACGCCCAGCGCGTACCACCCACCGGGTTGTTCACGTTCGTTGATCGTGGCGTCCAGGACCAGGGCTGCGTGTTCCGCCAGCCGCATTAAGCCCTGCTGGAGAGGTTGTCCCCCGGCCACCAGCCAGCGGTCCACGGCGTAGGTGGCCTTGGCTAGTCGCGGCGAGGTGATATTGGGCGTCATGCGACGGGTTGGATCACCCAGGGGACCGAACGCGTTGGGCGGTTCCGCCGTGATCAGCCACTTTCCTTTGAAAGTGGTTTTCCCGGTACGGGTGTCCGTCTGGACTGCCTGTACGATCGTTACCAGTTCTCCCTCCGGCCCGAACAACCCATATTTCAGGGATATATCGACCACTTCCGCGATACCGTTCCGACGCAGGTCCCGCAGGCGTTTTCGGTCCGCTTCCCGACGCTCCTGGGGATTCCGGATATCGTCGGGTGGCTCCACCTTCACGCGGTTTACGCCGTTGGCTCCGGCCATCATCTTCTTTGCGATAGTTTCCTGGAACGTTACGGACTGGTCCAGGGTTCCCAGGACGGATTCCAGGCGTTTCCGGCTTTCCGCATCCTGCGCGGCGGTAATGGCCGCGCCGATGACCGTGGCAAAGGAACCGGCGATCTGCATGGTCTGACGGACGGGTGATACCGCCACCACCATCTCTGGAGGGAAGCACCTGACGGACCATGCCTGCAGATAGGCCTCGTTCCGGGATGGTGTGCTCGCGCACGCGCCCAGGAAAACCAGGGACAGTGTGATGGCGGACAGCGTGGCTACCATGACCATCTGCCGAGTTCGGCGGTTGTGACTCCTGTTCATCCAGTTTCTCCAGGCAATTAAAGAATTCTCGCGGTTATTCCGATAACCACTCTAGCAGAAGCCATTGGGACAATGGCAACAAGGAGAGCGGTCACATGGCCATTACCATCGGGACAACAGATGTCATGACGCGGCAACCGGTATTGCCGGTTGGCCTGCAGAATCGGACGCCGCTTATTCCACGGCCCATGGAAGCACCGAAGGCACCCAAGGGTAGCGATGTGCTCCAATTGGGGGGTTCAGGCAGGCCGGACGAGAAGGATAGCCTGCGGATCGTCAACGAACGGGCCATGGAAAAACTCCGGCAGGTGGTGGCCCAGGCCCGGGCTGACCTGGGGCTTCCGGAAGACGCCCAGGTGGACCTGTCCCCGGAGGCTACGGGGGATCGGATTGCTGATTTCGCCCTGAAGTGGTTTACCCAGTGGGCGAAAAACAACAAGGTGGAAGACAACGAAGAGGGTCGAAGCCGGTTTGTCGATTTCATCGGCAAGGCGGTCCAGCAGGGGGTTAAGGAAGCCCGCGGGATTCTGAAATCGTTGAACGCGCTGAATCCGCAGGTAGACACCATGATCGACAAGACCATGGAACGGGTACAGGCGCGTTTCGACGATTTCATCAAAAACGGAATGTCCACTGCCCCTCAGAACGCGTGAGGGGATCATGGGTCAGTGATAACGTTCCACTTTTTCCGGCTTGCCTTTCTGGGGAATAAACCAGAGGTTGTTACCGGCAATTTTCAGGTTGACGGAATACTCGTTGCCCGCGAACGTGGTGGAAACGAAGAGCCGATCCCCCTGGATCCACCATTTCCCTTCAATGTAATCCATCCCGATCAGGGTCTTGGCCATCGGATGGAAAGCGTAACAGATGCCGCCGGGTTGCAGCGTAACCTTAATCTTGTATTGTTCAATCATAATCATCCATTCTGACCCCACGAGGTTGGCTTCATTAAGCAGGGGGGGATCCAGAATCTCCGGTGGCCAGCCCTCGGGTAGCCCGGCCGGTCCCGACTGGGCCGCGGGGGCGTTGCCTCCGCCGGCGTTCGTGGCCATCGTTTTCGGTCGCACCACCTGCATGATCATGGGAGCGGCCAGCAGGGCGATGACGAGGACCGCGAAACCGATCAGTAACTTGTTGTTCATCGGGACAACCCCTTCTTCCTGTTTATCCTCTACCATAACATAACACAAATCGCACCTTGACCGTGTTTTGGAAATAAAAATTTTACATCGTGTCGCCAAAAATCGGGCGGAACAGATTGGTACGATCCCAAACATCCGATTATGATGTTGCGGTGTGTCCGTCGTGTAAAAGCGCGGATCCGAAGCACTGGAGGACAACATCATGTTACGCCAGAAACTGCTGCATCCTCATATCTTGGAAGCACTGGCTGGCGCGGGACACGGTTCGCGCGTGCTGATTACCGACGCGAACTATCCCGCGTCCACGATGCTGGGCGAGAACGCCCAACTCGTTTACCTGAATCTCGCCCCCGGCCTGGTCACGGTGATTGATGTGCTCAAGGTACTGACATCCGTGATTCCCGTAGAAGAGGCCGCCGTGATGGAACCCGCCGAAGGTCCGGAGCCGGAGATCTTCGAGGAATTCCGGGCCCTGTTGCCCGGGGTGCCGATTGTCGGATACGACCGTTTCCAGTTCTACGAGGAAGCGTCGGGGGCGGACACCTGCCTGCAGATCGTAACGGGAGAACAGCGGATATATGCCAACCTGCTGCTGACCATCGGCGTGGTGATGCCCTGACGGTCAGTCTTGAAATTTCTGATTTTAGGCGGAAGAAACTCTTGACAGACCGGCTCAACCGTGATAAAATGGCATCAGATACCCCGTCCATCAGGGCGGTAAGGATGGAGGTTTACTCCAATGGCTGATGACAGGAAAAACGATGGTGTGAACCGTCCGGAAGACGACGGTCTGGGTAATCTGCCGCCCCTGAGCGATTTCGATTCGGGTGGCGCGTTCGAAAGCCCGGAGTCCCAGTTGCCACCCCTCGCTCCGTTTGAGTCCCAGGGGGGCACGGGGGGCAGTGGCTTGAGCGGGTTGCCGCCCCTCAGCGACCTGGACGTGGAAACGCCTAACCCGGCTGGTGGCGCCATCAGGCCGGAAGCGATGCAGGGCGGGTTGACGTCTTCCTTCGGGGTCAGCCGCGGCGGAGCGGGATTCCAGGATCTCGCGGCCGACAGCGACTTTTCTCCGGAAACACCGGATATCGGTCCGGGTCCCGAACCGTCGTTGGACACGCCGATTTTCGAGAGCGCGTTCCAGGCGCCGACGTCGGACCTCGGGTTTGGAACCCCCACATCCTCCCAGCCAACCCAGACCATGGAAACGCCGGTGTTCAATGAAGCCGATCTGGGCGGCGGAGACGACGTGTTCGGGGAAGCGCTGGGTGGCGGACAGGCGCCGATAGGCAGCGCGACGCCTACGCCGGATTTCGGGCCCGATACCGGCTTCGGTGGGGGCATGGACTTCGGAGAGGTGGCGGGCGCGGGCGCGGCGGCGGTCGGCGCGGCGGTGGGCAAGCCCTCCGGCGGGCCATCCGGGCCCAGCAGGCCGGCGAAGACTGGAAAGGGTGGCGTGCCCGCCTGGCTGGCCATGCTGCTTATTCTCATCGCGGCGATTGTGGGCATTTTCGCGTCGCCGTCGCTCAGTGAGTACGTGCCGTTCATCCCCAACCCGATGGCGAAACAGGTGGACCAGTTGCAGGGCCAGGTGGCGTCGTTGCAGAAACAGATCAACGAGTTGCGCACGGTGAAACCGCCCGAAGGCCAGTTGGAGGTCTCGGAGGAAAAGGTGCAGCAACTTCAGAACCAGATCGTGTCTAAAACGCAGGAACTGGAGCAGATCAACAGTCAACTGGACTCCACCAGCGCGACGTTGCAGGAACGTCAGCGGCAGGTACAGCAACTGGAACAGCAGGTGGCCGAACTCAACGAGGAAGTGGCCAACGCCCAGGGTACGTATGAAGACCTGCGGAACGAAACGGCGATTATCCAAGCCCGCCAGCGTGGACTGGCCGCGGAGGTGGACCGGCTGACGGCGTACGTGGGAGACCTGGATGAGGCCAATCGCAAGCGGATGGCTACCAGGGACGCCCTGCAGCACGATGTAGACCGGTTGCTGATCCACGTCAAGGAGTCCAGTCCTCTCACGCCCCAGAAATACGATCATGCGGAACGGTTGAAGGCGGTGGAAGCCCTGCGGGAACAGGTGGTTTCCAGCCAGTGGGTTACCCCGGAAATCTTGGGAGCCTATACCTCGCTGTACCTGCGCGAACTGGAGATCGCGCGGTCCAACGAATATTTCTTCGCCAAGATCGAAGTGACCGGCGAACTGGGGGTGAAAGAGAAGAAATGGGCTGAATGCCTGATGCGGGGCAACTGGGGCGTGTACTACCGCACCCTGGACGGCAAGAACGTTGGCGTGTTCGAAAACCTTGGTACCGTCGAGACACCGCGTTGGGGCCTGCGTGAGAATCTGCCCGAAGAAACCCGCGCCGGCATCGAGGCCGCGGTCATCGCGTCCCGGGTGAAGGATTTCGAAAACAAGATCAAGTTACTGGCGGAACGGGAAAAAGCGGATCAGGGTGCCACGCCCTGGCAACTGAACTACAATTCGCTGCAGTAAGCCGTTATGTCACATACTGGAGAGCCGGCCGGGTTTCCCGGTCGGTTCTTTTTTTGTCGCGGAGGAAGATCGGGGCGTAATCTGTAAGTATTGCGTCAGGGAGTAGATATCCATGAGGGAACAGTGGGATCGTTTTCTAGGGCTGGTTGGCGAGGCCATGGCCCTGCGGCGGGTAAAGAGCGTGCTCGAATGGGACCAGGAAGTCAACATGCCACCAAAAGGCGCGCGCGCCCGGGCGGAACACCTGGCCGTTATCGCGGGATTGGAGCATCGCGCGTGGACCGCTCCCGTGCTGCGGGATACGATCGCGAACCTTGAGGCCCGACGGAACGAGCTGGATCCCGAATCCGCGGCCATGCTGCGGGAGACGGCCTGGGAGGTAGACCGACTCTCACGACTGCCTGAGGACCTGGTGCGCGCGTTGACCGAAACAGCGAGCGCGGCATTTTCGGTGTGGGTGGAGGCGCGTCGGCAGGCTGATTTCGCGTTGTTTCAGCCGTATCTGCGGCAACTGGTGGGGCTGAACCGTCAGAAGGCGGATTGCCTGGGGTGGGAGGAATCTCCGTATGACGCGCTGTTAGAAGAATACGAACGGGGCACGACCCACCGGGCGGCGCGCGAGTTATTTGAGGCGCTTGTGGCGCGGCAGGCGCCCCTGGTGAGCGCGATCGTGGACCGGCAGGAGGCGGAAGACGCGCCCCGGACCCTGGTTGGCGGTCCCTGGCCGGTCGACGCGCAACGGCGGCTGACTGAAGCGGTGCTCGCGGACATGGGCTACGATTTTGACGCGGGTCGCCAGGACCTTTCACCCCATCCGTTTACCACAACGTTCGACGTGGGAGATGTAAGGATTACCACCCGCTTTGACGAAGCCGATTTCCTCTCAGGTCTCAGCAGTTCCATGCACGAGGGCGGCCATGCCCTCTACGAGCAGGGGTTTCCGGAACGATGGCGCTGTACGCCCCTGGCGGACGCGCCCTCGCTGGGGACGCACGAATCCCAGTCACGCTTCTGGGAGAACATCATCGGACGGAGTCGCGCTTTCTGTCGTTACCTGGCACGTCGGGCGGCCGGCCTGCCCGGAGGGGTATTTCCGGTGCCGGACGCGGAAACGATGTATCGCGCGCTGACCCGGGTCGAACCTTCTCTCATTCGCGTCGAGGCCGATGAATGCACGTACAACCTGCACGTGGTGCTGCGGTTTGAGATCGAGGCCGCGTTGATCGAGGGAACGGTAGCCGCCCAAGACGTGCCCGAACTTTGGAACGGACGGATGCGCGCTTACCTCGGACTGACACCGCCCGACGACGCGCGTGGCTGCCTGCAGGACGTGCACTGGTCTCATGGTGCCTTTGGATATTTTCCTACCTATGCCCTGGGCAACCTGTACGCCGCCCAGTTGTACCGGGCGATTATCTCCGACCTGCCGGATTTCTGGCACCAGGTGGAACAGGGACGCTTCGGGGATATCCTGGCCTGGCTGCGGGAAAAGGTACACCGGCACGGCCGCACGAAAATGGCCCGTGAACTATTGGAAAACGCCACGGGAATGCCGCCGTCGCCGGAACCGTTTCTGGACTACCTGGGCGAGAAGTTTCTATCCTGAATTCACGCAAGGAGACGCTTTATGCCGGACATCATGAGCGTGGTAGATGGTCGGTGGCGTACCGCGGTATTGCTTTTACGGGACGCGGCGCGGCTGGCCCGGTCGGTGCGAACGGGGATGGCCATGCGGGGACTGGTCAAGTCCGACCTGTCGCCGGTGACCGTGGCGGACTACGCCGTGCAGGCGCTCGCGGGCAAGCGCCTGGGAGAAGCCTGGCCGGGGGTGCCGCTCGTGGCCGAGGAGTCCAGCGAGGGACTGCGTGCCGCGGAAGGCGCGGGGGTACTCGAACTGGTGACGCAATTTGTCGGTCAGTACGAGGCTGACGCGGTGCCCGGGAACGTATGTGACTGGATAGACCTGGGTGGTACGGATAATGCCCCGGAATTCTGGACCCTGGATCCCATTGATGGAACCAAGGGATACCTGCGCGGCGGGCAGTATGCCGTGGCCCTGGCGCTGGTACAGGAGGGGCGGCCGGTCTGGGGTGGACTGGCCTGTCCTGGACTCGCGGAAGACGGCATGCCTGATGCCCTGTCGGGTGGTTTGCTGGCCGTGGCTGGCCGCGGGCTGGGGGCCTGGTCGATTCCGCTCGAGCGGGATCCCGCGGACCTGGCCGCGTGGCGTCCCTTGTCGGTATCCCGCTGCGCGGATCCCGCCCGGGCGCGTCTGTTGCGTTCCGTGGAACGGGGTCACACCAACGAGGCCCAGATTGAACAGATCGCGCGACGGCTGGGCGTGCGCGCGGAACCGGTACTCATGGACAGCCAGGCCAAGTACGTGTCACTGGCGGCCGGGGCGGGGGAGATCCTGTTGAGGTTACTGTCACCGGATCGACCGGATTACGTGGAAAAAATATGGGACCATGCCGCGGGCTGGATCGTGCTGACTGAAGCGGGCGGGAAGGTGACCGACATGAACGGCCTGGACCTGGATTTCACGCATGGCAGGCTCATGCGCGCCAACAAGGGATTGCTGGCGACCAATGGTATCCTGCACGATGCCGTGCTCCAGGTGACGCGCCAGGTGACAGGGGTTTAACCGCCGGGAGGACGCATCGCGTGCGTGTCGGAATCGTGGGGTCAGGTATCGCCGGCTTGGGCGCGGCATGGCTGCTCAGCCGTAAGGGAGAAGTGACCCTGTTTGAAGCGGAAAACCGTCTTGGCGGGCATGCCCACACGGTTCGGGTAGACTGGCAGGGCCTTCCCTATGATGTCGACACGGGATTCATTGTTTACAGTGAAAAAACCTATCCCCTGCTGACCCGGCTGTTTCGCGAACTGGGGGTTTCCACGCGTTTCAGCGACATGAGTTTCAGCG
>JAGPFE010000025.1 GCA_018056705.1 Candidatus Hydrogenedentota bacterium | reverse complement strand
ACCAGTAGTTCAATGAGGGTAAAACCAGGACGATCCTTGCGAAGCGTAACCTTGGAAAACATAGACATTCCTCCCGATGTTGAATCCCTTCGCATAATACTCCCACGCTGCTACTGCTAGTATAAGCTATTGCGGAAATTCCTCCCATGTCAAGTTTTTTCTTCATCCTTACCGGCGGACTACAATAGGGCAATGGGCGGAAACAGCGGAAAGAGGGAGAGGCTTAGCGCGTCCGAGATCCGGGAACATACGGCATGGCTGGAAACCAGTTCAAAACAAAAATCCGCACGCAATACGGCCCCTTTGCCCAGTGGTTGGGCCGAACGGTACTGAAACTGGGCGGATGGAAACTTGTGGGCCAGAACCCTGGCGTGCCTCGCTGCGTTGTGGCCTGCGCGCCACATACTTCGAACTGGGACTTCATATGGACCCTCGCCGCGGCCATGGCCCTCAGTCTGCCCTGCGTGTTCATGATCAAGCACACCATGTTCCGGGGACCCCTCGGCTGGTTGCTGGCGTGGCTGGGTGGCGTACCGGTCAACCGATCCACGCCCGGCGGCATCGTGGAACAGATGGCCCGGGTCATGCGCCAGCATGAACAGATCAACGTGGTAATCACCCCGGAAGGCACCCGGAAACAGGTCGAGTACTGGAAACTCGGGTTCTATCGGATTGCCTGGGCGGCGGATGTTCCCATTCTGTTTGGGATCATGAGTTACAAGGAACGCTGGATCGGTGTGTCGGAACTCCTTTACCCGACGGGTAACCTGGAATCAGACTGGGCAAAAATTCAGGAGAGTTTTCAGAAATACGTTGGACTGACCCCCAGATACAGAGAAAAAGAGGCTGAAGCATTCTACCGGGAAAAAGAATCCCTGCGGCGACGCGTGCTAGAAGGCATCGGGAACAATGAGCAGACCCCTTCTCTTGAAACGTGACCCCATTCGCGTGGCATGCGCCCTTTTACTATCACTTGCCGGGGGAATCGCGGGCCATGCCCCGGCCCTGGGTCAAACCATCGCGGAGATCGGGAACCGCTGGGAACCTCTCGTGGACCGGTTCCTGGTGGACCACGTGGAGGGTGCCGCTCGACACGAGTTGGTGCCCCCACAATACGCCGGGGTGGTTTTTACCTTTGACGCGCCGTGGGAAGGACGGTACTGCGGATACGTGACCATCCTGCGGGACGGATCCCGGTTCCTGATGTACTACCGGGGCATGCCCGCGTCGAGCGGCCAGGATTCGGATCAGGCGTTTACCTGTGTCGCGGAAAGCAGCGACGGCATCGCGTGGCGGCGACCGGAACTGGACCTGTTCACCATCAACGGGCATGCCCGCAACAACGTGATTCTGGCCAACCACGCAGCCTACACGCATAACTTTGCCCCATTTATCGACACGAACCCGGATTGTCCCCCCGATCGGCGATTCAAAGCCCTGGCGGGCACCGAAGAAACGGGACTTTCCACCTTCGTGTCAGCGGATGGCGTGCACTGGACCCTGGAAAAAGAGGGGGCCATTCGTGAAGGCGGCGTATTCGATTCCCAGAACGTGGCCTTCTGGTCGGAAACGGAGCAACAGTACGTGTGCTACGCGCGGGTGTGGACACAGGGTGGTTACAATGGCTATCGATGGGTCGGTCGCGCCACATCCCCGGATTTCCAGGCGTGGACAGCCGTCGTGCCCATGGACAAGGGAGACGCGAAGGATGAACACATTTATACGAACCAGACTCTTCCTTGTCCCGGAGCCCCCCACTTGTATATCAGTCTCGCGGCCCGTTTCATGCCGAATCGGAAGGTGATCACGCCCGAACAGGAGGCTGCCATCGGGGTGGAGTCGAAATATGCCGGTGACTGTTCCGACGCGGTGCTGATGACCAGCCGGGGCGGTAACCGGTATGACCGCACCTTCATGGAGGGTTACATCCGGCCCCGTATCGGCCCTGAACATTGGACATCGCGGACGAATTACCCGGCCCATGGCATCGTGGAAACGGGGCCCAGTGAGTGGTCGATTTACGTGCAGGAGGCATACGGACAGCCCACGGCGCGTCTGGCTCGATATCGGATTGGCCCCATGCGCTTCGCTTCGGTCCGGGCGGGATACGATGGCGGCGCGCTCGTTACCAGGCCATTTACCTTTGCCGGGGATACCCTGTACCTGAACATGGCCACCTCCGCGGCCGGGAGTATCCGTTGCGCCCTGCTGGACGCTCAAACCGGCCAACCTTTCCCCGGATTTGATGTCGCGGACTGCCAGCAGATGATCGGGAACGATCCTGCCCACCAGGCGCGGTGGTCGGGGGGAAGCCTGGCTCCCCTGGTCGGAAAGCCTGTACGGCTTCGCGTGGAACTGTATGACGCCGACCTGTACGCCCTGCGTTTCGGGACCGCGGAGGAAGCCACCCGTTGAACGCCGGAGCCAGCACCACCAATGCGGGCGTTTCCCGGGATTACCGGTGGGCCGCCTGGCTGACTCGTCCCGTGACGGGGGCGATGATTTCAGGGGTAACCCTGGCGGCGGCTTTCCCTCGCCTTGCCTTGTTTCCCCTGGCATGGATCGCCCTGGTTCCTCTGCTGATCTCCGTGGCCCGGAATAACCAGACCTGTAAAACGGCCCGCGCGTTTTTCCTCGCGGGGTGGATCTTCCATTCCATACACCTGCAGTGGCTGATGGCGAACATCATGTGGGCGGGAGGCTGGGCCCTGATCGGGCAGCAGTTACTCTGTGTTGCTCTTGCTCTGCACTGGGCCGGCGTGGGGGCGTTGTGGACGTGGAGCGCGAGACGATGGCCCCGGCGGCGCTGGGTAATCCTGCCCCCCTTGTGGCTGGCCATGGAATGGTTGATGGCACGGTGGCTCAGCGGATTCGGCTGGAGCGCGCTGGCCTATTCGCAGGGATCCTGGTCCGTCGCCCAGTGGGCTGCCGCGGCAGGCGTGGATGGCGTGTCCTTTCTCGTGATCACGGTAAACACCCTGACAGCTGCCGCGCTGACGGAAGGCGGAAAGCCCCGGTGGCGTCGCCTGGTCGCCGCGGCAGGCGTCCTGGCAGTGGCGGTTGCTGGTGGCATGTGGCTGGCTGGAACTGCCGTACCGGCCCCTGGCAGCCCCCTGTTTCGCGCGGCCGTGTTCCAGACTGCTTTTGCCCAGGAAACCAAGTGGGATCCAGATTTCGCGGAGACCTTATTCTCCATCCAAGAGCGGATGACCCGTAGCCTCGTTGCCGCGCGACCAGTGGACCTGGTGGTCTGGCCGGAAGCAGCCGTGTACGAAGACTTGTCCCGCCCGGCCACGCGGGACCGGCTGATCCGCCTCGCGAAAGAAACCGGCGCGGCCCTGTGCGTGGGAGGATCCCGGGTTGAGCACGGCAACGACTACAACAGCGCGGTCCTTGCCACGTCGGACGGCGGGTACGCGTGGTACGACAAGGTCCATCTCGCGCCGTTCGGCGAATATATCCCTTTTGAGACCTGGTTGCCCTTCCCCCGGGAAATCGCGTTCGGCGGCGTGGCGGCAGGAACGGAACAACGGGTATTTGATCTGCATGGCACGCCGATTGGACCCCTGATCTGTTTTGAAGTGCTTTTCGCGCCGATGGCCAGGCGGCTGGAGCGCATGGGCGCGCGCGCGTTGGTAGTAATGACCAACCTGGGATGGTTCGGTGCCAGTAACGTCACGGCGCAGGAACTCGAAATCGCCCGGTTCCGCGCGATCGAAAACCGCGTCAGCCTGCTGCACAGTGGTAATACGGGTATTTCAGGGATGTTTGATCCCCTGGGACGGTTTACCCCCGTTCATGTCGTCTTTTATGGCAACGAGGCGCGTTTTTACGATCCCACGCGGATCGAGCCCGCCATGGTATATGGTCGGCGGATGGCGGGGGTGTTTGACGTGCCCCCGCCGGCATTGAAACCGGGGTTGCCCTGGCGGCTGGCCTTACCCCTGCTGGCCGTTCTGCTGGCTCTCCTGGAATCGCTTCCGGAGAAAAGATCATGAGCGACGCCCCGCCGGGACATGCCGAGACTTCCGATCCACGCGGCGCGGGCTTCATGCGCTTTGCCGCCGTGTTCGCGGGCGGCACGATGATCAGCCGGATCACGGGCCTTGCCCGGGACATTATCTTCACCGCCATTGTGCCTTCGCAGGCCCTTGGGAGTTTCCTGTTCGCTTTCAGTCTGCCCAACATGCTGCGGGACATGCTTGGAGAAGGCGCGTCCAACGCCGCAGTGGTTCCCGTGCTCTCGGAGCGGAAGGTGCATGAGGGAGAAGAGGGGTATCGCAGGGCTCTGGAGGCCATCCTGGGATCCATGCTGCTGGTCTTCATCCTGATCACGATAGTTGCCATACTGCTGATGCCCCTGGCGCCCCGGTTGCTGAATGCCCTGACC
Source organism: Candidatus Hydrogenedentota bacterium (assembly GCA_018056705.1). Lineage (GTDB taxonomy): Bacteria > Hydrogenedentota > Hydrogenedentia > Hydrogenedentales > CAITNO01 > JAGPFE01. The sequence continues at coordinate 36,241 of JAGPFE010000025.1, read as the reverse complement.
TTTTTCACCGGGCGCGCCCTGCCGCAGCAGGAGGAAGACCTCCGCCACCTCGTTCGGGTAATGCAGTGGACGTTTCCATATTTCATCATGATTTGCATGGCGGCGATCATGATGGGGCCCTTGTTTATCCGGGGCCGGTACGCCGTGGCCTCCTGGTCGCCCTCACTGTTAAACGTGGCGTTTATCGCCGCGTGCGTGGTGCTGATCGGGAAATTTCACCAGCCCACGTGGGGGCTGGTAACGGGGTTATGGATCGGGGGACTGCTGCAACTGGGCGCGATGTGGTGGGATCTCGCGCGCAGCCATGGGCCCGTGATTCCCCGTCCCGCGTTACGGGATCCCGCCTTCAGGCGGGTGCTGGCCCTGCTGGTTCCGGTGACCATCGGCCAGTCCGCCGGCGAGGTGAACAAACTGGTGGACCGCTTTTTCGCCATGTCCCTCGGAGAAGACAAGGTGCTGGCCCTGTACCTGTCGAACCGACTGGTGCAACTGCCGCTGGCCATGTTCGGCGTGGCGGTATCGGTGGCCCTGCTGCCCGAACTCAGCCGGCTGAACGCCCTCGGCCGCCGGGAAGAGACGCGCCGCCTGCTGATGAAAGGATTCAGCCAGACGCTGTTCCTGATTGGGCCGGCCATGTGCGTGCTCATCGCGTTACGGGAACCGCTGGTACGGTTACTGTTCGAGCGCGGAGCGTTCACCGAGGAGGCTACCCGGTTGTCGTCGGACGCATTGTTCTACGCCTCGCTGGGGCTGGTATCCTTCGCGTGGCTGAGGATGGCCAACCAGGGATTCTATGCCGATCACGATACCCGCACGCCGGTCATGCTGGGCGCGCTCAGCATGGGACTGAACATCGCGCTCAACATGATCCTGGTTCGCCCGATGGGATACCTGGGATTGGCCCTGTCGACATCCGTGTGTTACACGGTGAATTTCGTGCTGCTGTACGTGTTCCTGTGGCGACGCTACGGCGCGCTGGCCACGCCCCGCTGGATAGCGCGCGTGGGAGGCATCGTGCTGGCCTCCATCGCTGCAGGTGCCGGGGGATGGCTCTGCTGGCAAGCCTGGGCCGCGGAAATCTCGATTCCGGGAACCATCGGGCGCGCGATGGGTACGCTGCTCTCCCTCGCGGTATCTGGCATCGTTTACCTGGCGGCCTGCGCGGCCATGCGCCACCCAGACCTGCGGGAATTCCTTGCGGGGCTGCGCCGCCGGGCCGCCCGTTAATTTCCGGGATTACAGTGAAATGGCCAGCCTTACCGGAAATCCATCCACGTCCTCCGTTCGGGCATCCGCCGGCAGGTCCGCGTTCCAGTCAATGGACGTCGCCAGCACGGTTTCCCTGATTTCCGGTTCGAAGCGACGAAAGGCCTCCAGCAGTTCTGGCGAATCCACCCGTATCATCACGCGGATCCGGGCGTCATAGGCCACGTTAAGCGCCTTGCGCTGGTCCTGGATCAGGCGGATGACCTCGCGCGCCCAGCCCTCCTGCCGCAGTTCAGGGGTAATCTCGGTGGACAGTGCCACCACCATCCGCGCGCTGTGAGCGGCGGTAAACCCGGATTTCGGCTGCAGCCGGATTTCCACGTCTTCGGGAGATAGGACCACGGTATCCCCGTCAACCTCCAGCGTCAGCGAACCCTTTTCGGTCATTTCCCGGTACAGGGCCGCGCCGGCAGCCTGTCCCAGCACTGCCGCCACCCGCTTCACCCGCGCGCCAAGCTTGGGACCAAGGGTCTTAAAATTCGGCTTGACCGTGTAGTCCACGTATTGCTCGGGCCGATCGCTGAAAGCCACCTGCTTGATGTTCAGTTCCTCGGCCAGCAACGGAATGTAGCCTTCAAGCACCTGCCTGGCCGCTTCGGACGCCGGAATGATCTCGCACAGCGCCAGCGGCTGCCGCACCCGGATATTGGCGACGCGGCGCGCGCTCAGCCCGAGGGAAACGGCCTCCCGGGTCAGAGCCATGGCCTCCAGCAGGGACTGGTCTACCGCCTCCGGCCGGGCTTCGGGATAATCGGACAGGTGCACGCTTTCCGGCGCGCCAGCGAGCGGGGCGGCCAGGTTGCGCCACGTGACCTCGGCGAAGAACGGCGTGAAGGGGGCCATCAACTGGGCGAATCGCAGCAGCGTCTCGTAGAGTGTCCAGTAGGCGTCGGTTTTATCCTGGTCCCACCGCGAAGCCCAGAACCGGCCGCGGCTTCGGCGGACATACCAGTTGGACAGGCCGTCCAGGAAGGCGTTCAACGCCTGCGCCGCCCGGTAACAGTCATATTCATCCAGAGCTTCACGGACATCCAGCGTCGTCTGGGCAAGGTAATGGCTGATCCATCGGTCCAGCTCGCCGCGTTCATCCACGGGCCGCCACGCGGGACGGTCCACGGGCTCCCTGGGGGCTGGCGGATCGTCCACGCCAAGAGACCGTAGAAAAGCCTGGGGCGCATCCACCGGGCGAAATCCGTCCAGGTTCGCGTAGATCACGAAAAAGGACCAGCAGTTATACCAGCGAATGAGCAGTTCCCGTTGCGCCTCTTCGACGTTGCGCTCCGCGAGGCGGATGGATGACGTGGGCGGGGTTTTGAAAATCATGCTCCATCGGAAAGCGTCCGCGCTGTATGACTCGAACAGTTCCGATGGACTGCGGTAATTTTTCAGCCTTTTGGAAAGTTTCAGGCCGTCTTCCCCATGAATCAACCCGAGACAGATGCAGTTCCGGAAGGGATGAGGCCAGGCCCGCTTGCCATCCCGGCCAAACAGAAGCGTGCTGATGGCCAGCAGGGCGTAGAACCATCCGCGCGTCTGGTCCAGGGCTTCGCTGATGAAATCCGCGGGGAAATTGGCTTCGAACCGTTCCTCAGATCCCGATTGATGCGGATACCCCCACTGGGCAAACGGCATAGATCCGGCATCAAACCAGCAGTCGATCACCTCGGGCACCCGTCGCATCCGGGCGGTCGGATCCCACGGACTCTGGTAGGTAATCGCGTCAATATAGGGTCGGTGGATCTTAAGATCTTCCGGTAGCGACGGGTCGGCAGCCCTGGCCTGTTCCCAGGCCTCCATGCCCGTCACGCCTGGCTTGGCCATCAGTTCGGCATAGGATCCCACGCATTCCATTTTCCCGGTTTTTTCGCATACCCAGACCGGCAGCGGGGTACCCCAGTACCGCTCACGCGACAGGGCCCAGTCCACGTTGTTCTCCAGGAAATTGCCGAAGCGACCATCCCGGATGTGTTCGGGTTGCCAGCCGATGTGTCGGTTGTTTTCGAGAAACAACTTTATGAATGCCGAGGTACGAATGAACCAGGATTTCCGGGCGTACTGAATCAGCGGGTCGTTTTCCGCCCGGGGACAGAACGGGTACGCGTGACGATACTGTTCATGCCGGATAATCATGCCCCGGTCCTTGAGAACGCGGATGATACTCTTATCGGCGTCCTTGCAGAAACGGCCGGCGATGGGCGTTCCGTCATAAGGATCCCGGTCGCTGACCCGCTCGTCGAAGGTACCATCCGGGCGCACGAAACACAGGAAGCCGATACCCTGCTCGCGGCAGACCCGGTAGTCGTCTTCACCGAAGGCCGGGGCGATGTGCACGATACCCGTGCCGGTCTCGAGATCGACGAAATCACCGGGTATCACCACCCAGTGACGATCACTCGGCTGGTCCGGATTGTCAATCCGGACGGGCTCCGCGTACCGAAATAGGGGCTCATACGCCAGCCCCACGAGGTCACTTCCACGGAAGGTTTTAACTACCTCGCACTGATCCCCCTCGAAATAGCGGGACACCAGCGCCTCGGCCAGCAGGTAGGTGTGCCCATCGGCCCGCACCGCTGCATAGGAAACGTCCGGACCCACCGCCGCCGCGCAGTTGCTCGAAAGCGTCCATGGCGTGGTGGTCCATACCAGCAGGGATACCTCTCCATCCAGCCCCAGTCTGCGACAAGATGCTGGCACCAGGTCCAGCCTGACCGTGATAGCCGGGTCATCCACCTCCCGGTAGCCTTCCCCTACCTCACCCGAGGACAGGGCTGTTCCGCCCTGGGCCCACCACCAGACCACCTTGTGCCCCTGGTACAGCAGGCCTTCGTCGAACAACCGTTTCAGGGCCCACCAGACGCTTTCCACGTAAGACTGGTGGAATGTCACGTAGGCCTCGTCAAGATTGACCCAGAACCCGATGCGATTGGTCAGGGCTTCCCATTCCCGCTTGTAGCGGAACACGGAATCCACGCAGGCCCGGTTGAATCGGTCGATACCGTAGGCTTCAATCGCGGCTTTTCCCCCGTCGATGATACCGAGTTCCTTGCATACCTCAATCTCAACCGGAAGGCCATGGGTATCCCACCCGGCCTTCCGCTCACAATACCGGCCCGCCATGGTCTGGTAACGGGGAAAGATGTCCTTGATGGTTCGGGTCAGGCAATGTCCCGGGTGTGGCATGCCATTGGCCGTGGGTGGCCCCTCGTAAAACACGAATTTCGGACAGCCTGCGCGGCGTTCCAGGCTACGGCGGTACACCTGGCGTTCCTGCCAGAAACGGATAATATCGTGTTCCGCCCGGGCAAAGGAAAAATCCGACGGAACCGGCGTGAATACCGCTTCTTTTTCTTTACTCATTGTTGGATCCTTGAAAAAAGGCTCAACACTTGGGGTAACGGCCTTATGCCGTGACATCCGGGGTTATACCTGTCACCCCGCCACCTTTCAGGGACAGAAGAGGGGGGAGACCCCGCTGATAACGGGAATATTCTGGTCTAAACCTTTGGACCGATGCAAATGGTTCCTTGTCTTGCGACTCATTTCGTTTTATTTTTAATAATTTTTTTAAGTGTTTTTATTGTTTGTTTAAGCCGAATTTTTGTTTATGTCCGGAAATATGGTATAATAAGCGCGAAACGGAAAGGAGTGGGGCGGGTAAGATTAACAAACAACATCTTTGTCCGCCATTACAACCGTACGCGTACCCTGACAGCATGTCTATGACGAACCTGGAGATTATAACACTCGGGTTTTTGGTTCCGGCCTTTGTGACAGGCTTGGGCACGGGGGCCTTGTTGCTGTGGATCGGCTTCAGGAGCCGAAATACCTCATCCACCAGCGACGCCATATGCCATGGAAAGGTCCCCGGCGACGGGACGCCTCCGGCAGAAGCCTTGATGCTGGCCGGTGTCGGCTGGTGGGAACTGGACCCGAAAACCGGCAAAATGGCCTGGAGCGATTCCCTTTTCCGGTTGCTGGCCTATCCGCCTAGATTCTTTTCCCCCACGCGGGAGCGTTGCCTGGCCCTGTTCGCCCCGGAGGACCTGCCCCGGGTTCAGGAGGCCTGCCATCGTCTGGAACGGGATGGCACGCCGTTCGATCTGTACTGCCGGCTGATGCTGGCCGATGGCCGGTGTCGGCAATTCCGCCTGGCCGCGCTCGCCGGGGATGATCCCAATGGCCGCCGGATATTACGGGGAATCCTGCAGGATGTCACGGACCTGTCCCGGGCCCAGGAAGCGCTTTCGCGGACCGTGGAACGGTATCGAAGCATTCTGGACGGTATCGACGAAGCCTACGTTGAACTGGATCGACGTGGAAAGGTGGTGTTTTTCAACCGCGCGTTCAAAATCATGACCCAGTTCAGTTCACCGCGCTTGCTGGATGCGGACTATCGCGACCTGATTACCCCGGAATCGCTGGCCAGCGCGCGCGGGGCGGTTCGGGCCGCGTTGCTTTATCGACGAACCGCCACGTTTGAGTGCGCCCTGAAGAGTCGGGATGGCGTGATCATCCCCGTGGAAATCACCCTTACGCTGATTCAGGACGCCGGGAAAACTATTCGGGGATTCCGCTGTCTCGCCCGGAATATCGCGGCCCGCCTCGAGGCGGAAGCCCGCGAGCGGGAAATGGAACAGCGCGTGTGGCATGCCCACAAAATGGAAAGCCTGGCCATGATCGCGGGTGGCGTGGCCCACGATTTCAATAACCTGCTCGCCGCCGTGCTGGGGTACGCCGAACTGCTGCGAGACGAAGAATATCCCGATCGAAAAGACCAGTTCCTGGAAGAAATCACGCGACAGGTCCGCCGGGGCGCGGGTTTAACCGATCAATTGATCGCGTGTTCCGGTACACCACTGTGCCAGCCTCGACAGGCCTCGCTGGCCCATATCGTGGAAGCCGGAGCGAGGGACATTTCAGGAGGGGATGTTCCAGACAGCCGCGTGAGGATAACCACGCACCCAGGCATGCCCCCCACCTGGTGCGACCCGGACCTCGCGCGACAAGCCGTACATAACCTGGTCACCAATGCCCTGGAAGCCACGGCTGATACCGGAAAGCCCGTGGAAGTCAGGGTTCGGGTTGAAACTGTTGCCAAACCGGTGACGCTGTCCTGTCCTCCCGGCATGACACTGCGACCAGGAACGTACCACGTGGTGGAGGTTATCGACGCCGGTCCTGGCATGATGGAGGAAACGCTCCTCCACGTGTTTGATCCATTCTTTTCCACCCGCTTCACTGGTCGAGGTCTTGGCCTGCCCGCGACACTGGGCATCATGCGCGCCCATGATGGCATGGTCGAAATCATTTCGGAACCCGGACGCGGCACCACCGCCCGGTTGTGGTTTCCCGCGGATCGGAAAACCAACCCGGCGGATGCCACAAGGCCTGCTGCCATCTCTTCGAATAACTGACGCGTAAAAAGTCCTCGGTTCAATCTTCCCCGGCCGGACCCGTGTCGCTGTAGTATCATGTCTCCATACGCAGTACGCTCTCCCTCGGCCGACCACGAAAGGAGACGAGCATGGACCTCGCCCCATACATCCGGAACGTGCCCGATTTCCCCAAGCCGGGCATCCAATTCAAGGACATCACCACGCTGCTGTTGCATCCCCCCGCTTTTCGGGAAGTGATTCGTCGACTGGAAGAACGATACCGGTCCAATCCCCCCGACGCGGTCGCGGCCATCGACGCGCGGGGATTCGTGTTTGGCGCGGCGCTTTGCCTCTCCCTTGACCTCCCCCTCGTACTCGTCCGGAAAAAAGGCAAGTTGCCCGCGGACACGGTCAGCGCGACTTATGACCTGGAATACGGCAGTGAAACGATCGAAATGCACCGGGACGCGCTGCGGGCGGGCCAGCGGGTACTCATTATCGATGACCTGCTGGCCACGGGAGGAACGGTAGCCGCGGCGGCGGACCTCGCGCGCCAACTGGGCGCCTCCGTTCAGGAAGCGGCGTTCGTGGTGGAACTGCCCCCCCTGAAAGGTAGACAACGACTAGCCTCCATGGATATTCCCGTCTTTTCCCTGGTCACCTTTATGGTTGAATAACCCCGGTGCGGACCATGGGCCGCATCTGGTACACTATCCGTCGTGTCGGGAGTGGACACCAGAACCTGACGCGCTGGTTCACAAGCCTTTTTCTTGGCATGGGATCCTTTTCATCTTTTTCAACGCAAGGAGTGTGGCATGGAGCGCAATTTTCTTCCAGGCACGGAAATTGAAATCATCAATTCGAACGTCTCGCTGGGGCAGATTCGTCACGCCCTGTTTGACTTTGACGGCACCATCAGCCTGTTGCGGGAAGGCTGGCAGCACATCATGGGGCCGGTGTGCGTTGAAATGATCGCCGGGGACACCGAACCCACTGATGACATACGCGAAGCGGTAGCGAAAATGATCGACGAGACCACCGGCATCCAGACCATATACCAGATGGAGCGCCTTGTGGAAATGGTCCGGGAGTGGGGGCGTGTTCCCGAGCAGAACATTCTGACTGCCGAACAATACAAGCAAGTTTACCTCGATCGGCTCATGGTACCGGTTCGCGAACGGATCGCCCTGATTGAACGGGGAGAAAAAACCGTGGACGATTTTCGCGTGTCCGGCGTCACCCGGTTCCTGGAACTGCTGCAAACGCGTGGTGTGAAAATGTACGTGTTCAGTGGCACTGACCGGGACGACGTGCGGCATGAAGCAGGGGTGGTGGGGGTGGCGGATTATTTCGAGGAAATCTGGGGCGCGTTGCCTTCCAAGGAAGAGTATTCCAAGGAAAAAGTGATACGGGAGATTATGGCCGCGCACCAGTTGAGCGGCCCACAGGTCCTGGCCGTGGGGGATGGCCCGGTAGAATTACGCAACATCAAGGAGGCCGGAGGCATCGCCTTGGGCGTCGCGTCTGACGAAAAGCGGGGTTACGGGTGGGACATGCATAAGCGGCAACGGCTGATCCGGGCTGGGGCGGATATCCTGGTGCCCGATTTTCGCGAAGCGGATACCTTGACGCAATACCTGTTTAACGAACTGTCCTGCTGATCCCCGATCCCGAAAGGTTATCATGCAACTGGAACAGATCGAAAGTGAATGCCTGCGCCTGCTGGGCGCGTCGCCGCAACCGCTGGTGCCGCTGCATGGGCTCATGCTTGAACTCCGCAAGGCTTTTCCGAATGCTGATCTCCGGGAGGACCTGATACTCCAGTTTCTGCGTTCTCACCAGGACGTGGTGGTACTGGAAGGCCTTGGCAACCTTGGCCCCGTCACGGAACAGGATTTCGCGGAAGCCGGTTACTACATGGGCCCACGGGTAGTATTACGGTCCCGGGTTCCCGGTCCCCGTGATTTAAGCGCGCACCTGCTGGAACAGATGAACGTGCTGGAGACCCTGCTTGCCAAGGCCCTGGACGCCGCCCGTGAACAAAAGGCTCCGAAGCGGATTGAAGCCGTGGAACAGGCCATGATCCGGCTCGGCGAACTGAGGGCGCGCCTCCAGCGCCACATGGGCACAACCAGTTAGAACGGTCGTAAACCGCTTTATTGGGCCTGAGGGGGATCGGGACAGGAAAACAAGCGCGTTCCTGAGGTCACACCCTGGTGGGTGCCATCCGGAAGTACCACCTCTCCTGACATGCCTTCCGGTATGGAAACCTTAATGAAAAACCGGCCCTGTTCGCGGCGCCACGCCACGGACACGTCGCCTAGCGGGGTTGGCCACGCGCCTTCGGCCCGACGCAGGGGCCCTGGCCATGGACGTATTTCCACAACCCGCCACCCGGGTTGAACGGGCCGGATACCCAGGATCAGGCGGGGTAACCGGTAGGTTGGGGTCGCGCTCCACGCGTGACATTCACTGCGGGGACCGTCCGGGGTTTCCCACCACGTGGTCGACCCGGCGTCAAGCATGGGTTTCCAACGCTTCAGATCCTCCAGGATTCGCCCTGGCAGGTCCAGTTTTTCCGCGGCGTCATGCAGGTAGTGGGCAAAGTAGAAAGTAGTACCACGCAGGGTGGAATCCGTGAACAACCGTTCGGCAATTCGCTGCAACTGGCGCGGGTCGGCAACGTCCGCGAGGATGGCAAAGGCATTCACGTGGCGGCTGAAGGTTTGCGTGGCAATGCCGTCCCGGTAGAGTCCTTCCCGGTCATCCCATGCTTTACTATTCACGGCATCGGCTACGGTCCGGGCTTCAGCCTTGAACCGTTCGGCTTCCAGGGACTCACCCAGGGCATCATGCAGCCGGGCTGCCGCGTCGAGCGCGAGCTTGTAATGCAGGGTGGCAAGGGTATCGTTTTCGGCATGGGCCGCGGGCACGCCATCTTGTTCGAAGGTCCAGTCGTAGAAATTCCAGTATGGTAATCCCGCTATGAATCCGGCGTCTGTCAGGTGACGGTGATAAAAGCGAAGAATGCTGTCCACCACGTGTATGGCGTCGGCTACCACCCTGGTATCCCCCGTGTAGAGCAGGAAGTCATCCAGCATCTGGATCCACGCCAGGGAATAACCAGGGATGACCTGAAACACGTGATTTGGATACCTGGATTGAATTAACCCCTCCGGCGTGACCGATGCCTGTAACTGGCGTATGGCGTTCGCGGGCAATAACGTGTCGCCAAATGCCGCGTAGGTAACCAGGCACTGGATACGGGTGTCGCCACCATACTGCAGGCGTTCGTAATATGGGCAATCCTGAAACGTGTCCACCGCGCACAGTCGCTGGGTGTTCCGTCCTACATCCCACACCCTGTTCAGGAAGGGATCATCACAGGAAAACCGGCCCCGATCCTGGAACGGATAGCCCACGCGGCGGAACTGCAACGCGCGGATGGACACCGGGGCATCGCACCGCGCGGCAACTCGTATGAAGCGGAAGGTCCGCCACGACATGGGCTCGTAACGTTCGGGGCCGTTGCCTTTAAGCACGTATACATCCGCGGATCCCTCGATCCGCCGGTGTTCCAGTTGATCCCGTCGCCCTTTCTCGCCTTCAAGGGAAGGCGCCTCGGCCCACATGACTTCTACCGCCGTGCCCGTGGCACCCTCTACCTCCAGGGATACCCAGGCGTTCACGAGTTCCCCCGCGTCAAAGACGGCATAATGTACCTTGCCATCTCCGGGAAAGACCACCGGCAGCGTGGATACGGCGTATTCGGCAGCATCGGGAGCCACAGCGAAAGCATACGGCGGCTGAGGAGAGGTGTCCAGAACGGCACCCGATTGCGCGGGAATCACGGTTTCCACCGACCCCAGAAACGGCGGAAGAATAGTCCGGGGGTATAGTTTCCATGGGCTTCCCGTGTCGCCAGAAGGAACGTTCCATCGTTCGGCCCGGGAGATGATTCGGGCGGCAGTCCAATCGGAACTTTCCTGGAATCCAGGCACGGACAATCCCTTGCTGAGTCCGGCTCCCTCAACCCATTCATACCAGTGAGCCGCTCCACCACCTCGCGTGTTTTCCCGGCCCGCGTTGCGATATCCTGGACAGACCCGGACGCGCCAGGTTTTGTCCGTTTTGAGTTCCGGGCTGTCCAGCAGAAAGCCCGGCATGGCACTGACCTGCCGGTACGGGCCAGCGGTGGTGGGATCACTCCAGCAGATCACCCTGGCAGCCACGGCGTTGGTGCCAGCCTGTACAAACGATGAAAGGTCGAGCGTTTCATATACCTGGTGCGCGGGATCGAACAGGGCTGGGCCTCGGAATACCTCCACGCCATTGACCCACAGCACGCAGGCGCTGTCCGCGCTTACCCGGACCGCCTGCCACAAGGATGGATCTTTTACTTCCACCTCGCGTCGGGCCTCGAACACGCCGCCAAGAGGATCCACCGAGATGCCCGCCGGGGGACCGATCCAGAACGCTTCAAAAGGTTCAGCGGGACGCAATGGTTCCACGGCGCGGGGCGCCCACACCGCCCCCGTCACGCTTTCCGACGGAAACATGTCCCGCTCCTGGGACATACCGACCACGATTCCCAACAGTAACGATGAAAGCACGGTCATAATCATACTGCCTCCCGGCATATACTGCCGTACGCGCGATTTACATGCCACGGCCTGTCTCAGACGCCACCTTACGCCCACTCGCCAGGGAGAACCCAACCATGTGTCTCAGCATGGACAGAAAATATGTCAGGGCATAAAGATTATTCGTGATCAAGTATGGCCTCTGGGCAAGGAGTTTGGCCTGCCTTGCCCAATAGGCTGGTCGCAGGTAATACCTGAGATATGCCTGACGGACTTTCTGCTGAAGTTGTTTCCGAGATTCATAGGTATAAGGAACAAATACCGGGAAATGAACGTCCTCGACTACATCGTCATACACTATACCTTCTTTTCTGGCCATTTCGGCCAGAACTGTCCCATGGAGAGGCGCGTAAGGGAAAAAGAACATAAAATCCACGTTTAAACCACAGGCAAAACGTATGGTCTGATCCGCTTCTGCGGGCGTTTCCGTGGGCAATCCTAAAATACAGGTGGCCATTGTCATCAAGCCTGCCTTTTTGGCCCAGGCCACTGCCTGGCAGATCTGTTCCAGCGTAATGCCTTTATCCATGAGGTCCAGCAACCGCTGATTTCCAGATTCCACGCCGAACTGTACACTGGCGCAACCTGATTTGGCCATGCGGTCCAACATCACCTCCCGTACCGTGTCCACCCGTCCCAACACTGACCAGCGTATAGAAAGACCGCGCTCATCCAGCAGATCACAAAATCGGGTTATCCATTTCGTGTTGATACAAAAATTGTCATCCAGGAACTTGAACTGTCGTACGCCTGTGTCACGCACGATCAACTCAATTTCATCCACCACGTTTTCAGGAGATCGCCGCCGGTATTTGGGATCATGGTATCCGCCCCGAAAGCAGAACCGGCAACGGTTCCAGGGACATCCTCGAGAAGTAATGATGGAAGTGGCCGGCTCCAGGGAATTCATGCCGAGGTTCATCAACGGGTAATATAGCGTCTTGTCATAGATGGCGCGATCTGGAAAGGGTATCCTGTCGAGTTCTCCCGGTAACGGTGCCTCAGGATTACGCTGTATTACTCCCGTCTCGTCCCGAAGGATGACCCCCGGCACCTGGTGAAGGGGACGGTTTTCTTCCAGGGCATGAACTAATTCAGCGAATATGTACTCCCCTTCAGAGGGGATTATCGCGTTAAGGGTGGGGCACTCCCGCAAGGCCAGTTCGCCAAACGAGGTTACATGCGCTCCACCCATTACCAGAAAAACTCGGGGAAGCCTGTCCCGCAATCGTGAAACCAGGCCGTAAGCGGTCGACGCTCCCCGGGACGACATGCAACTAATACCAACTATATCCGGGGAATAGCCGACAACTTTCTCCACCGTTTCTTCCACGCTCAGGCCACTCCCCATCGCGTCAATATAGAAAACCGGGTTGCCCTGCTGACGCAAGACGCCAGCCAGGTATCCCACCCCCAGCGGCGGGCGACAGCCTTTGGGCCGCTTCCTACCCACGTGCACGCCCAGGGACATGAACGGCGGGGTTACCAGCACCACGCGCCATTTATGGCTCTGCGTCTCCATGCGATGCATGTGTTGGAGTATACCAGTTTCGGCCTGGTCCGCCGGGTTGCTCAAAGCGTCCTGACAATAAAAAACCGCCCACCTCGCGAGTGGGCGGCGCGTGTGTCGATGCATCGAAAATGCGACGGGAACGATCACTTGCCCTTGAGTTCGACCGTGGCGCCGGCGTCTTCGAGGGCTTTCTTAAGCTTTTCAGCGTCTTCCTTGGACAGCCCTTCCTTCACCGTGCAAGGCGCCTTGTCCACCAGGTCCTTGGCTTCCTTCAGGCCCAGTCCGCACAGATCCTTCACGACCTTGATCACGCCGATCTTCTGCGCGCCAAAGTCCTTGAGAATCACGTCGAACTCGGTGGGTTCTTCAGCCGCTTCGGCCGGGGCCGCGCCCGCGCCGGCCATCGGCATGGCGCCCATCATCACCGGGGCCGCCGCCGTAACGCCGAACTTTTCTTCGAGGGCTTTCACCAGTTCACTCAGTTCGAGCACGTTCAGTTCCGCAATGCTGTTGATAATCGCGTCCAGTTTCTCCGACATGGTTGGTCTTTCCTCGTGTTTTGCGCGCCCGACAGGGCGGGTAATGGTTGCTCCGGGTATTCATTCTGTTTGATGTTGTCGCCGCGCCGTACCCGTACCGGCGCGCGCGGAAGATCAGGCCGCCTGACCCTCCTGTTTCTGGCGGATCTGGTCCAGCACGCTCACCAGGTCGCGCAGCGGCGCGTTGAGCACGCCTACCAGGTTGCGCAACGGCATGGCGATGGTACCCACCACCTGGGCGATAAGTTGTTCCCGGGTGGGCAACGACGCCAGCGCCTGCACTTGCGCCGCGTTGATGGGTTTTCCTTCCAGCACGCCACCCACGATCTGGATGAAAGGCACTTCCTTACCGTATTCCGAAAGCAGTTTGGCTGGCGCGACCGGATCATCCGAGAACGCCCACGCCGTGGGGCCTTCCATGAAATCGGCGGCCTTTTCCACGCCGCATTCGCGCAACGCGAGCCGGGCAAGGGTGTTCTTGTACACCTTGAAGGTCACGCCGCTCGCCCGGAGTTTCGCGCGTAGTTCGGTGGCCTGGGCCACGTTGATGCCGCTGTACTTGGTAGCCACCGCCACCTTGCACTGGCTCAGCCGTTCCTTCATCTCAGCGACCGCGTCAATTTTCTTCTGCGTAGGCACGCTGTTCACCTCCTTTCCGCGTCGGCGCGTAAAAAACAACCCCGCGCCGTTTCTGACAGCGCGGGGAAACAGTCTTACTTCGTCACATCCGCCATGCACAGCGGGCACATGCTGTTTCGCCCCGTCTCGGCTGGATCTTTAAGGCCACTTGGCCCCCGGCTGTCTTTGACGAAGCAGAACGCCACCTCTGGTGGCATCCAACGGTGAAAAGTATACCTTACCGGCTTGGGGTCAGGCAAACCGGCCACTGTTCCGGCATCACAATCCCATCCGCAGCAGTTCTTCGGCGATCTGCACGGCGTTGGACGCCGCGCCTTTCAGCAGGTTGTCCGCCACAATCCACATGTCCAGCGCGGAAGGATGGGAAATGTCTTCGCGGATACGACCCACGAAAGTTTCGTACCGCCCCGCGGCGTGAACCGGCAGGGGATACAGTTGCGATGCGGGATCGTCCTGCACGATGACGCCCGGCGCTCCGCGGAGTAATTGTCTCGCCTGGTCGGCAGTCAGTTTCTTTTCGGTTTCGACGTTCACCGACTCGCTGTGGCCGATATACACGGGCACGCGGACGGTGGTCGCGGTTACCATGATGGAAGGATCCCCCATGATCTTCTTGGTCTCGTTGACCATTTTCATCTCCTCGGAGGTATAGCCGTTATCGCCGAAGGCATCCTTCTGGGGAATCTGGGGAATCACGTTAAACGCGATCTGGTGCGGAAACACGCTGGGTGGATATTCCCGACCTTCGATCAGGGCAGCGGTCTGTTCTTTCAACTCGTTGATGGCCGCGCTGCCCGCGCCTGACACCGCCTGGTAGGTGGACACCACCACGCGCCGGATCTTCGCCGCGTCGTGCAACGGCTTGAGCACCACGACCATCTGGATCGTCGAGCAGTTGGGATTGGCAATGATACCCTTGTGCCACTTCAGGTCATGCGGATTCACCTCGGGTACCACAAGAGGCACCCCGGGATCCATGCGCCACGCGCTGGAATTGTCAATTACCACGCAACCAGCCGCCGCGGCTGCCGGCGCGAACCGCTTGCTGGTACCGCCCCCCGCGCTGAACAGGGCGATCTCCACGCCCTCAAAAGAATCTTCGGTGAGCACTTCCACCGGAATGTCTTCACCCTTGAACTTGAGGGTCTTGCCACGGGAACGCTCCGACGCCAGCAATTTTATGGATCGGACCGGAAAGTTCCGGTCTTCCAGTACCCGGATCATTTCCCGGCCGACCACGCCAGTCGCGCCACATACCGCTACCGCTTTTCCGTTCATGGATAAGACTCCTCGCGCCAAGAGATCGCTTGATATGAAACGGTCCGCGGCCAGTACCGCGGACCTCACTGGTTAGGTGGAAATTATACGATTACCGGGCCCCCCGGGACAACCTGCCCGTGGAGGATAACGTTCTGCCGCATTACCCAGGTCGCCCGTATCTCCAGACAACGCCGTTCTCTAACCACTCCCAAGTGTTTCATTGTGCTATACTTTGCGACAATACAGGATTCACGAAATGGAACGGGTCATGCCGTCGCTCGCGCCCGAGGGGGAGCGGAGTATGCCTCTGGATCAGCACCCCCGGCAACGCCTTGAAGAATACGGGGCGGAAGCACTGCGGGACGCGGAATTGTTGGCCATAGTACTGGGTACCGGGGAGTCGCCCGAGGATGCCTTGACGATGGGTGAGCGGCTCACGCGGGAGTTCGGCGGCCTGACGGGGCTGTGCCGGGCAGGTCTTGAGGAAATGTCCGCTGTCCCCGACATGGGCCCGGAGCGCGCGGCGATATTGCTGGCCGCCATGGAACTGGGACGGCGATTGACCACGGCCCGACGGGAAGACCGCGTCCAGATCAACAACCCAACGGACGTGGTAGACCTGCTGCTGATGCCCCGGTACCGCGCGTATGATACCGAGCGGGTCCTGGCTATCATGCTGGACACCCGAAACCGGGTAATCCGGGTGGTCGAGGTTACCCGGGGCGGACTGGACAGCGCCGAGGCGTCACCGAGGGACATTTTCCGGGCCGCGTGCAAGCACGGCGCCGCCCAGATCATCCTGGCGCATAACCATCCCAGCGGTGATCCCGAACCCAGCGCATCCGACCTCGCGGTCACCCGCCGCGTGGTGGAGTCGGGCAGAACCCTCGGCATTCCCGTGCTGGATCACATCATTCTTGGAGATGGCGCGTGGGTAAGCTTGAAACAACGGGGCATGATATGAACATGCCGGCCTTCAGTGGATGGCGCGAGGGCTTTCCCCTGTACGGGTCCTTGCTGGTCATCGCCCTGGTCACGGCGATGGCCCTTCGGCCCTGGGGCTGGTCGTGGGCGGCCGTGATCCCGCTGGTGGTGGCTCTGGCGGTCATGGCGTTCTTTCGGGATTTCCCCCGGCATTGCCCGGGGGAGCCCGGCGTGTTCTACGCGCCCGCGGACGGCACGGTCGTGGCGATCGAAGATCTGGCCGAAACACCCCACTACGGGGGCGCCTGTCGTCGGATCAGCATCTTCATGTCGGTTTTTAACGTTCACGTGAATCGCGCGCCATGCCAGGGCCTCGTGTGGGCGGTGCGATACGCGCCCGGTCGCTACCGGGACGCCCGGGATCCTGCATCCAGCAAGGTGAACGAATCAAACGCGGTCTGGATGGATACCGCGCATGGACCGGTCACGGTACGCCAGATTGCGGGCGCCGTGGCGCGCCGGATCGTGTGTCCCGCGCGGGAAGGCATGCGCCTGGAGGCGGGGCAGAAATTCGGCATGATCCGTTTCGGCTCGCGGGTGGAACTGTACCTGCCGCCAGACACGACCCTGCTCGTGAAGGTGGGAGACGTAACGCGGGCCGGGATCACACCGACAGCGAAGGTTTCAACATCATGAAGAAACCACTGCCTATCGTTCACATTCGCACGCTGTCCGTTTTAAAACGCAAAAAAATGGAAGCGGGCCAGGACATGCCCCGGAAATTGCGCCCGGTAAACGTCCTGGCCAGCACCATGACCGCCATGAACGGCTACATGGGGGTAGCGTCCATATTCGCGTCCATTGCCCAGGATTACAAGTGGGCTGCCACGTGCATTCTCCTGGCGATTCTGTTTGACATTCTGGACGGGTTCGTGGCGCGGCTGACCCGGACCGTGTCCGAGTTCGGCAAGCAACTGGATAGCCTGTGTGACGCGGTATCCTTCGGCGTGGCCCCGGCCGTACTCATTTTCATGGTATATCTGCCCGAAGGACTGAAACTGCAACTACCCGCCCGCGCTGAAGAACTGCTGGACAAGACCGGCGCCTACATTGGCATTATTTACGTAATCTGCACCCTGTTGCGGCTGGCCCGATTCAATACCTTCCAGGCGGATCTCCGGGATTCGTTCATCGGGCTGCCGTCACCTGCCGCGGGAGGCACCCTGGCGGCCGGCATCCTGTTCCTGCACTATTTCGAATCGCTGGAGCGTCCCCTGGATTCGCTGGCGTATTTCCTGCTCGGGCCGTTCACCGTACTGCTGGCCTTGCTGATGGTAAGTTCCATCCGGTATCCGAAAGGCCGGCTCAAGTCCCTGGTGCTTAAGCCGCAACACGCGTATGTTACCCTGACGGGCGTCGCCTTCGTGATCACGGTGGTGCACTACGCCCTGACCAGGTCTGCCGCGCTGGTGTTGTTTCCGATGGCGCTGCTGTACGTGGCATTCGGGATGGTGGAATCGGTCTACTCGGCGATCACGGGGCATCCGCTCCTGCTTACCGCGGAACACGAATCGGGCGGCAAGGTTCGGCTGGAAGAACACGATATTCAGAAAACTGTCAGCGCGGGAGAAACGGATACTCCCGGATCGGAATCATCATCAGCCCGGAGTATGGAGGGCAAATAACGGATCTCCATGCTCAGTCGGTGGAGTCCACGGGCGCGTCCGGCCCCCTGTAAAAGAGCGTATTCCGATACCACCCGGCCAGTTCTTCGCACACCACCTTGAATACCGCCGCGAGGGGTACCGCGATCAGAAACCCCGGCATGCCCAGCAAGCTGCTGAAGACCAGCAGGGCCACGATCACCCAGACGGGATTGAGGCCGACCTGTCCGCCAACGATCCTTGGCGTGAGCAAGTAACTTTCCAGTAGTTGCACCACCACGAAAACCACCAGAACCCCAAGCAGGTGCCGGTCCACCCCGTAATACAGCAGGGTCATCAGAAAGGCGGGGACTACCGTCAGGCTGGGCCCAACGTACGGAATGAAACTCAACGCGCCCCCCACGAGACCGATAGCCAGCCCAAAGGGCACCCCAGCGAGCCAGAATCCCGTGCTGTATAACACCATCAGCGCCACGCAGACCAGCAACTGTCCCCGCAAGAACGCGCGCAACTGGTGGTCGATCCGCCCCATGATGGCTCCGAGACGGGGGCGGTAGCGGGGAGGCACCAGTTCAACCACGCCACGTTCCAGTTCGCGGTAATCGTTCATCAGGTAAATGGCCACCACGACGAACAGGGAGAGGTCAATCAGGAACCGGGCCACGCGGAACGCCATCCCGGAAAGGTTCTGCAGGAACTGGGCGGCGTTCTGGCCGGTCACCCAACTCAGTTCTGCCAGGCGCTGGCCATAGTCCCGCAGAAAATTCATGGCGTTGCGACCGATCAGGTCGCCTAGTCGTTCCAGGATGACCGCGCGTTCGTTATAGTCGGTTACCCCTTCCGGGGCCCAGCCCAGCGCGTCCACGATTTCCCGTAAAGGGAGACGGTCCAGCCATGCATCAACAGGCGCGTTCGCGAACCCTTCCCGGGCCGCCAGGGCGAGCCGGTTGGCTTCCCGGATCGCGGACGTGATCACCACCGCCGGCAGGGCCACCGCGGTGACCAGTACCACCGTGGCCACCACGGCAATGGTCACTTTTCTGGGAATCCGCCGGGCCTCGAGCCAGTCCACCACGGGGTGAAAACTGTACGCCACCACCACGCCCAGCAGAACAGGCGTCAGTACCGGCATGAACACCCAGAATAACAGTCCCGCCGCGGTCAGTCCACCGACCAGCGCGCCAAACCGCACCCATGGATTGCCCAGTATCGGCTCAAAGTACACGACGGTCTCACGCTCCCGCGGGCGATTTGCCAGTTAATCCGTTTCTTTTTCCGTGATTTTCGCCATCTCTTCCTCGCCGTAGCGGCCGTTAGTGGGTGGCGCCGGATCCCAGCATTGTTCGGCGGACCGGGAGACTGGTACGGGGCAGGGTATCAGGAAGGCTTCTTCACCCGTTTCACTCCAGACGATCTGGCCACCACCGCGGAGCACCGCCTGCCGGGCCAGTTTTTCGCATACCCGCAACAGGGTGTCGAAATCGTAGGCTGTGTGGGAGAATTTCACGTCACGACGCAGGGCCGATGTGAATTTCGCGGGGACCCCTCTCATCCCGAACGTGGTGAACAGCACGCCTGCCGCCGACGAGGGGTTGCAATCGGAATCCTGGCCGCAACGGGTGGCAATCTCTATGGTCCGGTCCGGATCTCCTTTTCCGTACAGGAGTCCCATGACCACGTAGGCCCCGTTTATTTTGGCATCGATGTTGAACCCATCCTCCTGCCCGCAGGAAAAGCGGCGGTAAGACGGGTTCAAGTGATACTTTTCATTGACGCGCTGCCAGACGGCCTGCCAGTTCTCGGGTTCTTCCTGGTGCCATTGCAGCACATCCCGCACGCACTCGGCGTACTGGCTGTCTGCGGGAATCCATGCCAGGGCCTTTTCCACGATGGTCCGGGGATCCTTTTCCCGGAAAGCGTAACTGTACATCGCGCCGATGAACTGACCGCCGTAGAGACCATCCCCGTAATTCATGAGACGGCCAAAAGTTTCGCCAAGGGTCACGGCCATGTTCGGCAGTCCGGGGCTGATCAGGCCGCTGAAATCCGCCTCGATCTGGTAGTCGATGTCATCCGCGTGCCGGTTGAAGGCGGGATGGCCCGAATCCGGCGGGGCGATGCCGGAGCGGAGATTGCGGCGGCCGAATTTGTTGGCGTGCCAGAGAGGGTAACGGCTGTTGGCGAAATCGATGCCCGCCTGTCGGATAGACACGTCCAGGCCATACACCTCGAGGGTGTGAAGAAAGGTCATCTCGACGTACAGGTCGTCCTGTTCAAACTGGTTGATCATCTCGGGTTTCCACGCGGGAAACGCCTCGGGCGGAATGATTTTTCCGTTCCACTGGAATTCCGTGGGACCTCCCCATCCCACGCCCGCCATCTGGCCCAGCCATCCGCCAGCCATTCGATCCAGGTACTCCCTCACCGGAATCCGCAAGGGCGGCTCCTGGCCGGTCTGTGCCGTCGTTTCCTGCGAGTAGCCCGCGAATCCCGCGACTAGTACCCATCCGCCTAGAGCGATCACATCTATGCGCCGTGGCTTCCGCATCGTCTGTCCTCCTTGTTGTCTCCCTATATTAACCGCCTGGAGAGACCGACTCATAACGGATTCTTCCTGTTGTCTCGGAAGCGTGCCCGGTGGTAGGCTTGACGCGACAGGACACCGTCCAATCGGGAAAGGGACCGCCATGCGATGCCATGAAGTGGATTATGAAATTCTCGGAGATGACATGCAGGTTGTGGAAGTCGCCCTGGATCCTGGCGAAACCGTCATCGCCGAGGCCGGCGCCATGAATTACATGGAAGAAGGTATTCACTACGAGGCCAAACTGGGGGATGGCTCCTCGCCCGGGGGTCTGACGGGCGCACTCATCGGTATTGGCAAACGTCTGCTCACGGGAGAAAGCCTGTTTCTGACCCACTTCACCAACCGGGGCGGCGATCGCCGTAAAGTGGCTTTCGCGGGACCCTACCCCGGGAAAATCATCCCGGTAAACCTGGGCGAGATCGGGGAAACACTCATCTGCCAGAAGGACGCGTTCCTGGCCGCGGCTTTTGGCACGAAGGTATCCATGACCTTCACCAAGCGGTTCGGCGCGGGCCTGTTCGGGGGAGAAGGTTTTATCCTGGAAAAACTGGAAGGGGATGGCATGGTATTCATTCACGTGGGGGGCACGGTAGTCCGCCGGGAATTGCGGGGAGAAACCCTGCGGGTAGACACGGGCTGCCTGGCAGCTTTTACCCCCGGCATCGATTATTCCATCGAGGCCGCCGGCGGCCTGAAAACCATGCTATTCGGTGGGGAAGGACTGTTTCTCGCAACCCTGAAAGGTCATGGCACCGTGTGGCTGCAGAGCCTGCCCTTCTCCCGGCTGGCTGACCGGATCATCCACAACGCGCCGTCCATGGGCGGGTCCCGAACGGGTGAAGGCTCTATACTAGGCGGTTTAGGCGGCCTGATCGGCGGGGACCGGTAACAAAACGTTCTGGCCGCGTGATGTGGTGGCTGCCAGTAGGTATTCAAGAGAATTTTCTTGCCTCAAACCACAAGATATTGTATATTTTAAGCAAAAACATTCCGTTTTATTGTGGTTGAGGAGTCAAACGTGTCTTTTTCCTACACCGAGACCTCCCGTGGGCGGTTCCTGTGCGTTCTGTGCCTGCTGAGCGCGATGGCCGTGGCCGATCCCCCGGAAATCCGCGTGGAACTTGAACCATCCGTCACCGCGGTACTTCAGGGGGGTGTCAAACTGCGCGTGGAATGCGCCCTACCCCCTGGTGGGAACAGCCGGGAGTTACTCGGCCAATTGATGGCCAATCCCAGCGACTGGCGTTTTTTCCTGGACCGCTCCCAGGTAGAGATTCCCTATTCCCGGCTCAATCCGGCCACCCAGCGCCGGGTGCTGCAGGCCGTGTTCCCCGGGGACTCTGTCGACGGGCGTGGGTGGCGGCACGTGGTTACCGTGGATGGCCCGGACGGCACGGAATCGCCCTTTGCCCTGGCCGAATGGTTGACGGGACGGGGTACCAACGCGAGCCTGCTCCGGCTGGAAAATGGGGCGGCACTACCGGAAGGACCGCTCCGCAAGGGTATGGTCTTGATCATGCCATATGCCGTGCTGTTGCCCCACATGCGGCCAACCGCGGGGAGCAACCCGACGCCAGCCGTATCGTCTACGCTCCCACCCCCCCAGCCTCCTGTTCCGGCTCCGACCATGAACACGCCTCCGCCGGATAAGGCAGATACATCGGCCCCACCTCCCCCTCCACCCGTGGAGGAGGCTATCCCGGCGGAGACAAACACCCCGGTCGCGGCAACGGAAGATAACGCGTCCTCTGCTATCTCCACTTCAACCGACGGAAATGGGGTCCTTTCCTATGGACAGGATAAAACGGGGCGTTACGCGGAATATCGCCTGCAACCGGGCGAGAGCCTGTACACCGCGGTCGTCATTCGCTTCACGGATATCCGGGACCACGCGGAAATCCTGAAAGCCTGCGATGAAATCTGCCAGCGGAGCGGCATTCGGGATATCAACCGCATGCCCGCCGGCCAGCGGGTACGGATTCCGCTGGAAATGCTCTCGGCGGAATATCTCCCCGAAGACGCCCCCCAGCGCAGAGAGTTTGAAGCGGTACGCCAGAAAGCCAAGTCCCTGCGGGGTAAAACACCCCGGACCCGGAACCTGAAGGGGGTATTGGTGGTGATCGATCCCGGTCACGGCGGCATGGATCCGGGTACGCATTGGGAAGATATCTACGAGGATGAAGTGGTTTACGATATCGCCTGCAGGCTGAAGGAAATACTGGAATCCCGGTCAGCCGCGAAAACCGAGATGACCCGGCTGGACGAGAGCCAGCGGTATGTACCGGTATCTTCCCGCAAGTTCACCAATGATTCGGACGAATACGTACTCGTCAACCCGCGGTATCACATCACGAACACGAATACGTCGGTCAACCTGCGATGGGCCCTGGCCAACAGTATTTACAGAAAAGAACGCGCGGCGGGCACGGCCTCTGAAAAGATCGTTTTTCTATCGATTCACGTCGATTCCATCAAGAACCCGCAGGTTCGCGGCACGACCGTGTACGTCCCAGCGGCCCATCTTATGGATACGGTACCACGCCTGCCAGGTTCGTTCCGGGAGACGAAAGACGCCCCCGCCAGTCGTTTCACTCGGGAAGAGGCCCAGACTCACGAGGCCATGTCCCGTAACCTGGCGGAACAGATTATCCTGGCCCTGCGCAAGTCCGCGCCACCCATCGCGACACTGTCTCACGGCGACCCCGTGCGCAACACCATCCTGAAAGAAAAACGTCCTATCTGCCCCGCGGTCCTGAAAAAAAACCTGATTCCCACCAAGGTACTCGTGGAAATTGCCAACATTCAGAACCCGGGGGATCGCGCGCTCCTGTCCGATCCGGCCTGGCGCCAGCGGTATGCCGAAGCCCTGTACACCGCGCTTTGCAGATACTTCGAATAATTTCCGTGTTACGCGATCAAATCGATTCACGGCTATACTGTTGGGGGAGTACGATCCGGACATTCCGGTCCACCGCAAGGATACCGCCATGGAAACGGGAATGCTGACCACGCCGCTCCTGCACAAGTCACTGGAGGAGGTGTGCGATTTCGCGGAATCGGTTTCGATCAAGGCGCTGGAACTTCCCGCCGAGCCGGGAGGCGCGCACGTGGACACGGCCCGCATGGATAAAAAAAGGGCACTGGCCATCCGCCGGACGGTCGAGGCCCACTCGCTGTACATCAGCGCGCTCGCGTGTTACACCCCCTATCTTACGGACCCCGCGGCGGGGGAAACGGCCCGGGACCAGGTGCTCGCGGCCATTGACGCCGCCGCCCTGCTCGACGTGAAGGTGGTATGCGCGCTAACGGGCTATCCCGCCCCGGGAACCACGGCCCTGGACACCATCCGCCAAGTGTTGCCGCATGTCTTCGAGCCTGTTCTCGCGCGAGCGCGGGAGAAAAACGTCCGGATCGCCGTGGAAAACTGGCCGCGCACCTGCCTGCGGGGAGTAGACACGTTCGAGGCCCTGTTTCACGCCATTCCGGACGAACACCTCGGCCTCAACTACGACCCCTCTCACCTGGTCCGGCAGGACTGCGACTGGCTGGCGCCGGTGTCGCAGTTCCGGGACCGGATCTTTCACGTCCACGCCAAAGACGTCCTGATCGACCGGGCCCGGCGCGATCGGGTGGGTATCCTGGGTGAGAGGTGGTGGCGGTACGTGCTGCCAGGATTCGGGGAGATCCGCTGGGGCGAGTTTATCAGCCACCTGCGCCAGAACGGCTACGACGGTGTGCTGAGCATTGAACACGAAGACGAGTACCAGCTTGTCGAAGAGGGCTTCGCCCGGGCGGCATGGCATCTTGAGCAGTTCTGTTGAAAATGGACAACAGGCCTGAACACGGGAGGAAGGCGCGATGAAAAACCGTGCTCTATGGGGATTGGCCGCACTGGCAACGTGCCTGGCGGTATGGGGTTCGGATACGGCGGTGGCCCAGGAGAATCAGCGAATGAATGGCGCGGACTACCCGGTTACCCCGGTCAAGTTCACGGCGGTACGTGTCCGGGACGGTTTCTGGAAAACACGGCTCGACACGAACCGGCGGGTTACCCTGGAGGCCAACTTCCGCAAGGCCGAAGAAACCGGGCGTATTGCCAATTTTGAAAATGCGGCCCGCAGGGAGGGTAAACACCAAGGCATCTTCTTTGACGATTCAGACGTGTACAAAATCGTCGAAGGCGCCGCCTACACCCTCGCGCTGGACGCCGACCCGATGCTGCGGCAAAAAGTTGACGCCATGGTAAAACTGTTCGCCGCGGCCCAGGAACCCGACGGGTACCTGTATACCGCCCGGACCATTGATCCCAGCAATCCAGCCCCCGGCGCGGGCAAAACCCGGTGGGAAAACATCAAGGATGCCCACGAACTTTACTGCATGGGCCACATGATCGAGGCCGCCGTGGCTCATTACGACGCCACGGGTTCCGACGCGTTCCTGAACGTGGCCCGCAAGGCGGCGGACCTCATCGGCACGGTGTTCGGACCACAGGCCCAGCACGAGGCCACCGGGCATCCCGAACTGGAACTGGCCCTGGTGAAACTCTACCGGGCCACCGGAGAACGCCGGTACCTTGACCTCGCGAAATTCTTCGTGGACTGCCGGGGAAATCCTGAAGGACGGGAGCGCCTCTTTGGTCCGCAGTATGGGGACTTCGTTCCCGTACTCCAGCAGGATGCCCCAGTGGGACACGCGGTGCGCGCCGGTTACTTCTTCGCCGGCGTGGCGGACGTGGCCGCATGCACGGGGGAACGGGCCTATATCGAGGCGATCGACCGCATCTGGGAGCGGATGGTCCGGGCGCGCATGTACGTCACCGGTGGTATCGGGGCCCGGCGTGACGGTGAAGCCTTCGGTGAAGACTACGAGTTACCCAACAGGATGGCCTACGCCGAAACCTGCGCCGCCATCGCGAACTGCCTGTGGAGCTGGCGCATGTTTCTGCTGCACGGTGACGGCAAGTACATGGATGTCTTCGAACGGGCCCTCTACAATGGCGTGATTCCGGGCGTGTCTCTTCAGGGAGATACCTTTTTCTATCCCAATCCCCTGGAATCGGATGGCGTGTTCGCCTTCAATCATGGCTCGGCGGAACGTCAGCCGTGGTTTGGATGTTCGTGCTGTCCCACCAACATCGTTCGATTTATTCCTTCGGTCCCGGGTTTCGCGATCGCCCACGCGGGTGACCTGTTATATGTCAACCTGTATCTCAACGCCGAGGCCACGGTAGCCATGCCGACGGGAACGGTCCGGCTGGACATCCAGACGGATTATCCGTGGGACGGCCACGTGCGCGTCACGATCCACCCGGAATCACCTGCCACGTTCACCCTGTGCCCACGCTTACCCGGATGGGCGCAGGACCAGCCGGTTCCAAGCGACCTGTACACCTACCTGCCCGTCGATCATGCCGGGGTAACCCTGACCGTGAACGGTACGGACACGCCCCTTAACCTGGAAAAGGGGTTCGCCATGATCCGCCGGACATGGAAACCTGGAGATACGGTGGAACTCAATCTGCCCATGCGGCCGCGGCGGGTTGTTGCTCATCCATCGGTGGTTGACGATCGCGACCGGGTAGCCTTTGAACGAGGTCCCCTCGTGTACTGTTTCGAGGGTGTGGACAACAATGGGCGCGTACTTAACCTGTTCGTCACGGATGACGCGCCCGTTACCGAAACCCGCCAGCCAGACTTGCTGGGCGGCATTGTCGCGCTGGATATGCCCGCTACGGCCCTGGAGCGCCAGGAAGACGGCACGGTGGCGTCACGGGAACTTACTGCCCGGGCTATTCCCTATTACGCGTGGTGTCACCGGGGCGCGAACGAGATGCTGGTGTGGATGCCCCGGACGGCCGCGTCGGCCGTGCCTGCCTCGCCTCCCACCCTCGCGAACCGGTCAAAAGTTTCGGCGTCTTACGTGTGCCCTACCGATTCGCTCCGGGCGGTCAATGACGGGGCCGAACCCGCCCGTTCTGGCGACGGATCCATCCCCCGAATGACCTGGTGGGATCACAAAGGTACCACCGAGTGGATCCAGTACGAGTTTCCCGGGCTGGCCCGCGTGAAAGGATGCGCGGTGTACTGGTTCGACGACCGTCCCAGGGGTGGTTGCCGGATTCCGCAAGCGTGGCAGGTGATGTTCCGGGAAAACGGCGCGTGGAAACCCGTGTCCGGGGCGCTCCTGGATGAACCCCGACTTAACAGGTGGAGCGAGGCCCAGTTCGAACCCGTCATGACCGATGCTCTGCGGCTGGAGGTGACCCTGCAGGACGGGTACTCGGGTGGGGTACTGGAATGGACCCTGCAGACCGCCGAGTGACGCGGATCACCCCAGATACGTCACCGGACAACAACCCCGCGTCCGGAGTACCGTTCTGGCGGGATCCCTGGCTGTGGGCGGTGGTCGCGCTGGCCGCGGTGTTACGGCTTATCCGGCTGGGGTACAACGATCTGTGGCATGACGAAGTCCACAACCTGCTGTGCGCGGAATTCCTTGCGGACCTGCTGCGGTATGGGCATCTGGCTTCCAACCATCCTCCCCTGCCGTATATCCTGCTGCGGGGATGGCGTGAACTGGGATTCGGCCCGGATGAATTTTCTTTGCGGCTCTTGCCAGCCCTGGCGGGAACGCTTGGCGTGGTCACGCTCTACCTGCTGGCCGAACTGTTGTTCGACCGGCCGACGGCCCGTTGGGCTGCCCTGCTGCTGGCGGTTTCGCCGTTTCATATCCTGCATTCCCAGGACCTGAAGGAATATATCTACCTGCCGACCCTGGCCCCCCTGGTCGGTTACTTTCTGGTCCGGGCTATCCGGGAACATCGGACCGGTTTCTGGATCGTCTACGGGGTGCTGGCCGGGCTGGGATGCTACACGGAGGCCTTCGTCGCGCCGTTGCTGGTAACCCTGAACCTATGGGCCATGGCGATCCTCTACATGGACAGCGCCGATCGTCGGGCGTGGATCGGATGGTTCGCGGGTAACCTGCTGGGCGCGGCGATGTTCGCCCCATGGCTGGCCATCATGCTGCGCAAGGCCGTGGCGACCATGGTGGAGTCCACCCGCTGGTGGGTTCCCGCCCCGGGCTGGCTGGAGGTGGTGGTTTACCTCAAGACCATCGCCTACGGATACTGCTATCTTCCCCTGCCGGCCGCGGCGGCGGTGTGTGTGTTTGCCGTTCTGGCCCTTTGGGGAGTATACGCTGCCTGGATTACCGGTCGTCAGCGGGAAGCCATTCTGGCGGCTCTTTGGTGTCTGCTTCCCATAATCATTGTGTTTGCCATATCTCAAGTAACCCAAAGTATCTTTCTGCTGCGGGCCCTGTTGCCTTACGCGATGGGCGTATACCTGCTCGCGGGACTTGGCGCGCGGTTCCTACCCTTGCGCCATGTCGGGATGGCGGGGCTTCTCTTGTTACCCACGCTGGCGGGGCTCGGGCAATACTACGCCCGGGACTATACCCTCCAGCAGTTTCCACACCGTCCCGGCGTGCATCCTCCGCAACCGTTCCGTGCTGCCGCTGCCTTTGTCGCGTCTCACTGGCAGGAAGGTGACCTGGTGCTGCAGGCCAGCCACGCGAACTGGCTGCCTTTCCTGTGGTATGGCTTGCGGGGCCATCCCATGAAAAACGCGGGGACCTGCCAGGGATTCATCGACTATTTCGAAAACGCCAATCCTCGAAACACGCCAAACCCCATCATGGACGGGTACTTCCCCGAACCTATCGAATCACAGGTACGGGGCTACCGGCGCGTGTGGTTCGTGTATGGCGAGTGGGAACGGGAATCTCTGGGTGATCACGCGCTGATGACATGGCGATGGATGGAGAGCCACTACACGGAAACCGACCGGGCCGCTTTTGGAGATATCGATATCCGGTTGTACGAACCGAGAGAACGTCGGCCTGTGCTCGCCCGGATCCGGGACAACGGCGTTGCCGCCGAGGAAATACTGGGGCCGGATAGCACCCGCAGGATCACCGTGCTTCCCGACGCGACCTTGGAAGGTCGTCCCCCCCGCGTACCGGAGCAGGTCACGGCCGAGGGCGCGCCCCTGGGCCTGTTGCTGGAACTGGATCCGGAGACCGGCCGGGCCCGGCTGATTTCCCGGCGGAACACGTCGATCCGGTGCGTGGTGGCGTGGGCCCGATCCGTGTATGCCCTGTCCGCCGCAACCTTTCTGCGCGACAACCTCGGGCAGGATACCTGGCTACCCTCGGCACGCTACAACCCAACGCCACCACCCGCGTTCTGGATGCCTACCACGCTGAACGGGCACCCGTTGCATGGGCCGGGTTCGGCCAGCCTGCGCGTAACGCTCCCGCCCGGGACGTACCGGCTCTGGGCGGAACTCATGGGTCCGGCGCCGTCGGAACGATATCTGGTCGCTCCGGCTTCCCTGAGCGTGAACGGCTTGGAAGTCCTCCGTCAGACGGATTCCTTTTCTGCCACGGATTCCGGAACTTCGCCTGCGGATAGTCCTCCCGCCTGGCAGTGGTACGAGGGAAGCCGGCCTTTCACGGTCCCGCGAGACCAGCCTGTCGACCTGCGGGTATCCGTGGCCCCGCTACCCGGTCCGGAACCGGGATGGGCCAATTTTTCCACGGCACTGATCGTGCCGGACACCGTGTCGACTCCACCGGTTCAGCAAAAAGAAATCCAACTCGAGCCGGGAAGCGTATACGTGATCGATGAAATCCTGTCCCGGGACAGGCCACCAGACATGAGACGACTAGACGTGTGGGTCTGGCCTGCCGACGCGTCCGGACTCGCCCTGCGCGTCTTCACGGAACTGTGACCCTGTGAAAACGGTCCGCGGCGTGTTTTCCCTGTTATGGGTTTATGCCCTTATCAGATAGATATCGGCATACCGTTTCCGGATTGTTCACGCCCAGCATGTCCGGGCCGTGCGCGAGGATGGCCCCTAAGGATTCCGCGTCGGATCGGGACGTGAAGAAAACGGTTTTAATCCCATGGGCGCGGCAGAGGGGCGTCACCCGTTCCAGTTCCCGCAGGGTATAGCACTCTACCGCCACGGGCCGCCACACGGGTACCAGGCGTTCCACATCACCGGGCTCGCGCGCGAACACTTTCAGGGGCCAGTCCGGGGCCAGTTCGCGGAACCGTCGCGCGTCCCTGGAAAAGGAAAACGCGAAGAGCATGTTATGCCACGCGTTGAGTTCCCGGACCAAGGCCACGAAATTCATCACGTTCCCGGCTTTAAAATCCACGAAAACTTTCAGTTTTCCCCGGACAGCCAGGAGAAAATCCCGCAGCCGGGGAACCCGTTCGCCCTCGTAATGGGAATCGAACCAGGATCCCGCGTCCAGCGTGTCGATATACGTGGATTCCAGTTCGGACAGCAGTCCCGTGCCGTTTGTGGTCCGGTCAACGGTAGGATCGTGCATGAGGTAAAAAACGCCGTCCCGGCTCTGCCGGACGTCGATTTCCACCCACGACACCCCCAATTCGATACACCGCCGGGCAGCCGCCAGGGTATTTTCCGGGGCGATATCCACCCCGCAGCGGTGGGCAACGAGTTCCATCGCCGGGGCGGAAGGCATTATCCCAAGTATCCCCAGTATGGTCAGCACAATAGAGCCACGACCAGGGAACATGCCCTTCTTCTCCAGGGGGGGCCGGTGTTTTCATTTTGCGTCATTTTACGTGATCCCGCTTAACCGATCAGGACATATCGAATACTTCGTGCGAACCTCCCCTATTGTCGCGTCGCGAAGTCAGGATCACGTTACAGAACGGTTAAAAACATGGCCTTGGTGACGATGTAAAAGTTGAAGGCCATTCCTAGGAGGATACCGCCGACTGGCGCAAGGCCGCGTCCAGGGCATCCCCTTGAATAGACAGGTGGGACGCGTGCCACACCACCCGTCCGTCGCGGAGCAGCATGGCCTGGGGCGATTCGTGACGGATACCCAGGCGTTCGGCGGCCAGGTTGGACACGGCACGGTGCTCCACCACCAGGATGCGACAGGGATGTACCAGGTTCGGATGTTCCGCGAGCCAGGATTCCACCGCCCGCAGGGCCCGGGCTGATATGGGGCACCTCGTGCTGTGCTTGAACAACAGGACGGGAAGGTCTCCCTGGCGGCTCAGGATGGTTTCCAGCGTTTCCGGTGTTGTAATTTCCGTCCACATGGCGCTTGCTTCCTCCCCGGAGTTTCGCCCGGCGGACGAAGAACCCCGGAAAAACGGTATAATGTCGGCTATTCAGCCGCGCGATCGCCCAAGGTTGAAACACATCATGAATCGTCGCGTTTTTATCCAGACTTATGGTTGCCAGATGAACGAGCATGACTCGCAACGGATGCTCGCGCAACTGGGGGATCTCGGTTACGCGCCCGTTACAGACGCGGCCGACGCGGATCTCGTGCTGGTCAACACCTGCTCGGTGCGACATAATCCCGAAAACAAGGTGTACAGTTTTCTCGGACGGTTGCGCCCCCTGAAACGCCGGCGTCCGGACATGGTGGTCGGCGTATGCGGGTGCGTGGCCCAGCAGGAGGGAGAACATATCCTGGAGCGGGAACCCCTCGTGGACCTGGTGTTCGGGCCTGACCATATCTTCCGCCTAGAAGAACTGTTGCGGGAAGTGGCGGCGGGAAATCGGGTGTGCGCCACTTCATGGATGCCCCGGAAAGGACGCGTCCAGAATTTCGTGCCCGAGGAGTGGGTGGAGCGGGGCCACGTGGACGGGGTAAAAGCCTACATTGCCATCACGAAGGGGTGCAACAACATGTGCACCTTCTGCATCGTGCCCCACACGAGAGGCCGGGAAGTTTCCCGGGAACCCGGGAGCATCCTGCGGGAAGCGGCCAGCCTCATCGAACGGGGGGCGAAAGAAATCTGGCTGCTGGGACAGAACGTCAATTCCTACCGGGGGCAGGATGGTTACCGGTTCATTAACCTGCTGGATGACCTGTCCCGGCTTCCCGTCGCGCGTATCCGGTTCACTTCGCCCCACCCCAAGGACTGGAACCATGCCCTGACTGACCTGATGGCCGAGCGGCGGAATATCTGTAATCACCTGCACCTGCCGTTTCAGGCGGGAGCGGACCGGATTCTCAAGGCCATGCGGCGCAACCACACGCTGGAAGAGTACCTGGAAAAGATCCGGTACTTGCGGGAACGGATTCCGGACGTGGAAATCACCACGGACCTGATCGTGGGATTTCCCGGTGAAACGGAAGAGGATTTCCAGCGAACGCTCTACTGCCTGGAAACGGTCCGGTTCAGCCAGGTGTTCGCGTTCAAGTACTCGCCCCGGCCCGGAACACCCGCGGCGGAATTGCCAGACGATGTACCACCGGAAGTCAAGGAGGATCGCCTGGCCCGGGTCATTGCCCTGCAGGAACGGATCAATGATGAGGCACAACGGTCCCTTGTTGGATCGGTGCAGATGGTATTGATTGACGCGGCCCACCCGAGACGCCGGGGCTGGATGAACGGGCGAACCGATGGCTACCGGCCTATCACCCTGCATACAGACGCGGAAATAGGAACCATTATCCCGGCGCGGGTAACCGGGGCGCGGGGCCACTGGCTCGAGGGAGAGCCTTTGCGCGACCCGGATGAAATATCCAGCGTGTCTTCCCCGGTGGTCTGCACCGTGTAGAAAGGACCTGCCATGCGCGTAACGGTTACGGATATTCCCCGTGAATGGCTCGGCGGTAATGAAGCCCGGAACACGTGGGTGCTCCAGCCTTTCACATCGACCCGGGACGTGGATGAAACCACGCTGTCCAGAACCCAGGCACAAGCCGCGAAGGCCCTGATCGATTCCAACCTGTTCGGCGGGAAAAAGCCCGCGGCCCGCGCGCTGCCAACACCATTAGACCGGACTGGGGGGGTGGTACTGGTGTTCGCCGGAAAAGGCCGCCAACGCACCGCGGAAAACCTTCGACGCGCGGCCGCTCTGGCATGCAAATGCCTGGAAGAAAACAAGGCCCGGCGCGCCATCGTCGCGCGAGGTTCCTTGCGGGACGCGGAAGCGGCCGCGTTTACCGAGGGCTTCATACTGGCCGCGTACCGCTTCGATCAGTACAAATCCAGGGAAGGCCGGGAAGACGAGGAACATTCCCTTGAACAGGTACTTTTCGCCACGCCGGAAGGCCGGGGTCGGAATGTCCTAGAGACGGCGGTAACCAGGGCCGCGGTGATCGCCGAGGGGGCCAACGCCGCGCGCCGCCTGGGCGACACCGCCGCGAACGATCTGCCCCCACGGGCGCTGGCCGCTTTTGCCCGGGGCATCGCGGAAAAATTCCCCCATTGCGCCTGCGAAGTCTTCGAGCGGGACGCTCTTGAAAAAATGGAGATGAACGCCCTGCTTGGTGTGGGCAGGGGCAGCAGCGAGCCGCCCGTCCTGATTCTGTTGACCTATCGTCCGCCGAAGGCAAGGCGGCACGTCGCCATCGTGGGAAAAGGGGTCTGTTTCGATTCCGGCGGCATCAGCCTGAAGCCCCCCCAATCGATGCACGAAATGAAATACGACATGAGCGGAGCGGGAGCGGCACTCTGCGCCCTGATGACCGCCGCCGAATTGCGCCTTCCGGTTAACATCACCGTGGCGGTCCCCGCGGCGGAAAATAAGACCGGTTCGGCCGCCCAGACCCCGGGAGATATTGTCCGGGCCTTCAACGGCAAAACGATCGAAGTGCACAACACCGACGCTGAAGGTCGTCTGCTCCTCGCGGACGCGATGGCCTACACCATCAAACGGTACAAACCCGAATGCGTGGTGGACCTGGCCACGCTGACGGGCGCGTGCGTGGTCGCCCTTGGCCACCAGGCGGCGGGGATCCTGGGTACCGATCAGCGCCTGATCGACGCGCTCATTGCGGCGGGTGAAGCAACCGGAGAACGGTTGTGGCAGTTGCCCCTGTGGGAAGAACACGACGAACTGATTCGGGGTGAACACGCGGACATCAACAACGTGGGACCCGCCCGGGAAGCGGGCGCTATCGTGGGAGCCGCGTTTCTCAAGTACTTCGCGGGAAAAACGCCCTGGGCTCACCTCGACATCGCGGGAACGGCCTACGGCGTGAAAAAAGTGCCTTACTGGAACGTCAAGTATGCCACGGGATTCGGGACGCGGCTACTGGTACAGTGGCTGAGTAACCTCGCCGCGGGAAAATAACGGCATCCAAATCAAAACGACCATGAAGGGAGGAGAATGTCATGTCACACCGGTGGATCATGCTGGCCTGCGCGTTACTTGCTGCCGTGGGATTCGGGGAAGAGCCGGAACTCAAGGTGGGCCTGGTAGGTTTGGACACATCCCACGTCATTGCCTTTACCAAGTTGCTGAACGACCCGTCCGATCCCAAGCACGTGAAGGGAGCGAAGGTTATCGCCGCGTGGAAGGGCGGCAGTCCGGATATTGAAAGCAGCATTTCCCGGGTAGACGGCTACACGGAACAACTGCGCAAGGATTTCGGTGTGGAAATATGCGACTCCATTGAGGCGGTCTGCGAACGGGTGGACGCGGTCATCCTTACCAGCGTGGACGGTCGACCACACCTTGAACAGGTCCGGCCGGTTATCCGGGCGGCTAAACCGGTGTTCATCGACAAGCCCATGGCAGGCTCGCTTCGGGATGTGATCGCGATCTTCACGCTCGCGGAACGGGCGGGCGTGCCCTGCTTCAGTTCCTCGTCGTATCGTTACTACGACAGCCTGAAAGCGGTCATGGCCCAGGATATCGGGGCTGTACGGGGGTGCGTGTCCATCGGCCCCTGTCACCTCGAGCCTCACCATCCCGACCTGTTCTGGTATGGCGTGCATCCCGTGGAGGCCCTGTTCACGGTACTCGGGCCGGATTGTGAAACGGTGGCTCGGACGAGCGCGCCGGACACTGACGTGGTTACCGGCGCGTGGAGCAACGGCCGCACGGGCGTGCTCTACGGGTTGCGAACGGGCAGCACCCCGCATAAGGTAATCGTCTTTGGAGAAAAAGGCGTCGCCGAACAGGAAGATTCCGGGGACTATGCCAATCTTGTCGCCGAAATTGTGAACTTCTTCCGGACAGGCAAGCCCCCCGTAAGCGCCCGTGAAACCATCGCGCTGTTCGCGTTCATGGAAGCGGCTGACGTGAGCAAGGCACGGGGAGGCGCCCCCGTGTCCATCGCGGAGGTTTTGGACAAGGCGCGGCAAGAAGCCGCAACCCTCACCGGCAATACAGCTGGAAATTGACGGAGACACCCCACCATGAATGACACGCGGTTACATGGCACGACCATTGTTTCCGTTCGCCGCGGGAACGAAGTGGCCATGGGGGGCGATGGCCAGGTCAGCCTCGGTGACACCATCATGAAAGGAAATGCGGTCAAGGTTCGACGGCTGGCGGACGGTGCTGTTCTGGCCGGTTTCGCCGGGGCCGTGGCCGACGCTTTCGCGCTGTTCGACCGGTTCGAAGGCAAACTCAAGGAATACCAGAAAAACCTCCTTCGGGCCGCGGTGGAACTGGGGAAAGAGTGGCGCACCGATAAATACCTGCGCCAGTTGAACGCCCTGCTGGCCGTGTGTGACCGCGAGCGGTCCCTGGTCATTTCGGGATCCGGGGAAATCATCGAGCCCGAAGATGGTATTATCGGGATCGGTTCCGGGGGGCCCTATGCCCTGGCGGCCGCGCGGGCCCTGTCCGCCCACACCGATCTGTCCGCGACGGATATCACCCGGGAATCGCTGCGGATCGCCGCGTCCATTTGCGTGTACACGAACGAACGGATCATCGTGGACACTCTTGAAGCCGTATCCCCACCCGGTGAAGTCCCCGGGAACAGGTAAAATCACCTGGTCCTCGCGCTCAGGCGTTTTTGAACCGACAGGTAAAGCCCTCGCCCGTGATAATCTCGGGGCCGGCCACTTCGGGCGCGCCCGATTCGGGCAGCACGAACGGCATGGGACAATTCGGGCGGATGTCCCTTTCTACGTCCACGCCGGGCGCCACCAGGAAGAGTTCCATGCCCCGTTCCGTCAGGCGGAACGCGCCAATGTGCGTGACATAGAACACTTTCTTGCCTTGACGAAGCGCCTCGGTACCGTTGAACGTGATTTCGGCCACGCGCTCCACAAATTTGGGTTTACCGTGATTGACAATCCGCAGGGATCCATTAAGGATATCGATGCGCGCCTTTTCTCCCCAGGCCGCGCAGAAGATCAGGCATTTCGAGTTGCGGGTCAGGTCGATAAATCCACCGGGGCCCACGTAGTTGATGGCCCCTTCCCCGCGCTTGGACACGTTGACGTTTCCGCTGGCGTCGATTTCCAGTGCCCCGAGTATGGACCAGTCCAGGCGCTGATAGATGCGTTCGAACGCCGTGGCAGAGGAGACAATCTCCTTCGGATTCACCGCGGCCCCGAAAAAAACCCCGGGCGCCGCCATGCCTCCGAACACGCCGCTCTCGTTGACCATGGT
Organism: Candidatus Hydrogenedentota bacterium; assembly: GCA_018056705.1. Lineage (GTDB taxonomy): Bacteria > Hydrogenedentota > Hydrogenedentia > Hydrogenedentales > CAITNO01 > JAGPFE01. Next base: position 400 of record JAGPFE010000025.1, on the reverse strand, counting down.
GATGTGTTTCATTGCGCCGGTTTCGGACAGCACGCGGGACACCTCCTCAGGTAATCCCACTCCAATGTCCACGTAATCGCCGGGTCGGGCATGGTCCATGAACACCCGCGCGCCTATCCGGGCCAGAATGCTGTCAATGGGTTTTCGCTTCGGGGTAACCCCCAGAAAATCATTCACGATTTTCACCCGGGCAAGGCCTTCTTCCACCGGCAGGTCACTATCCAGGGTCAGGCATTTCCAGTACCGCTTATGGGGAATCGTGATAACCTGGTAGGTGCGGGGCCAGTAGACCACCGCGTCCACCTCGTCGGCGGGCAGAAACTCCTTGTCGTAACCCTCGTCCACGATCAGGCCCACGTTGACTATCACCCGGCCACCATTACGCCGGGCGGCCTTGGCG
>JAGPFE010000024.1 GCA_018056705.1 Candidatus Hydrogenedentota bacterium | reverse complement strand
TCCGATCGGGCTGGGCGGCCACGTCTGGTTACCGTTGTACGATCCGTCATTACCCGGAGTAGCCGCGCCACCCGATCCACCGGCCGCGCGGTAATTGCCCAATATGCTGTCCTGCGCCGCGCCGCCGCCACCACCACCGCCGGAACCACCGGAACCGCCGCCGCCACCACCACCGCCGCCGCCGCCGCCACCACCACCACCAGCGCCACCGCCGCCACCACCGTTACCGGCGACCAGCGTCAGCGAGTTGGCCACGGAAGTGATGTTACTGTACAGCGCGTGTCCACCCACGGCTCCCGCGCCTCCGGCCTGGCCCGCACCGGGCGCGTTGGCTACCGAGCCGGATGGCGCGTTGCCACCGGGATTAGAGGTGCCGGCCTGGCCGTTTTTCGGAATGGCCAGGAACCCAACGGTTACATCCGCGCCCGCGCCGCCAGCCGCTTGGGCGCCTCCACCGCCGCCGGCTCCGCCCGTGCCACCCGCGCCGCCGGAACCACCCGCGCCACCCTGGCCGCGCTGGCCATTGTTGCCAAAACCTTTCTGGCCAAGTTCACCATCACCGCCGGCCGCGCCGGAATTCCCGGGTTGTCCCGGGGTACCAGGCGACCCGGCCAAGCCCGGCGTGCCATTTTCACCATTCCCCACCGTTCCGCGGATGAGGTCCGCGCCCCCACCCCGGCCACCGGTACCACCCTGGCCGCCTACGCCACCGGTACCGCCCGTGCCACCCTGGCCACCCGTGCCACCGGTGCCGCCGTTTCCGCCCGTGCCGCCCCCAAGGGTTCCTGGCGGTACCGTGATCGACGCGGACCAGTCCATGTCGGCCCGCGCGGCGATTGACAAAGGCCGCTGGCCGGTGACCGTGACCGTCGCGCCAGACACGGACACGTTCTCAAACTCGAACACCGCCACTTCCTGCCCGGTTTCGTACCGGACATCCGTGCGGGCCTCGTAGGTGTTTCCGCCGACAGTCATCGTCCCGGGCGCTCCACCATAGGCCCCGGTATTGATCACGATGGTGCCGCCGGACACGTTCAGGTCGCCAAGATGACCGTCACTTTCGTAAATGCTGCCGTCCGCGCCGGCGCCTTCCCCGTCAAAATTGACGACTACCGTCGAGCCGGTCGGCACCGTCGTGGTCCAGGACTGGCCTGGCCGCAGGAACCCGTTATCGTATCCCGCGCCCCGGATCAGGCGACGGTTGTTGGCGTTGATTTTCACGGTGACTTCCTGGAGGACAGAAGTGCCCGTGTTTTTGATGACTAACTGGTCGAAACCATCGAACACGCTGGGCACTACCCACCAGACCAGGTCGCCGATCTGGCCGGCCGGCGTGGCGGCCTCCACTTCGGCCTGGTTCCAGTAATTGTCCTTGCACCAGCCGTTGGGAGCCGGACCCCCGGCCAGGTTGGGAATCAGCGGAGAGGGCAGAAGGATATAAGAATTGAAAGCCTTCAGCACCGCGTCATGGGCAGTAACTCCCCTGACAACGTTTGGATTGCTGAACTGGGGCTGGTTGGCCGCCACGGCCGACGCTTTCATGTTGGACACGATGGTAAACTTACCATTGTGTTCCGGCGCGGCGGAGGCGGCATTGGCCGCGATCACGGTGGGGGTCTGGGCCCCCGCCTGCTCAACGAGCACGACCGAGCCATGCAGTTTGACCATGCCTGGCGCGCCACTGCCCCCCGCGCCGCCAGCCCCGCCAGCACCGCCAGCCGCACTGGCACCGCCATTGCCGCCATTGCCGCCTTTACCGCCAGCGCCACCGCCACCGCCTGTAATCAGGTCCAGAAGCCAGTCGGGTAACACGCCTCCCAGCAACGGGTCGCCCGCGCTGCCGCCGGGTCCACCATCCGCGCCGGGTGCGCCACCGCTACCCTGGGGACGTCCCGGTCCGCCCGCGCCTCCCGCACTACCAGGCTGGGGCGTACCCGCGGAAATATCAAACCCCGCGCCCTGGGTCAATTTCAGCAATCCACGGGCTGAAAGCACAATCGCTCCACCCCCGCTACCGCCACTGCCGCCTACACCGCCTGATCCACCCGCGCCGCCCTGGCCACCCGAACCACCGGAACCCCCGACGCTGCCCACGCCGGCCGCGCCACCGTTACCAAACAATCCGACGATGGCGCTTTCCCCATCGCCACCGGCTCCACCCTGGGGAGCGGCGGCATAAGCACCCGCGAAGCCCTGGCCGCCATCCTGGCCCGCGTTACCGCCGCCGCCACCACCACCACCACCCATGCCGCCCTGACCGCTGGAGCCTCCAGCCGCGCCGCCGCCGCCGCCGCCGCCCACCCGGGTTTCGGGCACAGGAACCCCAAACAGGGTGAACGACTGAAAATACGTACCACCGCCACCACCCCCGCCATTACCACCGGAACCGCCGCCGCCGCCGCCACCACCACCGCCGCCACCACCACCCGCGCCGCCGCCGCCACCACCACCGCCCGGTCCCGCCACGATCACCAGGGAATTGGGATCGACGTTGAAATTGGGCGCGCCACCGGGCTGTCCCGGCGCGCCCGCGGTTCCGGGCTGCGCGTTGGAACTGGACGCGCTCTGGCCATTATTGCCATCGCTGCCTCCGGATCCCGGCAAGCCATAGGTGATCGTGATGGAGGTAAAGGGAATGGTTATGTTGGCGGTGCTTCCTCCGCGCCCGTCTCCAATGGTTCCCCGGGTTTTGGCAGCGCCACCCTGCCCAACAACGGTCGAACCAGCGCCTCCTTTTCCCTGGCTACCGGTATTCTGCCCCCCCGTGCCGCCGACGCCTCCTGTTCCCGGCGCGTTACCATACCCCGGCTGGCCGGCCTGCCCGGGGGAAGTCGCGGACAAGCCGTCTGACCCCGCCTGTCCCGGTTGACCTGATTGACCAGCCTCCCCAAGGCCGCCATCTTCGCCAGGTTGAGAAGAAGGTAGTGCGTCACCGCCCTTGCCGCCGTTTCCGCCCTTACCACCGGATCCACCGAGACCTCCGATGCCCCCCGTTCCCCCCTGGGCACCAGGGCCTCCCTGGCCGCCATTGCCCCCACCAGCCTTACCGGCCGATACATCAAAAACGCATCCCACCGTCATGTCTCCGGACGCGGTGATGGCCAGGGGACGATTACCGGAGATCTGCGTGGTTACCCCCTGCTCTATATACACGTCCGCGAAATCAAATACGGCCACGCCATCCACCACCCGTCCCCGGTACAGGTACCCGATCGGCGAGGCATCGACCAGCAGGGTAGGGGGGGTCGCGCCCGTGTCGATGATGATGGTTTCGCCGTTCATTGCCACCAGGTCGCGGAGGATGCCGTCGGATTCGTAAATATCCTCGATATTCGCCCGGGCCGGCAGGGCGAAGCCCATCGCCAGAACCAGTCCGAGCAGCAGGTACACTACGCTTAGCCGCATACCTCTATTCATGAATCATTCTCCCAGGTTGATTCAATACAATACTGCCATCGCACTCCTTGCGTAAATTGTAACACGAAACGCCGGATCAGCATGAGGTAAAAAAAGGGATTTTTCACCATAATGCGCAAAACGTAACAACAGAAATCATAATTTTTATTACAATTAGAAGGTAGATCTGAAAGGGGGATTCCTATAGAAGGTAGATCTGAAAGGGGGATTCCGAAAGCGCGTGCCGGGAGCATCAAGGCTGGGCCGTTGCTTCCGTGGGGATGTCCGTGGCCGAAATGGGAACAGGCGAATTCTCCTCTCGCGGGGAAGTTTCCGGATTCAGGCGTTCCTCCGGGCGTTTGAACAGGTTTTTCAGGTCGTAGTGAACATAAGGCTGTTTCGCGGCGTCCTGGCCACTTTTCGCGTGGGCCACCCACATTTCCCGGTCGGTCACGTTGCACAGGACGCTGTGCAGGTTCGTGTTGACCATGGCGGTCGCTCGAAGAATATCCAGGGCAATTTCCTGGTTGATGCGGCCATAGTTCTCCTGGACCCGCGTGGCGATACCCTTGTAGCGGTGGTCATATGAGTTGGACCCGTAGGGCAGGCCTGGAGCGTTCGCGCAGTTCTGTAGCGATCGAATCGTCGGGTCCATGGCTTCATCGGCCCGCATGACGCAGTCCTCGATGCGGATCGCGTATTCCGCGGTTTCTTTGGGATCGTTGGGGCCGAAAATCGCGATATGGCTGGCCGTGGTTTCATACGCCCGGGCGTCACGAGCGTCTCCGTCTGCCACTACGTAGTTGAACCCGACGGTATGTTGGGTGTGTTGCATGAGATGGTCAACTTGTTCCAGGTCAGAACATTCCTCCAGCACCCGCCGCATCACGAATTCCAGGGGCAACCCGGACAGCCGCTTGTCCCGGTTAATGGCCCCGATCTGCCCAATGGCGATGCCTTCCATGTTCATGCCGCTGAGGAGACCGATGAGCCCGGCGTAGCCCGCGGACGCGAAGGGATGCAGTCCGCCTTCCGGTTCATAGAGGGCGAGAATGGCGGTATCTTCAAGGCCGGCGGAGGTGATCCAGTCGAAATTCCGCCCATGATACAGTTTGCCGTCCGCGGTGGCCTTACCCCACACGGCAAAGCAACTGCATCCCCGCTCGGTGATGACGGATACCACGTGTCCCCGGCGAAGGACTTTCAGGTCCACGCCCGAACCATCCGCGAGCCCTTCCAGTTCCCGCTTGTACCGCTCAGGAATGTAGGGGCTGCACAACGCCCAGGTGAGATCCAGGATCAGGTTGGCGGCGAACTTCGGCAGGCCCACCTCCCGTTTCGCGGCTTCAAGCAGCCCATCGAAACGGGCCAGGGTCAGGAGCACCTTGTCCCGGACCAGGACACCCCGCTGGTAGCCCATTTCATAAGGGGATCCCTTGAGGTGTAATACCGTGGTGCCGTCGATTTCCTCCACGTAGCCCTTTTCGTGGGGATCGACGGTTTCTTTTGGTCCGCGTCCGGGGTTCAGCCATAGATAGAAACCGCATCCCATGATCAGCAGCACTCCGACCAGGATTGTCGCGAATCGAGCCAGTTTTTTCATACCCGGAATCTCCATGCCCACGAATCGAGTTTATTGTACGACATCGGGCCCAGGCAGGCGGTTTCGGTTGCCGAGACATGGGCATATGGTATGCTGAATTCAGCCTGATAACCGGAGAGTTGCCATGCGGAAGAACACGTTGAACCGTCGCGCGTTTCTGGGGCAGACCGTGATTACGGCCGGCGCGTCCGCGTTGGGATGGACGGAAGCCGGGAAACAGCCTGAACATGGCCCGTTGACCGCTACCACGATGCGCCAGTTGGGCAAAACAGGCCTGGCGACCACGGCCCTTGGTATTGGGACGGGTACCAAGGCATGGAACAAAAGCAGCGCGCAGAATCGGCAGGGCAGGGAAGGCTTTATCAAGACCTTGCGCGCCGCCCTGGATGCAGGGATCCGGTACATGGACATGGCGGACATGTATGGATCCCATGAATACGTCCGGGACGCGGTCCGGGAGTCGGGCGTGGACCGCAAACAGTTGTTTTACCTGACCAAGACCACGGCGAAAGACGCGGCAACCCTGAGGGATGATCTCGACCGGTTTCGGAAGGAACTGGACACGGATTACCTGGACGTGGTGCTGTTGCATTGCTTGACCGAGGCGGACTGGCCGGAAAAAATGAAGCCCTGCATGGAGGTCCTCTCCGAGGCCAGGGAGAAAGGCGTGGTCCGGGCACACGGCGTTTCCTGTCACTCGATCGAGGCCTTGCGCCAGGCCGCGGCAAGCGAATGGGTCCAGGTGATGCTCAGCCGATTCAATCCCTTTGGACTGATCATGGATGCCTCGCCGGAAGAGGTGGCAGGCGTGTTGCGAATGGCCCACGACGCGGGGAAGGGGATGGTGGGCATGAAAATATGCGCCGAGGGCCGGAAAGTAGAGGAGATGGAGACTTCCATCTCATGGGTGCTGAAGCAGGGTTGTATCGATGCCATGACCATTGGGATGGTGAAAGCCGAAGAAGTGCCCGACACGATACGCCGGTTTAACATTGCGGCCGCGTCGACTACCGGGGCCTGAACGTTTCAGCGTGGCTGACCGGAGGGAAGCCGGAGGTCAAAGGCCACTTTCCATGGCCTTGCGTTCGGCCTCAATGCGTTCCGCGTTAACCCACTCGACGCCTTTTTCCCGCCAGAAGTCCATGGCGCTTCTCGCCTGCGGACTCGGGTTGCGCAGGTCGACGATGGTGGGCGAGACAAAAATCAACAGGCTGCGCAACTCGGCGTCGCTTTTCCTGGACCGGAAAGGAATGCCGACAAGGGGGATACTCCCCACGACCGGAACCCGTTTTTCGGAGTTGCGTACCACGCGGCTGCTGAGCCCGCCGATGACCAGGGTAGTTCCGTCGGGGACGAAGACATTGCCGGTCTGGGAACGGGTAGAGAAAACGGGCAGGTCGACCCCCCGCAGGTTTTCCACCCGGCTGACGTCCGAAACTTCCACCTGGGAAAGGGTCAATTGAACCATGTTGTTCGGGAGTATCGCGGGCGTGAAATCAAGGTTAACCCCGACATCCCGCCATACCACCTGCAACTGGGCGGGATAAGGGGGCGTAACCTTGGCATCCTGGAACGGCACCTGACCGCCGGCCTTGATAACCGCCTTCTGTCCGTTGGCCACGATCAGTTCGGGTTTCGATATCAGGTCCGCATCCGATTTTCTTTCGACGGACTGGAGAATGCCGTCGATGGTGCCTGCCCCGGCGTCGATGATGCTGAAGGACAGTCCTGCCCCCGAATAGGTCTGCACGTTGTCCGCGAGATTGTTATTGAGGTCCGGGCGCAGTGGCGGCTTAAAGTACTGCTGATTCGGGGCCGGAACCGTCACGATACCGAACCGGTCCGAGGAAAGAAAAGACGTTCGGGCTTCCTGAAGGGATCCCGTCTTTTCTTCCTTGCCCCGGACGAAGCGCTTGAAACTCAACTCGCTCCCGATTTCCCGTACCCCCCGTTCATTGGTTTCGCTGATCCAGACCTTGACCAAGACCTGTCGAATGTCCTCCAGTGGAGGAGGCGGAGGCGGGGGTGGAGCCGCCGCGGGGTCGGGCGCGGGAGGCGCAGGTGGAGGCGGGGATGGAGCCGCCGCCGGGGCGGGCGCGGGAGGCGCATCCTGCGCCAGCCCGGGCTGGACTACGCTGATCATCGCTCCAACCAGGAGCAAGGCTCCTACCAGGAGTTTTCGCGTTGTCCCGCTCATTTCTTCGGGGCTCCCAACTCTTCCGTAACCGACGGGGTTACGCGATCCCTTTTGCGCAGGGGCTCAGTCAGGTTCTGGGTTGCCCCCGTAAGATCTTCCAGAACCCCCGTGATAATGTCGGTCGCGGACCGATCCCTTGACGCGGGAGGCGAGGACGGGGCCGTTTTATTTTCTTCGCCTCCTTCTCCCTGGCCTTCCTCGAACAGGCCGAATTCATCCGCTACCACGAAGGATTTACGCCATACATCCACCCGGATCATGAACACCAGTTCACGACGTCCCTCGTTCCGGCTGGTATTTCCAAGCAGGGATGACAGGGGAACCTGGGCGTCCTCCACGCCGGGGACCGTTTTGTTGATGGCTCCCGCGGCCACGTCTTCCGCCTGGGACAGCCAGGGCAGGGATGAAACGCTCTTGGACTTGGTGTTGCGGTAGAGTCCGCCGAGAATCATGACCTGGCCGTTGCGTACCCACACGGTGGTGTCCACGCTGCGGGAAACGAATTCGGGCACGCTGATGGCCATGGTGTTCCGGGTGAGGGTGTTGGTCTGTCCCGCCTTTTCGTCCAGGGCTACCGTGATGCGTTGCCCTTCTTCATTGATTGCGGCGGTCAGGTGGAGCAGCACGTAAATGTCATCCGTGGTGACCGGGTTCTGATCGTCATCCACCATCTTCAGGGCCTGAACATCCAGTTGGACACCCGTGGGCCGAAACGCGGTGGTCTGCACGGCGGACGCGCCCACCACGATCGTGTTTTCATACGGTACGTCCTGGGAAGTTTTGATCGTTGTGGGCGTGGGGGCCCCGACGGGAACCATTACCTTGGGCTGCGAAAGGATAAACGCCCGGTTCTGATCCACAAGCGCCTGCAGCACCAGTTCGATGTCGCCGTAAATGGTAGATAGCCGGTCAAAGAACAGGTTCAGGCCGCTCGTGGTAGATGCTGGAAAGGCCAACGATGCTGCCGTGATGTTGCCATTTCCGCTGGAAATCCGTCCATAGGGACGGGGTTCATTGCGCTGTTTGAAATACGCGCTCAGCCCTGTTTCCGAGTCCTTAGTGGATTGGAATTCGATGATTTTTACGGAAACGTTGACCTGGGGCAAGTCCTGGGCACTGGCGCGGGGAATATTCCCGAAAATAATCAGTGCCGCGACCAGCATAACGATCGCCCGGCCGTTTATTTCTTTGTAAGCGATTGAAGACATACTGTTATAATGCCTGGTTATCGCCGGAAGGTTCCAGTACACTCGTACCGGGTCACGTTGTTGATGTCGTCGAAGCGAGAGAACTGCGCGCTGAACGCGCGGGTTTCTCCAGGGGCGAGCGTGCCCATGTTAATAGTCTGTGTGTCGTAAACGAGTTGACCGAAGCCGTAAATGGTCACGGTGATCCGGACGTCTTCGAGGGGTTTATCCCCCTGGTTGACCGCTTTTCCCGTTACGTTGTAATACCGTTCCCGGGCGGACTGGCTCCAGTTTTCGAACCGGCCGCTTCTGAAGGAAGCAATATTGTACAGGACCAGCGGGTTATCCTGGCGGCGGATTTTTTCCGACTCTTCGGGCGTGAGTACCCGGAAGGATCCATCGGCTTCCTTCTTGACCCGTGTACGGATGACGGTGTCATTCATCAGGTAAGGCCATCGGTTCAGCAACGTGGCATATTCCCGGCCGGCTTCCTCGTATTGTCCCGCGTTCCACAATACTTCCGCCAGGGCCATGCGCGCCCCCATGTCCTCCGGATTCGCGCGAACCGATTCGCGACACCGATCGATTTCCTTGGCCAGTTCTTCCGGGATTTTTCCCGTGTCCGGGGTAATCCGGTTCATCCGGTCAAGCGTGTCCTGGGCTTCCGTCGCGTAGGATCCTTCCGGATCCAGTTCAAGGTATTTCGCGAGGGCGTCCCGGGCAGCGGAGTACCCCCCGATGCGGTAGTAGCAGACCCCAAGCAGGTAATAGGCCTTCGCGATACCCGGCATGGAAGGGTACTGGCGGGTGAACTGTTCCAGTCGGGGGATGACCATGGAATATTCCCCCGCCTTGACCCGGTTTTCCGCCTGGGTCAGGGCCCGGTTGAAGGCGGTTTCATCCATGGCCCGGGCTTCCGAAACGGGACCGCCCCCCATGGGGCTGATGTAAGCGGTCTCGCCGGACCGGGAACTGGCGCATCCTCCTGACCACCCCAGAAAGCACACCACCCCTGCCGCGGTCAGCACGTTTAGTGCTCTTCCGCGCAACGCCCGCGCGCTGAAAAAGGGACGGCGCATCACTCAGTACCCAGTTTTTTCACCACGGCCTCGGTGATATCCGGTGGGTTGGCCTGTATGTTCACGCTTTCAAGATACCCTTTCATTACCACCAGATCAAAACCCGCGTCCTTCCCCACGGCGGAAATGGCCCGGACGACCCGTTCACTGGCCTGGCTGATCAGTATCCAGTAGCGGCCCGTTCCGGGTTGTACCTTTTCTTTCCGGATACTCTTGTATTCCTCGGTAGCCATGACCGCCGCCTTGAAATCCACGGCGGCGGGCTTGGAGAAAGACGCGGGGTTACCCCAGAAAATTTTTTGTTCATCCACGGCTTCGGGCGGTATCGCGTAGGACTGGGCCACGGCCACGCAGGTTACGATCAGCAGGTACACCAGCAACGAAAAAAAACCGCCGGAAATCCCTTCTGTCATTGAAAAAAAGCCACGAATCCCCTTGCCGTATCCCTCGGAAACAAGGCCTCCCTTTCTTTTTTCCGGATTGGGCCGTTTGGTGGTATCTCGTGTCAAACGCCTACTCCATTTGCCACGGGTCTTAAATCGCCCTTTTCCGATCGGGTTAGGGGCGAATAAAACCAGTGCCCATCTCCCAGATTTCACTTGATAACATGCGCGAGATTCCCCAAAAGTTTCCTGTTCACGCGGAATTTCCAGGACGTGGTTCACGGGAAACCACCGGATGGAATCGCTTCACCATGATTTCACATGCCCCGTTGTTTTTCTGATAAACTACCCCCGTGTTGCCAGTATTCAACGGGCCGCCAGGTCGCGGCTGACTTCAAGGTGGGAAATTCCTCATGACGAACAAGACTCCCCGGAAAAAACGTGATGCGCTCGTGTTAGGGCTTTTTTTGTGCATGGCCGTGCTGGTGTTGAGTAACGGTTTTACCGCGCGGTTGCTGGCCCAGGAGAAGTCGGTTGATGTCTACCGGGAGGTGGAACCGATCGGAATTGTTCTGGACCGCATCCTGCGGGAATACGTGCGGGACGTTGACATCCAGAAGGTCGTGGAGGGGGCCTTGTCCGGCATGCTTTCCTCCCTGGATCGTAACAGTTCCTTCATCAACGCCAAGGAACTCCAGGAGATGCAGGAGGATACCAAGGGAGAATTTGAGGGTATCGGCGTGTCCATCCGGCCCGATGACGCGGGAAATATCATCGTGTTCTACCCGATTCCGGGATCACCGGCGGCCGCCGCGGGTATCAAGGCTTTCGACCGGATTGTTGCCATTGACGGCAAATCGACGGCCGGCATGAACACGCAGCAGGCGTCGGAACTGATCCGGGGACCCAGGGGCAGCAAGGTGCGCCTGACCATTCTGCGCAAGGATCGCGCGAATCCGGATGATCCCGGGCAGCAACTGGACATCGAGGTGCAGCGGGACAAGGTCCCCCTGGAGAGCATCAAGGAGCACCAGGTGCTCAAGGACAAGGTGGGGTACGTGCGGATCAGCGATTTCAAGGACAACACCGGCGCGGACCTCTCGAAACATCTGAACGCGATGCTCCAGGAAGGAATCGTGGGACTGGTCCTGGACCTGCGCTGGAACCCGGGGGGCCTGCTGACGGCATCCCGTGACGTGTGCGAGCTCTTCCTTCCGAAGGGATCCCTGGTGACCTATACCCGGGGTCGCACGGACGAACAGGGCCGTCCCAACCGGGAGGACCTGAAACTGGTGACCACGCGGAATCCCGTGGTGCCTGAGGGCCTGCCGCTCATCGTGCTGGTGAACCGCCACACCGCGAGTTCCGCGGAAATCGTGACGGGCGCGTTGCAGTATCACCAGCGGGCGATCATTCTGGGTGAAAAAACCTTCGGGAAGGGCAGCGTACAGACGATCATCCCGCTCGAGCGTCCGGCCAACACGGCCATGCGCCTGACCACGGCCCTTTACTACACGCCCGCGAACGTCACGATCGATGAACAGGGCATTCTGCCGGATATTGAATTGGCCATGACACCTGAACAGGAAGAAGCCCTGGCCAAGCAGATGTTCGCTTCCTTTGAAAATGAACCTGAAAACCAGTACCGGCAGAATCACGGCAGGATGACCGATTATCCGGCGACGGAGGAGACGGTGGATGACACGCAATTGCTGAAGGCGTGGGAAATCCTGCGTGAAGCCCCCGTGTGGGTGGACCTGCTCAAGCAATATCACCGGGACGTCCGGGAGACCCAGATGAGTGCCGAAGAAGCTGCCCGCCGGAACGGTCAGCACGCGGAAGGGGAGGCCGATCCAGGGCAGGCCCCGGCTCCCGAGAACGCGCCCGCTGCAACGCCGGAATCGCAACCGGAGCCTTCCGAAGAGCCAGTGCAGATGCCCTGAGGAAAGCAACGCATGCCCCAGACCAACCGCAAAGACGGTCGCCCCAATGACGCGCTGCGACCGGTCTCTTTCACGCGACACTACCTGAAAACGGCCCCCGGCTCCGTGCTGGTCCGGTTCGGAGATACCGTCGTACTCTGCGCGGCCACGCTCAGCGACAGGATGCCCGCGTGGCTTAAAGGAAGCGGCCAGGGGTGGGTAACGGCGGAATACGCCATGCTGCCCGCTTCAACCGCCGAACGGATCGGGCGGGATAACAGCCAGAAGGGCCGGGCCCAGGAAATCAGCCGGATGATCGGTCGGGCCTTGCGCGCGGTCACGAAACTCGAGGACCTCGGGGAATGCGTGGTTACGGTGGATTGTGACGTGCTGCAGGCGGATGGAGGAACCCGGACGGCAGCCATATCGGGCGGATGGCTGGCACTCCACGACGCGCTGGAGGACGCCGTGACCAGGGGATTCCTGCAGAATATTCCGCTTACCGGACATTGCGCGGCCGTGAGCGTGGGCCTGGTGAACAACTTCCTGATGCTGGACCTGGACTACGAGGAAGATTCCCGGGCCGCGGTAGACCTGAACGTGTGCGGCAATGACCAGGGCGCGCTGATCGAAGTGCAGGGATGCGCGGAAGGCAGAGTATTCAGCCGACAGGGTCTCAACAGCATGCTCGACCTCGCGCTGGACGGTATCCGGAAGATTATCACCGCTCAGAAGGAAGCGTTACGTCATGATTGAACCGGGCGTGATTGTCGCGGCGTCGGGCAACCGGAAAAAGGCCCGGGAACTGGAAGAATTGTTGCGAGGAACCCGATGGCAGGTGAAAAGCCTGGCGGAGTTCCCCGGGATTGTCGCGCCCGAGGAAACGGGGACAACCTTTGAGGCGAACGCCCGACTCAAGGCCCTGTATTACGCGGAAAAAACGGGGAACGTGTGCCTGGCGGACGATTCCGGGCTGGTGGTGGACTACCTGAATGGCGAACCGGGCGTGAATTCGGCCTATTACGCGGGCCCCCAGGGCGATGACGAAGCCAACAACGCCAAGTTACTGGCAGCGCTGCGCGACGTGCCCTGGCACCTGCGTACCGCGCGGTTTGTCTGTTGCGTGGCGGTTGCCTTTCCGGGGAATCCGGAGGTCCATTTCGAATGGGGGGAGGTGGAGGGACACATTGCCGTCGCGCCGTTTGGAAGCAACGGGTTCGGGTATGACCCGCTTTTCGTGCCACTGGGTTACGAAGAAACCTTCGGTGAACTGGATCCGGCGGTGAAGCATCGCCTGAGTCACCGGGGGCGGGCCCTGGAGCGGATCCGGGCATGGCTGGAGTCCCTTTCATGAAGCAGGTGGTGCTGGAGGCGCGGGCGGAAGGGGCGATGGATCGAGCGGTGGAGGTGTTGCGCGGCGGCGGGGTGGTGGCCTATCCAACGGAAACCGTCTACGGCCTGGCGGCGGATCCGTTTTCGGAAGCGGCGCTGGACCGGCTGTACGAGGTCAAGGGGCGTCCCGAAGCGATGCCGGTGCTGCTGGTTGTGGCGGGTCGCGACATGGTGGAAGGGGTGGCGGCGTCCGTTTCGGAAAAGGCGCGAAGGTGCATGGAAATCTTCTGGCCGGGTCCACTGTCGCTGTTGTTGCCTGCCCGGGCGGGATTGCCCGGGAGACTAGTGGGGCCGGATGGCAAGGTGTGCGTGCGGTGTTCCAGTCACCACGTGGCCCGGGACCTGTCCCGGGCGTGGGGTGGACCGGTGACATCCACGTCGGCCAACCTGTCGGGATGTCCACCCGCGCGCACCGCGCGGGAGGCGGCACTCGCGGGGGTGGACCTCGTGCTGGACGGTGCGTGCGGCATGGTTACCGTGCCATCCACGATCTTTGATCCCGAAACGGGAAAGGTGCTCCGGGAAGGCCCCATCACGGAAGCCATGTTATACGTGGTATGTCACGGGAACGGATTACATTACTGATTCGGTTCTGAACCACCCGCTTCCCGGGAAACGACTCGCGCGGTCCGCGCGGAATGATGGAAGGGAAATGCCATGATACTCGCGGTGGGATGTGATCACGCGGGCTATGAGCCGCCGGACGGGGGCTACGTGCCCGCGATCATCGCGTTTCTGGATCGGGAAGGGCACCAGGTTATCCATTGCGGTACCCGGAGCGCGGAGTCGGTGGACTATCCCGATTTCGCCGCGCGGGTATGCCAGAGGATACTTTCTGGCGATGCGGAACGGGGAATCCTGGTGTGCGGCACGGGCATAGGCATGAGCATCGCCGCCAACCGCTACCACGGTATCCGGGCGGCGGTGTGCGTCAATGAAGAAATGGCCCGCCTTGCACGGGAACACAATGACGCGAATGTTCTTTGCATGGGACGGCGAACGATGACCCTGGATACGTGTCTCAGGGTGCTCAAGGTGTGGCTGGAAACGCCGTTCAGCGGGGGGGAACGCCACAGGCGACGGGTGGAAAAACTGGATCGACTCGACGTGGATCCGCCACGATGCGATTCGGATTGCCCGTGCCTGTAAATCACGCGACTGGATCGCGAATGCGAGGAATGCCTGAAAATGGATAACCTGGATCAGACCGTTGAAACCTCTGCTGGCGCGTTGACGCCCCGGCAGATTGTTGAAGAACTGAACCGTTACATCATTGGCCAGCACGCGGCCAAGCGCAAGGTGGCCATCGCGCTACGGAACCGGTGGCGGCGCCAGCAGTTGCCGCCAGAAATCCGGGAAGAGGTGATTCCTAAAAACATCCTCATGATCGGTCCGACCGGCGTGGGTAAGACCGAGATCGCCCGGCGCCTGGCCAGGCTGGTGGACGCGCCGTTCATCAAGGTGGAAGCATCAAAGTTCACCGAGGTGGGATACGTCGGCCGGGACTGTGAATCCATGGTGCGCGAATTGGTGGACTCGGCGTACAAGATGGTTCGGGCCCAGGCGGAACGGGAAATGGATGCCCGCGCTGACGCCATTGCCGAGGAGCGCCTGATCGATCTGCTGCTGGGCGGGCAGCCGGAACGTCCTCGTCCGCCGGCGTTTCATCCCCTGAACCCGATGAGCGGCGACGAAGGGCCCGCCCGCAATGTTGCGGATGCGGAGGATTCCCGGCAGCGGGCCCGCGAGATCCTGCGGCGCAAACTGGCCGCGGGCGAGTTCGACGATCGCGAAGTCGAACTGACCGTGAGCGAGTCGCCCGCGGAAGTGATGATGGGCGTGTTCAATGCCAGCGGAATGGAAGAAATCGGCATGAACATGCAGGAGGTGCTGTCCCGTATCGCGCCGCGCCGCGCCCGCAACCGCCGGGTAAAGGTGCGGGAGGCCCGGAAGATCCTGAAAGAGCAGGCTTTCGAAGAACTGATCGACCGGGATTTCCTGGCCCGCCAGGCGGTCGAACGCGCCGAGGAAGAGGGTATCATCTTTCTGGATGAAATCGACAAGATCGCCGGACGGGGAGCGCCGGGGCATGGTCCGGACGTTTCCCGGGAAGGAGTCCAGCGGGATATCCTTCCAATTGTCGAGGGTAGCGTCGTGATGACCAAGTATGGATCGGTGCGTACCGATCATATCCTGTTCATCGCGGCGGGGGCGTTTCACGTGGCCAAGGTATCGGACCTGATTCCCGAACTGCAGGGGCGTTTTCCCATCCGGGTGGAACTGGAAAGCCTGCGGGCGGATGATTTCGAAAAGATTCTCCGGGAAACGGACAATTCCCTGCTGAGCCAGTATCGCCAGATGCTCGCTACCGAGGGCGTTACCCTGGAATTCGACGACGAGGCGGTGCGGCTGATCGCCCGGTACTGTGAACGGTTCAACGCTGAAAGCGAGGATATTGGCGCGCGGCGGTTACACACGATCCTGGAGCATCTGCTGGAGGACATCTCCTTCGCCGGACCGGAACGGGCCGGGGAAACCATCCGCGTGACCGCCGAGATGGTGCGGGATCGCCTGGAAGGATTTGCCGCGCCCCAGGATCTGACCCGGTATATCCTGTAACGACGGAATATCTCCGGATGATACAGATCACCTGGTTTGAAGCACAGGGTCCCTGGATAGCCGCGATGACCGAACGCGATGACGGGGATTTCCATTACCATCCCGGGAGGGAAGATGACGGGTGGCGGCTGTCGCGTGCAGGCGGGTTCCCCGTGAAGCGATTGGCGCGGGTGCATCAGGCGCACGGAACCGCGGTGTTGTGTCTCCCCGAGGCATCGTTATGGGAGGGCGTTCCGCCCGAGCCGCGTCAGGTGATTTCTCCGGAGACCGGGGTCAATGATGGGGATACCCGGCCCGTGGCAGACGCGCTCGCCTGTGCCGGCACGGACTGGACGCTGGGTGTCAGCGTGGCGGACTGCCTGCCGGTCTGGCTTGGCGATCCAGGGGTGCCATGCGTGGCGGTTATTCACGCGGGACGCCGGGGAGCCCTCGCGGGCATCGCGGAGAAAACGGCACGCGTGCTGGTGAAGCGATTCGGCGCGGATCCCCGCCGGATGGTTGCCGCCATTGGTCCGGGTGCCGGGCCCTGCTGTTACGAGATTGCCCCGGAAATGGCTTCGGCGTTGCAGGCGGCGGGACATCCAGTCACGGCGGGCAGACTGGATCTTCCCGAAGTGGTGCTTCGGTCCCTGGTTTCGGCTGGGATGGATCCATGTCGTATACACCGGACCGGACTATGCACGATCTGTTCGGGGCGCTTTTTCAGTTATCGACGGGGAGATCTGTCGGCCCGGAATCTCGCGCTGACCAGCCTGATCCGCGGCGACGCTACCGATAACCATGTGTTACAATGACTTGCCGACCGGTTCGGCAGGAGAAAAGACACCAGGCGTTTTTCGATTTTCACGCGGGCAGACATGTTGAAAGACTACGGACAACTTTTCCGGAATCCGTACGCGCCGCATGGGTATCACCTGCGCGGGCCGGCGATTGCCGCGCTGCAACTGGGTTTCGAAGATCTTCCCACGGGTTCGAACGATCGTTGTACGTCCGCGGACCGGGTCCGGGTAGCCCGCCTGGTGTCGGCTCGCCTGAACCGGGGACGAGACTTTTCAAATCCCTTGACGAGGCCGGCCCGGGCCGGGGAACTGCTGATCCTCGGATTGATCACCGAGGCCATGCGTCACGTGTGCTGGTACTACACCGGCAAGATTCAGCCCAACGCGGTCCGCAGTGGGTTGCACTGGCTGGAGCGCGAAACCGGGGGAGGATTCTCCCGGGAGGTACTCCTGGCGTTCGGCCGGGAATTTCCTCCCCTTCCCGCGCGGCGGGGGCAACTCCTTGTTGAGGACTTCGCGGATCCCGCACCGGAACACGCTGTCCGCCGGGATGGCCTGACCATCGAGACGTTGCTGGTCCGGGTGAGTAACGAAAATCCCGCGGCGGCGCCTTACCGGTTGCTTCATGATGACTCCGCGTTGAAATCCAAGGTTTCCTGGGAACGATACATCGCTCTGCTGGAACAGTGGTTTGATCGATTGCCGCCCCTTCCCGAAACGGGATTACCCCTGCTTGAAACGTTACGCCAGCCCATCCGGGCCTGTCCCGATTCGCTGGAAGGACAACTGGACTTTATACTGAAAACATGGGCGGCCATCCTGCCCGAAGAATTCCGCGAGGTAGCCCTGGTTGCCCGGGGCGTGCTTCGGGAAGAGACGGCCATCCGGGGGATCGGGCCCGGCGGACGCGAAGCCCTGTCTTTCCGGGATGCCCGGGAATACGCGGAGCCCGAGGCCTTCACGCCAGACCAGGACTGGATGCCCAATGTCGTCCTGATCGCCAAGTCGGTGTACGTCTGGCTGTACCAGTTGTCCCTGTGGTATGGTCGGGACATTCAACGGCTGGACCAGGTACCCGACGCGGAACTGGACCGCCTGGCGAAATGGGGCTTCAACGCCCTGTGGCTGATCGGTCTCTGGGAACGTTCGCCAGTATCCCGTAGTATCAAGCGCATGATGGGAAACCCCGAGGCGGAAGCCTCGGCCTATTCCCTGTATGACTACAGCATTGCCGGGGATCTCGGGGGAGAGGCGGCGTTCCACGACCTTGCCGAACGGGCCTGGCGCAGGGGGATTCGCCTGGCGGGTGACATGGTTCCCAATCACATGGGAATTTACTCCCGCTGGATTGTGGAGCATCCGGAGTGGTTCATGCAGACCGATACGCCACCCTTTCCGGGGTATCGCTTCACCGGTCCGGACCTGTCGCCCGATCCGCGGGTGAGTATTTTTCTCGAAGATGGTTACTGGACCCGCACCGACGCCGCCGTCGTGTTCAAGCTGGTCGAAAACACGACGGGCCGGATCCGTTACATCTACCACGGCAACGATGGCACCAGCATGCCTTGGAACGATACCGCCCAGTTGAATTTCATGCGCGAAGACACGCGCGAGGCGGTCATTGAAACGATTCTCCAGGTGGCCCAAAAGTGTCCCATTATCCGGTTTGACGCGGCCATGACGCTGGCCAAGAAACACTACCAGCGGCTGTGGTTTCCAAAACCCGGGGATGGCGGCGCCATACCTTCCCGCGCGGAACACGGCATGAGCCGGGAAGAGTTCGATCGTTATTTCCCTGTGGAATTCTGGCGGATGGTAGTGGATCGGGTGGCCGAAAAGGCGCCCAATACCCTGCTCCTGGCCGAGGCCTTCTGGCTGATGGAAGGCTATTTCGTGCGCACGCTGGGCATGCACCGGGTCTATAACAGCGCCTTCATGAACATGCTGAAAATGGAGGACAACGCGAAATACCGCCAGACGATCAAAAATGTGCTCGAGTTCAGCCCGGAAATTCTCCAGCGATTCGTGAATTTCATGAACAACCCGGACGAAGAAACCGCCGCCGCCCAGTTCGGAAAGGGAGACAAGTATTTCGGCGTCGCGACCCTCCTGGCGACCATGCCGGGACTGCCCATGTTCGGGCATGGGCAGATCGAAGGGTTTACCGAAAAATACGGCATGGAGTACCGTCGCGCGTACTGGGACGAAAGTCCGGACGAGGGACTGATCGCGCGGCACGAGCGGGAAATTTTTCCGCTTTTGCGTAAACGCCGCCTCTTCAGTGGCGCCCGAAACTTCGCGATGTATGATTTTGTGGCGCCGGAGGGCTGGGTGGATGAAAACGTGTTCGTGTATTCAAATCGATGGGAGGGGGAACGCGCCCTGGTGGTGTACAACAATGCCTACCAGGGCACGCGCGGTTTCATTCGGATGAGCGTGGCCGTGAACGAAGGTTCCGCGGAGGCTCCCGTGCTGCGGCGTCGTTCGCTGGTGGCCGCCCTGGGCCTGGACATGGATCCCCGCTGTTACGTGATCTTCCGGGAACATCGAAGCGGCCTGGAATATCTCCGGCACGTGGTGACCATGGATCGGGACGGCCTGTGGCTGGAATTGTCCGGCTATGAAAACCGGGTGTTTCTCGACTGGCGGGTGGTTTACGATTACGACCTGTCCTGGGGCAAACTGCACGCGCTGATCGGTGATGCCGGTGTTCCCAGCGTGGACGAGGCTTACGCCGAAATGACCCTGTCGGATATCCTGGAGCCGTTCCGCGCCCTGGTGTACAGCGATGCCTTGGAACAGGCTCTGGACGCGGCGGATCCGATGGACGCGTGGCGCGCGGTCTCCGGCCCGTGCGAGGTTTTTTACACCGCTGTGGCTCGGCGGATTGAGGCGGCTCCCGGAGTTGAAACAGTTGCCATGGCCCTCGCCCAGGCGGGTTTTTCGGCCGGGTGGACGCTGGACACCTGGCTGGAACGGATGCGCGCGACAGAATCTGAACTGGCGTCATGCCTGGACAGCCTGCCGGGTATGGAGGATGCCGCGTCGTGGCGGAAAATCCGGCGACTGCTGATGCTGTCCGCCATCCTGCGAGGCATGGGGGCGATTGCTGTTGGTTCAGTGAAAGGAGATGCACTGGACCCGGATTTCTGGCGGCGGGCGTCTGATTGGGCGGGTCAGAAGGGTCGGGAATGGTTGCTGACCCGGCAGGTGGAACGTGCCTTGACGCGCCTGGGAGAGGATGCGTGGCAAGCACGGTGGCAGGCTTCCGCGGTCATGGCCATGACGCGGTACGCTCCCGCGCTGGACGCGCTGGCCGACACGGTATGGGGGCCGGTCCTGTACGCGTGGATGACGGATCCGGATATGGCCTTTGCCATGGACCTCCATGAATTCGGCGGGCGGCGCTGGATCAATCGGGAACTGTTTGAACGCGTTTCGGGATGGCTGCTGCTGGACCTGGTCGCTTCGGCGTCCGGATGGCGCGTGTTGCCGGAAGCCCCCTTGCTGGAACGGTTCGTGACGGCCGCGGAAAACCTGCAGGTGTTATGGGATGCCGGCGCGGACACGGGATATGATTTCGACTGGATGCTGGACGCCTTGAAATAGAATCCGCGGCAGGCCGGCCCCGGACGGTGGTGATCCCGCGGACGCAGGAGGCTTGGTACATGGAGACCCTCAAGGAACTGTTTGAGTTCATGTGGAAGCGGAAACTGTTGTGGCTGGCGCCGATCGTTCTGGCCCTGCTGCTGCTTGGGCTCATGTTCTTCCTCGGATCCAGCGCCGGCGTGGTTTCCCCGTTCGTTTATGCCCTCTGAAGCGTTACAGGATTCCGGCAAGGATGTCGTGACCGCCGAGGTCACGCCTTCGGATGAGATTGGGAGTGAGCGTTACCGGCTGTACTGGGGAGTGGCCCTGCTGATTATCCTGGCGGTGGCGGCGCTTCTGCGGGGATGGTACCAGTGGTCGGTGATGGACGCGCCGGATTTTGCCGCCCTCCAGCAGGATCCCGAGGTTCAGGATTATTTCGCGCGGGCTGTATTGTCCGGGGACTGGTCGGTGCGTCCGGGGCAGACTGACCCCGAGATGCGAACCACGCCTTTTTTCCGTCCGCCGGGTTATGGGTACTTCCTGGTGGCGGTGTACTGGCTCACGGATGGCAGTTATCTGGCGCCCCGCGTGCTGAATTCGCTGCTGGGCCTGGCCTCCGTGGTCCTGGTGTTTGTGTTGGGGCGGGCGTGGTTTCATCCCCTGGCGGGGCTTGCTGCCGCGGCCCTCATGGCTACCCACGCGGTCCTGATCTACTGGGAGGGCGAAGTCAACGACCCTTCGCTGTTCGTGTTCCTGGTGCTTGCCCTGCTGTGGGTGTTTTACCGGTGGCAGAAGCGTTGCAATCCCCTGTGGATGATTCCTGCGGGGTTGTTGTTCGCCGCATACGCCCTGATGCGTCCGAACATCCTGGGACTCGGTCCGATCGCGGCGTTGTGGATGGGCTGGGTAGCCTGGCGGCGGGGGCAGGCGCGCCTGTTGCCTCCTGCCTGGACCACGCTGCTCGTGGTGACGGTGGTGTCCATTCTTCCCGTCACGGTGCGGAACTATATCGCCTCCGGGGAGTTCGTGCCCATAGCCACCTACTTTGGGGAAAACCTGCTGATTGGAAACAGCCAGGATTCCGACGGCGTGACGCCGTGGCTCCCTTACCTGCAGGAACTGGAGGGCACGGGTAACTGGTCCGCCAGGGATTACGTCAACGTGGTGCGGGGCCTGGCGAAGGAAGTTGGCAAACCGGACCTTACCCATAGTGAAGCCTCTTCGATCTTCGCGGGCAAGGCATGGCAGTTTATGCGGGAAAACCCCGGGCTGACCCTCAGGCGGATGCTCCGCAAGGCCCTGCTGTTGTGGACCCCCGTGGAGATCACCTGCAACAAGGTGGTGGAATATGAACTGGCCTGGTACTGGCCGCTGAAAATGCTCCCCGGTTTTCGGTGGACCGCCGCCCTGTTCTGGACGGGGCTCGCGTTGCTGGCGTGGGAGACGATCCGGGCCGCGCGCGGACGGCAGGCGGTGCCCTTTTCCCGGGACGGTGGGCCCATGATAGTTCTGGCCCTGCTGTTTTTGTTCGCTTACCT
The DNA here is from genome assembly GCA_018056705.1 of Candidatus Hydrogenedentota bacterium. Classification (GTDB taxonomy): domain Bacteria; phylum Hydrogenedentota; class Hydrogenedentia; order Hydrogenedentales; family CAITNO01; genus JAGPFE01. Next base: position 19,353 of record JAGPFE010000024.1, on the reverse strand, counting down.
AGGTTCGTTTCTTCCTTTTTTCGTGAACGGTCGGGCCCGGGTGCCCATGATACCCATACTGGCCCTGTTCGGCGGTTTTGCCGTGTGGCGGTTGGCGTCTTACTACCAGCACCGCCTGAACCGGATGGTAGGCGCGACCGGCGTGGTGTTCCTGGCGAGTCTGGGCCTGCTCTCGGTGCAATGGGTGCCTTTCACGCCCGACCTGGCCCGCTGGCATTATCAGCGGGCAGATTCCTGGCTGCGGGTGGGCAATGTTGAAGCCGCACTGGCGGAAGCCAGCCGGGTGCTGGAATGTCCCGAAGCCGCACCCTACATGCATCAGCGGCTGGGCAACGCGTTCGTGCAACTGGGCCATCTCGACGAGGCCATAGAGCAATATCGCGCCGCGCTGAACAAGGATCCGAACTTTCAGGATGTCTTCTACCGGCTTGGTGAGGCCCTGGAGCGTAAAGGACGGGTGGACGAGGCCGTGAGGCATTACGAGGAGGCCATCCGGCTCAATCCTGACGACGCCCGGGCCCGTAACGCCCTTGCCGAACTGTTCATTCGAGAAAAGCGGTACGGGGAGGCGCTTCCCCACCTCGAGGCCGCGTTGCGGGTGGCACCCCGGTATGGCGACGTGATCAGTAACCTGAGCCGCGCGCTCATCGCCATGGGTCGCCGGGACGAGGCTTTCGACCGGTTGCGGGCCATGACCCGGGAACAGCCGGATAATCCCTACGCGTGGTACGTGCTGGGACGGGATCTAGTGGACGCGGGGCAGTCGGAGGAAGGCGTGAAGGCCCTTCGCGAGGCCCTCCGTCTGTCGCCCGAACTGGATGGGGCCAGTTACGCCCTCGGCCGGGAATTGTCCCGCCAGGGAAAAAGGGAAGAGGCGATAGCGGTATACCGTGACGCGCTGAAACGCGATCCGGATCTGAAGTACATTCATCTCGAGCTCGGCAAGGAAATGCTGCGGGAGGGAAACAACGCGGAGGCCAAGCAACATTTCGAAGAGGCGTTGCGCGTGGATCCCGCGTTCCAGGACGCCCGCTACCTGCTGGCGCGGGAACTGGCCCGGGAGGGAAACCTGGACGCGGCCCTGGAGCAGTACGGGGAAGCGGTACGCCTGAATCCCGCCGACGCGCGGGCCCACCTGGAACTGGGTGAATTCTACGCCGAGCAGGGCGATTTTGAGCAGGCCATCGCTCATTATGAAGACGCCCTCCGGGTCAAGCCGGATTTCGCTTACGCGCTGGACCGGCTGGGACGCGTGCTTGCCCTGACGGGCCGTCGTGACGAAGCCATCCGGCGATACCGGGATACCCTGGCGGTGGACCCGGATAACCAGGATGTTCATTACCTCCTGGGCAGGGAACTGGCCGCCGCCGGCGAGACCGAAGAGGCACGCCGGCATTTTGAGGAAGCCTTACGCCTGAATCCCGAGGATGCCCGCGCCCTCAATGAACTGGGCGACCTGCTCTACAAGGCGGGGGACGTGGAAGGCGCCATGCGCCGGTACCAGGAGGCCCTGCGCGTGGCCCCGGCTTTCGGGTACGTGCTGTACAAAATGGGCCGGATCCTGGCGGAACAGGGCCGCGCCGCGGAAGCCGAACAGCGTTTCCGGGAAGCCATCAACCTCGACCCGGACAACCAGGATCTGCATTACCTGCTGGGCTGCGAACTCATGGCGCAGGGCCGAAAGGAAGACGCCCGGAAGTGCTTCGAACAGGCATTGCGCCTGAACCCGGAAGACGCCCGCTCTCACAACGATCTCGGCCTGCTGATTGCCCCGGATGACCCGGAATCCGCCGAAAGGCATTTCCAGGAGGCGGTCCGTATCGCCCCCTCATTTTCCCTGGCGTACAACAACTGGGGTAACCTGCTGACCGAGCAGGGACGTTACGACGAGGCCGAGGAAAAATATCGGACCGCGCTGAAGGTCCGGCCTGACGATGAACTGGCGTGGCACAACCTTGCCAAGTTGGCCGAACGGCGTGGACGCCTGGACGAGGCGGAAGAGCATTACCGGAAGGCCATGGTGAACAATCCCGTCAACTCGTACATCCCGAACGACCTGGGGTGGCTGCTGCTGCGACGGGACCGGATGGACGAGGCCGTGGCAATGTTTAAAAAGGCGCTGGAAATCGATGCCGCCAATCCACTGGCCCACAATAACCTCGGCATTGCCGCTCTCCAGCGGGGAGACCGTGATGAAGCCATTCGTTGTTTTAAACAGGCACTGGAAATCAAGCCCGCGTTCCTGTACGCGTTGAACAACCTGGATGAAACCCTGCGTCAACTTGGACGCGGTGAGGAGGCGCTGGCCTGGTACGAACGCGCGCTGGAGGCGTCTCCCGGTAACGGCGACATTCTCAACAGCCTGGGGTGGCACCATTACCTTGTCGGGAACCTGGATGAAGCCGAGCGCTGTTTCCGGGCCGCGCTGGAGGCCATTCCGGCGTTTCCGCTGGCCTGTAATAACCTGGGGAACGTGCTGCTCGACCGGGGAGACGCGGCAGGGGCATTGGAGATGTTCGAACGGGCCCGGAAGATTTATCCCGCCGATCCGTTCGCGGCGTTTAACGCGGGCCGGGCCCTGCTGGCTTTGGGCCGCGTGGACGAGGCCATTAAAAGTTTCGAGCAATCGATGGAAGTGCTGGAGGATAAGGGGGAACAGGCCAGCCGCGCGTTTACCATAGGCGAACTGCTGGAGGAAAAAGGCTTAAGCGACGCGGCACGCGGCTGGTATGAACGGGCCGTGAGCCTTGATCCCTCAATGGAAGAAGCGCGTCGGAAACTTGGGCAGCCTTCCGCGCCGTGATCAATGCGCTGGGGGCGATGTTACTCCGCGCAAAGGGCAAGAATATCCCGCGTGACGTTCGCGTCCACATCGCCCCGCTCGCCAAGCGGAAACGATCCACGCTTTTCCAGCCTTTCCGGAATCCGATCCAGTCCTTCCCGGATACCGTACTCCGCGAGCCGGGTTTTGACGCCAAGGGAACGGAAAAAGGCCTCCGTGCGCTCGATGGCCTGTTCGGTCAGCGCGTTTTCGTCAGCATCTTCCAGATTCCAGACCCGCCGCGCGTACCGCGCCAGTTTTTCCCGCTTGTGCGCGCGTAATCGCCGGAGCGTGGCGGGAAACACAATCGCGAGGGTCTGAGCGTGGTCCAGGCCGTACAGGGCGGTCAGTTCGTGACCGATCATGTGGGTGGTCCAGTCCTGGGGCACGCCACAGGCGATGAGTCCGTTCAGGGCGTTCGTCGCGGACCACATCACGTTGGCACGGGCATCGTAATCGGAAGGGTTGGCCAGCACCTTCGGCCCTTCTTCAATGAGGGTCAGGAGGATGGCTTCGGCCTGTCGATCCTGCAACGGTGCGTTCACGTCATAGGTCAGGTACTGTTCCAGGACATGGGCGTACGCGTCGATGATGCCGTTGGCGGTCTGGCGCGCGTCCAGCGTTACCGTCACGGCCGGGTCGAGAACCGCGAATTTCGGGTACACGAGCGGGCTGTAAAACGCCAGTTTTTCTCCCGTGGAATCCCGTGAAATCACGGAGAATCCGTTTGATTCGGACCCCGTGGCCGGCAGGGTCAGCACGCACCCCAGCGGCAGGGCCTGGTTCACGGACGCGCCGCGCGCGAGGATGTCCCATGGATCGTCACCGTTGAAGGGGATGGCGGCGGCGATGTACTTGGTACCGTCGAGCACGGATCCGCCGCCCACGGAAAGCAGGAACGCCGCGCCGGTTTTCCGGGCAAGATCTACCGCCTTCATGCAGGTTTCATGGCGGGGATTGGGTTCAATGCCGCCAAACTCGATGACATCGTGGCTTTTCAGGGCATCGCGGACCTGTTCGTAGACCCCATTGCGATGGATGGACCCTCCACCGTACAGCATCAGCACTTTCGCGTCGCGGGGAACCAGCGAGGTCAACTCGGCGATGCTGCCCCGTCCGAACACGATCTCAGTGGGATTGTGAAAACGGAAATTCTCCATAAGGCCAGCCCTTTCCCGTGGAGCGGTTGCTTACACCGCTTACCGTAACGACTGGAGTCACCGGCTCATTCCCCATCGGGTCACGTTTCCGCCGCGAACACCACCTCGACCCTTACGGTTTCCGCGCGTTCATCCGCCACGGGGACCAGTCGGTCGATTTTGAGCATGGCACGGATATCGCCAGTCGTGGGTTCGATGGCCCGCAGCATGGCTTCCGGCGCGATGACCGTGGCGGATTCGATGGGCGCGGCCATGCTTTTGTTCGCCTCGGCCTTGATCCGCCGCGTGGCGTCCAGCACGGCCAGCGTCGCATCCCACGTTGTCGGATCCGCCGGATCGGGGACGCTGCTGAATTCGTCGATCGTCGGCCAGGGGCTTCGGTGGATGGACGGATGCATGCCGGGATCGTTCGCGTATTCCCAGGACCACACCGCGTCCGTGATGAACGGGATGAACGGCGCGAACAGCCGGGTCAGGGCCCGGTGCGTCAGCCTGAGTGTCACGCACGCGGACAGGCGTCCCTCAGTCAGGGTTTCTTCGTACGTGCGTCCCTTGGCCAGTTCGATGTAGTTGTCGCAGAACCCGCGCCAGAAAAAGTCCTCGATCAGGCTCAGCGCCTGGGCGTAATCGAACTGCTCCAGGGCCGTCGTGGCTTGCGTGATAACGGGTCGCAACTCCCGGATGAGTGCCTGGTCCGTCGCGTGGGTGATCCGGTCGGGCGTGAGCAATTGGCGGTCTACCTGCTCGAAACGTCCCAGCACGAACCGGCTGGCGTTGAACATTTTGGTGCACAGTTTCTTGCCGATCTTGAACACCTGTTCGTCGTAGGCGGTATCCACCCCGAGGCGGGCGCGGGCCGCCCAGTAACGGACGCTGTCCGCCCCGTACTGGTCGATCAGTGGTTCGGGCGTAATAACATTGCCCTGGCTCTTGGACATTTTCTTGCGGTCTGGATCCAGGATCCACCCGCTGATGACCACGTGTTTCCAGGGAATCTCCCGCTCGTGGAGGTAGGCTTTGACGATGGTGTAAAAGGCCCACGTGCGGATGATTTCGTGGCTTTGGGGCCGGATGTCCATGGGGAAGAGCTTGCGGTGGCGTTCGGGATCATCTACCCAGTGGCTCGCGATCTGGGGCGTGAGCGAACTGGTGGCCCACGTGTCCATCACGTCCGTGTCCGCGGCGAATCCGCCGGGCTGGTTCCGCTGCGATTCACTGAATCCCGGAGGCGGCGTGTCCATGGGATCCACGGGCAGATCCGTCCGGTCGGGGAGCAGTACCTGGTCGTAGCGGATGGCTCCGCTTTCGTCCACGCGATACCAGACGGGAATGGGTACGCCGAAAAACCGTTGCCGGCTCAGGCACCAGTCGGCGTTGAGTCCCTCGACCCAGTGTTCGTACCGTTTCCGCATGAACTCCGGGTGCCACTGAATCTTTCGTCCCTGTTCGATCAGGATTTCCTTCTTGTCCAGGATCCGGCAGTACCACTGCCGCGTGGGAATCAGTTCGAGGGGCCGGTCACCTTTTTCGAAGAACTTGACCGCGTGCGTGATGTCCTGCCTGGGACGATCCAGCACGTTTCCGGCGGCTTCGGCCAGTTCCAGGAAGGCCGACCGGGCTTTTTTGACCGGCAGGCCAACCATCTTTTCGTACGCGGCGTTGGCCGCTTCCGGGTCCAGGCTGATCCAGTTCGCCCCTTCCGATTCGAGCCCGAATCGCAACGGCGCCATCGTGCCGTCCCGGTTCAGCGCGCACCGGGACGGAAGGTTGAACCGAAGCCACCACTCCACGTCCGTCTGGTCCCCGAAGGTACACACCATGACCACGCCGGTGCCTTTTTCCGGGTCGGCTTTTTCGTCCGCCATGATGGGGACGGGGGCTCGGAACAGGGGTGTAACGGCCCGTTTGCCCAGGTATTTCCGGTAGCGTTCGTCTTCGGGATGTACCAGCACGGCCACGCAGGCCGGCAGCAGTTCGGGCCGGGTCGTGGCAATCACGAGGTACTCGTCACTGTTTTCGATGCCGAAACGCAGAAAATGATAGGCGCTAGGCACTTCCTTGTCCACGATTTCCGCCTGGGCGATGGCGGTCTGGAAATCCACGTCCCACATGACCGGCCGGTTGTCCTGGTAGATCTCTCCCTTTTCCAGCAGTTCCAGGAAACTGGCCTGGGAGGTGCGGCGGCAGTGATCGTCGATGGTAGCGTACTCCTGATCCCAGTCGTAACTCAGGCCCAGCCGGGTCCATAGGTGGCGGAACGCCGTTTCGTCTTCCCGGGTGACTTCGTTGCACAGGGCGATGAAATTCGGTCGGCTGATGGACAGGGGCTCCCCCTTTTCGCCCCGTTTCCGTCGCAGGTTCGGGTCGAAATGGGCGTGGGGATCGCACTTCACGTTGTAAAGGTGCTGCACCCGGCGTTCGGTGGGCAACCCGTTGTCATCCCAGCCGATGGGAAAGAAAATGTTCTTGCCCCGCATCCGCTGAAATCGAACGATGAAATCCTGGTGTGAATAACTGAACATGTGGCCCACGTGAAGCGATCCACTGACCGTGGGTGGGGGGGTGTCGACCACGAAAGTTTCTTCGCGGCCCTTCGATGGATCCCACGCGTACAGTTTCGCGGCGGCCCAGCGATCGAGAATCCCCTGTTCGATTTCGCCCGCCTCATATCTTTTAGGAATATCCATACGCCTCTGTTCCTGATATCAGCCGGTTTTCCAGCGGGAAAACAACTCATACCCCATGCCGGAACGCGCCGGGTAACCATGGACGGAATGTCCGAAGAACCATAAAACCCGGTAAAGTATAACAAAACGACATTGTCAGTCTTGAACCGATGCCAGGTTTTCCGGATGACCCGAGACGCGGCGGGGATAGGGGAGGGAAGGGGAGATCCCATACAATAACCCGACAGACAGGAGATAGCGTGAAGGATTAATATGGCTTCTGTGGAAGGAGAAAGATCTCGCGTCAGGGTATTGCCCGATGACGTGGCCAATAAAATCGCCGCGGGCGAGGTGGTGGAACGGCCCGCCTCGGTGGTGAAGGAACTGGTGGAAAACGCCCTGGACGCGGAAGCCAGCCGGATAACGGTCCGGCTGGTCGCCGCGGGCACCCGCCTGGTGGATGTACAGGACAACGGTATCGGCATGACCGAACAGGATGCCCTGCTGGCCGTGGAACGTCACGCCACCAGCAAAATTCGCGAAGCATCCGACCTGGACGCCATCCAGACCATGGGATTTCGCGGAGAGGCCCTGGCGAGTATCGCGTCGGTGTCCCGGTTCACGCTGGTCACGCGGATGGCCGACGAGGAAGGGGCCACCCGGGTCGTGGTGGATGGTGGCATCCTCAGGGCCGTGGAGCGTACGGCCGCCCCACCCGGAACCCGCGTCAGCGTGGAAAGGCTGTATTACAACACCCCCGTACGCAGGAAATTTCTGAAATCTCATGCCACGGAACTGGGGCATTGCGTGGACGTGGTCACCCGGCACGCGCTGGCCCGGCCGGGAATTGGCTTTGAGTTGTATCACAATGACGCGCGGGTTTTCAGCGTGCCGGCTTCGGCGGACCTGCTTGATCGGGTGCGGATCTTGTGGGGCAACGCCTACGCGCGGGACATGGTAACGGTATCGGGAGAATCCGGGCCGTGGCGGCTTACCGGCGTGGTGGGGTTGCCTGGACTCAGCCTGTCCAATCGATCCCGGCAATACTTTTACGTGAACGGGCGCCCCGTCGCGCACAGGGCGTTGCAGTACGGCCTGGAAAACGCGTTCCGGGGACTGCTGACCGTTGGACGTTATCCCGTGGGCGTGTTGCTCATATCGGTTAATCCCCGGCTCGTGGACGTGAATATTCATCCTACGAAACGGGAGATTCGTTTCCGGGACGATCGTGAACCCGGAGATATCATCCGCGACATCGTACGCATGGCCCTGGAACAGGCGCGTCGTCCCCGAACAGTGGATATTCCGGGTATACCGGAAACGGGCAGGGATCACGAGGTCGAAACGGGCAAGGCTGGAAGATCGGTGCCCGCGGGGGAGCTGGTAACCGATCCGATGGTTGCCGGTGAGACAGCCGTCATGCGTACCGACCATGGCTCAGGCGAAAGGGACATGTGGGCCCCGACTGCCACGGAGCCGACCGGCATGTCCGCGAGGCGGGAACGGGAAGCATCGGCAGGTGACCCTGGGACAGCATTTGGGCAGACGACAACCGGGGAAGGGATGACCAATCAGGTTTCCCCAGAAAACACGGCCTTCTCGACGGCGTCAACCGGGGCAATGGTTCTGCCGGCCGGGGAGGAAATGCCGGGAGGTTTTGTCTCACCCTCCGGGACCGGTGATGGGGCCCCAGGTGTGCCACTGGAAACCACGCTGGGGGGGCTGTTGACCCCAGAGCCGCTCTATGAGTCCCTGGACAGATTTCCCGAACTATCGATCCAGGTGTTCGAGACATACCTGGTCCTTCCTTTCCCGGACCGACTGCTGATCGTTGACCAGCATGCCCTGCACGAGCGGATCAATTACGAGCGACTCAAGACGTGGGCCGAAAAAGGGGACGGCGGGGTGCAGCAATTGATGGTGCCCCTGCTGGTGGAAGTGACACCGGCCCAGTCGGTGCTGCTTGAGGAAAACATGTCGCTGTTCGAGCGACTGGGTATGGTTATAGAGCCTTTTGGGGAGGGCGTGTGGCAGGTATCCGCCATCAGTCCGCTGTACGAAGAATCCCGGGTGGCGGACCTGATTCACCAATTACTGGACGAACTGGCCCAGGGACGACTTTTTGATCGTGAACGGGTGCTCGCGGAGATGCTCAAACTGGCCAGTCGTGCCTGCAGGGAGTCGATCCGGGCCGGGGCGGTACTTAACGCGGAAGAGCGGGGTGACCTGCTGGCCGGGCTGCGGACGCTCAGACCTCCCTACACCTGTCCCCACGGCAGGCCCATTATCGTCCAGATCACCCGCAGACAACTGGAAAAAAGTTTCAGGAGAATCCTGTGAAGCCGGTGCTGGCTGTCGTTGGGCCCACGGGATCCGGTAAAACGGCCCTGGCCGCCGAGGTGGCAACGAGATTGAATGGCGAGATCGTTTCGGCGGATTCCATGCAGTTTTACCGGGGCATGGAAATCGGCACGGCTGCCCCTTCACCGGCATTGCGTGCCCGGATTCCCCACCATTTCGTCGCGTTCCAGGACCCGGTGGAGGACACGATGGCCGCTGGCCTGTTTCAGCGGATCGCCCGGGAGCGGATCGCCCAGATTCAAGCCCGGGGAAAGACGGTGATCGTGGTCGGAGGGTCAGGCCTGTATATCCGGGCGTTACTGGACGGCCTGTTTGAAGGGCCGCCCCGTGACGACAGCATTCGGGAACGGTTGCGTCGCGAAGCCGCGGAGACTTCCCCGGCCGCGCTGTACGAACGACTCAGGACGGTAGATCCGGACTACGCGTCTACCCTGACCAGCCCGAACGACCTGGTTCGGGTGGTCCGGGCCCTTGAGGTCTACGAACTGACGGGAGAACCTTTTTCCGTCTGGCACCGGCGGCACCGGGAACGGCCTGTTGTGCTGAAGGGTCTACGGGTGGGCTTGCGGTCCGACCGGGAAATGCTCTACCGGCGGATTAACGCGAGGGTCCGGGAAATGTTCGACGCGGGTTGGCTTGACGAGGTCCGCGCGCTGGTCGACACGGGCCGCGAGGAATCGGTGCGGCGGCTGAAAACCCTTGGGTACCAGGAAGTTCTGGCGTGCCTGCGCGGGGAAACGGACCTCGAAACGGCGATGGAAACCATTGCCCGCGGGCATCGTCGATACGCCCGACGCCAACTGGGCTGGTTCCGTCACCAAGCGGATATTCACTGGCTGGATTGCGATGAAGGAACGACACTGGAGGAACTGGTCGCCCGGGTGCTGGACCTGTGGCAACGGTTTCTGGAGGAAACCGGCGATTGAAGGGAACGATCTGGCCTCAGACGGGGAGGGTCGGGATATTTTGTCGTTTTCGGAACGGCAGGCGAGGCAACCGAACGCCGGCCAGGACCCACAGCGCGAAACTGAGCATGGTGATAACCGCGCCGAGAGTCAGCGACGCCGGCTGGAACCGGAACTCCACCGTGTGATCCCCTTCGCCCAGTTCAACGCCCCGGAACAGGCCGTCCACGCGGCAGATGCGCGCTGGTGAACCATCCACCCAGGCCTTCCAGCCCGGATACCAGGTATCGGCCAGCACCAGGATGCCCGGCCGGGTACCTTTGACCTGCACCGTAAGGGCGCAGAGCCCGTCTTTCAGGATACGCGTTTCGGCCGGTGTGATCGTCCCGTCGGCTTTTTCGGGTAGCATGCCGTTTTCCACCTGGCTGGCCGACCCGGGAACCAGGGATTCCGGCGCGAAACGATCCACCACCTTGCCAGCATACAGCATGCGCGCCCTGGGCAGGGCTTCGAAATCCCGGATCAGGACCACGCCAGAGGGAAATACCTCCTGGATGTTGAAATCCGGCCGCGTGGCGGCATACGCGCCCTGGATATCCTGGCGACTCAGCAACAGAACGGACGCGGCAGCGCGGCGTGCCAGTAGCGGATACTGTCTCAGGCGATCCTTGAAAACGGCATACCGTCGCAGGGTTACACCATCGGGATTGTAGACCTGGGCGATGCCGTGAACCGACAGGGGCCACCGGGTCAGGTTGTCTGTTCCAGCCACCCTGCCACCGGCATCCCGTACCACCCGGGTGAAGAAGGTTTCAGGGAACACTTCGCTCAGGGGCGTGCCCCGCGTGAAGGGGTAATATGTCCATGTCGCCCAGGCGAAACAGATCAGGGCCACGCCATACCCCAGCAGGCGGGGCTTCGGCCAGACCAGGGTGATGAGGATCAGCAGGACCATCGCGATACCGCTGAGGATCACCCCCAGCCACCATGCCGGGGAATACGCGGTTCCCGATACCAGGGCCATGTATATCCCTGTTCCGGCGCAGAGGATGAAAAACACGCCCAGGGCAACCAGGAAACGCGCGAGCGCCTGCCGACTGGTTCGCGCGTCCAGTTCCAGCCATTCTTCCGCCACCGTTGCGGCCATGAACACCAGCCACAGGGGCAACGGCAGTAACCAGTGCTGGGCGTTGGGCAACGGCCATCCCTGCGAGTCGAGCGGAAAAGCGGCGTATCCAGCGGCGATCAGGTAGAACACCAGAGTGACACCGCCAAAGGCGTCCAGCCTTCTGCGCCGTTGACGGTTGGCGAACTTGTGCAGGGCGATCCACAGGCAACACAGCACGCCCACGGGAATGCCCACGTGAGAAAAGATGGGTGCCATTCCCGACCGATGTTCAACGCTGAACACGGGAAACAGAAGAGCCGCCAGACGCCCGGGAGACCAGTCTGATACGGCAGCCGGCGCGGCGACACTTTCCCCCAGGTATTCCGCGTAGGGCAGGATCTGGATTGCCAGCATTCCCCCGGCGAACAGCATCGCCGTCAGGGCGCCCAGGCTGGCGGACGTGAACTGGTCAAGTCCCCGAACCCGTAGCCGGTAGGACACCAGCATGGCCCAGAAACAGATCACGGACGCGATCAACAGTTCCGGCGATCCGCCAAGGCCAATCAGCAGGAAGGTGATGGCCGTCGCCCGCCAGTACCGGGGCCGGGCCATCAGGAGGTTGTGCGCGTTCCACGCCAGCAGGGGAAACCATACGTACGCGTCGGATACCGGGTCGAGACGAAACGCGAAAACAGGGGCGCATACCTGGTACAACGCGCCTGCCATGAACGCGATCGGTGGCCTGAATCCGAACCGCCGAGCCACCCACCACGCGCAGATTCCCGCGGCCAGCAGTTTGAAAAAAATGCTGATCGCGACAGCTTTGCGGGGACCTACCACGTAAAACGGGATGGAGAACGGCGAAAACACCCGGGCTTTCCATGTGGCCAGCAAAGGGACGCCCATTGCCTCGTATGGATTCCACAGGGGAGGTTCCCCCTTTTTCAGGGACTGTCCCAGCAGGGTCAGCGTCGGGAACCAGGTAAGCGAGACCTCGTTGAGCCCTTCGGAGGAAGAAGAAGCGGGACTGAGGGCTTCCTGCCAGGGCGGTTCGAACACGATCCCGGGAATCCGGGCCGGAAGTTTTCCCTGGAAAATGGGAAGAAAGACGGTCAGGATTGGAATTACAAAAAGCAATAAAAAAGACAGGGACGCGTCTATTCTTTTTCGGCCAAACAGGATCATCCACGGGTTCCTGAACCGGTTTAGTCAACGGGCACAGTATACCCCACTCCGACGGGACGCGCGAAAAACGCGGATGTCACTCGTTGAGGCGCGCGTCAGGCTTGTTTTCGTTTATCGACCCGTTCGCCTGGTCCGGGGAACCATGGCTTGCCGCGATAAGGCAGGGACTCCCATGTCAGGTTACCGGTCTCGGAGTGGAAAGTATATAGTTTTCCACCCTTGGCCAGCGTTAGAGCGCCGTATGACTGGAGTCCCGAGGATCGGCCATAAATCAGGCGGACGCCTTGCATAACGCCCTCGTAGTCGTTGACGTGGTCATGACCGCAGATGACCGTCCTGATGCCGCACCGCGCGAGCACGTCCAGGGATTGGCCCGATTCCTGCTCGAAGCAGACCTCCTCTCCGATGAATCCCCGGGCGGTTCCGTTTTCCCACACTTCTGCGTACTGTTTGATGGGGATGTGAAAAGCCGCCATCCGGTACGGGCGGTCCTTTTCGGGGCCAGCCATGGAGACCAGCCATTGCCGTTCGGCTTCTTGGATTCCCGCTTCGTGGGTGTTCAGGCAGAAAATTTCTAACACTGGTCGATGCTGATGGGTAACGCGGATCAGGTAGTTTCCATCGTGCTCGCTTCCCGCGTACAGGCTGTTCCGCGCGCCGGTGAACCGGCGATGTCCTTCTGCATAGTCATCCAGCCGGTCATGGTTTCCCCACGTGTAGGCCCAGGGTACACCCAAGGACTCCAGTTGAGAAGCCGCGAAGTCCATGAACTCGGCTCCCCGGCCATCCGGATTGTTGTGCCACAGGTCTCCCGTTACGATGACCACGTGGGGACGCGTTTTTTCAACAAGGGCCCGCATGGCGTCGGAAGTGCGCGTATTGGCTTTTCGCGCGTTATCGGGATTGTCCTCAAAGCCCGCGAAAAAGTGGATATCGGTGAACTGCAGCAACCGGAATTCAGGGTCCGGGATATCCAGAAGTTTTACAGCCTGGCCCGCCTGGGATGGGACCTGGGAAAAACCCGGCTTGTTAACCGTCATCCCGACGGCCACGGCCGCGCAACTGGTTCGCAGAAAATCCCGTCGATTCATGGCACGATTCCTTGATGTTGCGGTTTAGACTTTATTTCATGACCAGTTCATGGAACCTTGTGTTTCATGATTCCGGGAAACGCTGAATTCATCCCTCGCTTTTGGTCGTCTTATCACCGGGTGCTGGTTGCCATGTGGAACCATCTGGCAACAGCGTCTGCCAGGAAAAATCGCGGGTCTCAGGCGTGTACGTGTACAACTTCGCTCCCTTGGGGAGAACCTCGCCTCCGTAACCATTCAGCCCGGTAGCCCTTCCGTAAACCAGCCTGGTGTTCCCGGTAATTCCCTCGTAATCATTGGTGTGGTTGTGCCCACAGATCGTGGCCCGGATACCATGCCGGGCGAAGCAGGCCAGATTTTGCCCGTCTTCCTGGTAATAACTGACGTTTTCTCCCTTGAAGCCTTTCGCTTCCGGATGTTCCCAGGCTTCCCGGTACTGCCGCAGGGGGATGTGGAACACGGCTACTCGGGTGGTTTCCGCAACGTTTTCTGCGGATAGTCGCTGGACCACGTGGTCCATCCAGTCGCGGGCAGGTTGCTTGAGGCCTTCTTTGCCACTGTTCAGGCAAAAGAGATCCAGCATTGACTGGTTTTCCGGGCCAATTCTGACAAGGTAATTGCCCGCGGAGGTTGCCCCCGCGTACAGGCTGTGTGGTGCCTCGCTCAGCATGCGATGGGCCCGGTTCAGATCATCCACCTGGTCATGATTTCCCCACGTGAACAGCCATGGACGTTCCAGTCCAGCCATGACATCCAGGCCGTAAGCCAGGAACTCAAGGCCTTTTCCATCGGGATTGTCGTGCCAGAAGTCCCCGGTCACCATGATGAGATGGGGATCGGCCCGGTCTACCAATTGCTTCAGGAGATCGACCGTGGGAACGTTTGAATCCATGGCCTGGGCCATGTCTCCCTGGAACCTGATGAAGAAGTGCACATCCGTGAATTGGAGGAGACGCAGGGGCGATCCGGATACCTTCAGGTGGACAACGTCCATTCCGGACGAAGTACTACGCGCGGTAGCACGCCGGGAAAACCCCATGGATCCTGCCAGCAGGGCCACCCCGGCCTGTCGAAGGAAATGGCGGCGATTCATCGTCGGGTACCTTTTCTGGTGTGGTTCTCTCTCAAGGGTTATGCTAGCATACGAATCGTGAGGTAACGTTTATGAACGCGCGAAGATCCGGTTTGCTGATCGTTTTTCTGGCCATATCTCTGGTACTGCCGGGGCTTTTCGCAGGATGCGGGCGCATGGTGGACAAGGATCGCATCCGGGTCGCGAAAATCGGGGACCGGTATATTACCCGGGGGGATCTGTTCAAGTTGCTGCGGGAAATGCCGGATGATGAACGTCCGGCTATCCGTAACCGTGGGGACCTGCTCCGCCTGCTGAACCAGCACATCGATGAACAGATCAAGATTCCCCTGGGGCGTCAACTGGAACAGGAGGGAAAAATTCAAATTCCCTTCGAGGTCGCGCTGGAAGCGTTTTTCGCGAGTAAACCCGGTGAAGAAGCGTTCCTGCGGAACATGTGGTCCATGGAGGTGCCCAAGGATGGCCAGATGACCCCGCTGATGAAAATTTACGATATGACGCCGGAACGCCTGCAGTTTCAGAAGGACTACATACGGGACGAGGCCGAACGCCTGCGGACGCGCATGCTGGGCGATGCCGCCGTGGAATACCTGGCCGCCCAGGCCTTTCGTTCCGGCGAACTCACCGTGGACGATGAAACCCTGCGCCAGGAATATCGCCTGCAACAGAATGCCCTGAAAATACCGGAGATGGTCCGGTTTCAGGCCATCCGTTTTGATGCCAGCCTGCCGGATGCTGCCGATCAGGCCATGGCGGCGCGCCAGCGACTGGACGCCGGCGCTGCCTTCGACCAGTTGTGGGAGGAATACCAGAAGAAAACGGAGGCCGAGGGAAAACTTTATGTTCTGGAGGCGGAAATTCATCATGGCCAGGATCCCACGGACCGTTTCCGTGGGTTCTGGGAACATGTTTCGGGGGCTGAAACGGGCCAGGTCATCGGGCCGCTTTTCCTGCCGGATTTTCCGCGTGTGGTAATGGTGGACGGCAAGCAGCAGCGGCAGGTCGTGCCGGCCTGTTACGTGGTGTTGCGGGTGCGGGAATACAAGCCTGAGGCCGACATGCCCTTCGAGATGGCCCGTCCCGTCCTGGCGCGTCCCATCCTGATCGCGAAGATGATGGAAAAATTGCGCCGGGACAAGGGGGTCGAAGTGTATGAAGACGCCCTGCCTGACGTGGGCCAGGCCATGGGCAGCCAGCCCGCGGGTATCTGATGTCCTAATCTGGGTACATCTCGCCGATTCAGGGTTTTTTAGGGGGAGGCGTGTTTCTGATCTGGAGGTCGTTCCGCAGGAGCATGACACTGTCCGGCGACCACGTGCCCGCCGCCAGGTCCATGTCGCCGTCTCCATCCAGGTCGGCCGCGCAGAGCGCCCGGGGTTTGCCCTTGTCCAATGGAATCCAGGAGGTACTGAATTTCACGTTCTCCGGGGAGGTCGTCTGGTTGAACAACAAGGCGATTTCTCCTGAACCGAAGCACGCGGCGGCCAGGTCCGGTTTTCCGTCCCCATTGAAATCGGTCACCGTGAGATCCCGGATTTCTTTTTCCAGTACTTTTCGGTCTTTACCAAGGGCGATATCCACGGAAACGGAAAAGGGCTGTTCCCGGTCACCGAAGAAGATCACGATGTTATCGGTGGCGTGGCAGTGGGAAACCGCGATGTCAGGCAGGCCATCCCCGTTGAAATCGGCTACCCGGACGGTGGTAGGGAGTTTTCCCCGGGTAGGAATACGGTTGCCTTCCGTGAAGTCGCCTTTACCGTTACCGCGCCAGACGCCGCATTCTCCACTGACGTAATACACCACAACCAGGTCCATGTTGCCGTCGCCGTCCATGTCGGCGGCCTGCAGGTCCCGGGGCCCACCGGGGGCGGACAATACCTGGGGAGGACCGAAAATTTCATCCCGGTCCCCCCGCATGAGCACGATGGCGTCGATGGACCATGCCGTCGCGACAAGATCCCGTAGTCCGTTTTTGTCGTAATCTACCACGGTGAGCGCGGTCAGGCCGGGGCTTGCGAAGAGGGGCTGTCCATCCCCGTCCCGCTGTCGCTGGTAGGGCATGTCCGGCAGGTCGATCTTGAATACCTTCGGTACGAAGAGATTCTCGGGCCTCCTGTTCAGAAATACGGACACGTGACGGAACCGGGCGTCGTGAAAATTCGCCACGATAATGTCGGGCCACTTGAGTCCGTCCACGTTGGCCACGGAAAGGGCCCACGGGCCGAAGCCGGTTTTGAGCGGGGGGACTTCCCGCGCGTAGTTCCACGGGGATTGAGCCCAGAGCACCGAGATTTCATCGTTGGCGGGGCGTTCTTCGCGGAGGTCGAACAGGACTCCCCGGTCCGCCGTGATGAGTTCCGGCAACCCGTCCTCGTTCAGGTCCCGCGCGACGATGGCCGATGGATTCGCGCCCACGCCAATGACCTGTGGAAGAAGGGTAAACCCCGTTTTCGATGTGGAGGGCTGTTGTTGTCCCGTCGCCGCCAGGGAGACCAGAAATGATATGCCTCCCAGGAAAAGCGGAAGCGCGAGGGTTCTTATATTGCACAATGGGCTACGCATGGTGCCGGTCATCCTCCGGACTGGATGTCCCAGGGGAAGCCGGGACATGGCTCGCGGATAACTGCCGGGCCAGCCGGATGGCCGCCACGAGGCTGTCTTCCCGCGCGCGGCCTGTGCCGGCAAGGTCGTACGCCGTGCCATGGTCTGGTGACGTGCGCACGATCGGGAGCCCAAGGGTTACATTTACCCCCTCGTCCATGGCCACCAGTTTTACCGCGATGTGTCCCTGGTCGTGGTACATCGCGATAACCACGTCGAATTCCCCCTGGTACATCCGGGCGAATACCGTATCCGGCGGCCAGGGGCCGGAGCAGTTCCATCCTTGGGCCCGGCAGGCCGCGACCGCTGGCGCGATAACCTCCAGTTCTTCTCGGCCGAACGCGCCGTTTTCGCCCGCGTGGGGATTGACACCCGCCACGGCCACGCGGGGGTTGGCAATGCCCAGTTGTCGCAGGGCACGGTCCGCGATGGCCACGGACGCGACAATCTGTTCCATGGAGATGGCCGCGAGGGCATCCCGCAAGGCAAGGTGCGCGGTGATGTGGACCACCCGCATGCGCGGAGAGAACAGGCACATCCGATAATCGGTTGTCCCGGTGAGGGCCGCGATGAACGGGGTATGTCCGTCGTAGGCGCATCCGCCCAGCCTCAACCCTTCCTTGTTCACGGGACAGGTGACCATGCCCGCGCTCCATCCTTCGAGGCAGGCCCGCGTGGCGGCCTCGATCCATGAAGCCGCGGCGCGTCCCGCGTCCGCGTCCAGTTTGCCCGGTTTCCGGGGGATATCCCCGAAACCGGCATCCACAACGGGAATGCCCTCAGTAGGCGGGGATATGGGGGTTCCTGGTGACCAACCAACCGGCGGCGGACAACCTGGGGCAAAGGAACGGCAGGTATCAAAAATAGCGGCAGATCCAAACACGACAAAGGGGCCTTCCTGGAGCACTTCCGGACGTTCCAGTGCCTTGACGAGGATCTCCGGTCCCACCCCGTTCACGTCTCCCATCGTGATCACCAGCGGCGGCTTGTCACGGTGAACGCTGTGATGTCGCATGCCCATGGAAATCTGGTCCTGTTCTGAAAATTGGCTGGCGCGCGCGTGCGCGAATGGACAGACAAATCATTATACTGTTTCCACGTGGAAGTCGCCCCCCGCGTTGGGGCCTGCGTGTGGATGAAACTGAAAAAAGGGATGGGAGGTACAAGATTGGAAATGGAACTGACCCCCGCGCATCGATACTGGCGGTGGAATATTCTACTGGTCACGTATGGCGGTTACGCCGGTTATTACCTCTGCCGGAAAGTGTTCAGCATCGTCAAGCCGGTGCTGCATGAAACGCTATCCCTGGATTACAACCAGTTGGCCGACATCTGGACCGCGTTCCTGGTTGCCTACATGCTGGGCCAGTTCGTGACGACCTTTCTCGGCCGGCGATTTTCGGCCAAAATGCTGCTGGTGGGCGGACTGGGGCTGTCCATCGTGGTGAATGCCATCTTCGGCTTCACCAATAACTACTGGACCTTTCTGGTTTTCATGATCTTCAATGGTTTTCTCCAGGCCACGGGCTGGCCCGCCAGCGTGGGCGCGGTGGCCCACTGGATTCGCCCGGGTGAACGTGGGCTGGTTATGGGGATCTGGTCTACCAGCCACGTGGTGGGCACGATGATCGTGAAAGGCTCGGCCGGATACCTGCTGGCCATCGCCGGATGGCAGTGGTCATTCTGGGGCGCGTCTCTGGTAGCCTTTTGCTTTTGGCTGTTGCTTGCCTGGCGACACCATGACCGGCCGGAAGAGGTGGGCCTTCCTCCCCTCGTGGAGGATCGTCCGGGCGAAGGTCGGGACATTCGCAAGCAGGCACCCGGCGAAGAAGATGGCATGGGCCTGGCGGATTATCTTCGGGTGATTTTTCATCCCGTTGTGCTGACCATGGGCCTGGCGTACCTCGGCGTGAAGTTTCTGCGCTACGCGATGGATTCCTGGATCCCCACTTTCCTGGTGGTGCTTGGGTTGGACGCGGCCAACGCGAGTTACTATTCCGCCATTTTCGATATCTGCGGCGTGTTTCCCGCGATCATTGCGGGATGGGCACTGGACCGGATTTTCCGGGGCAACTGGGCGTTACTGTCCCTGACAGCCGCGGCCGGCATGGCCATTGGTTTCTTCGTGGCGGCTTTTTATCCAGTCAGCCCGCTGGCCGTGGCGTTGAGTTTCGGCTTGATCGGTTTCATGATTTATGGTCCCGAGACGATTCTCAGCGGCGCGGCGTCCGTGCAGGTGGCGGGGGAGAAGAATGGGCTGGCTGTGGCGGGCGTGGTGAATGGCCTGGGTAGCATCGGGCCCATTATCCAGGAAAAGGTTATCGGGTGGATCATGAACCACGATCCATCCGGGGGTATGCAC
>JAGPFE010000073.1 GCA_018056705.1 Candidatus Hydrogenedentota bacterium | reverse complement strand
GGGGTGGGGGAGATGGGGGGGGGAGTGAAACGGACATTCCACCCCGGTTCAGTCGTACCTTCAACGTGACGACCTGTGCCCCGGAACTGCCGGTGGAGGTGACCCTGCTCCTGGAATACCGTGGTACCGCGACCATGACCGCCCTGGGCCTGGTGGAAACCCTGCCGGACGGCTGGTCCTTCGAAGGGCTGGTTTCCGGCACGGTCGACCTGGTCCGGCAAAACGGCAACGACGTGGAATTCGCGTGGATCACTCCCCCGGCGTTCCCGGTGAGCCTGACGTACCGGGTCCGGGCCCCGGCGGATCTCTCGGGCGACCAGGTATTCAGCGGTATTCTGTACTACCGGTTTGACGCGGGTGGATTGAGTTATGGCCCCGTTACCACGGCCCTGGCTTCGGCCACCGGAAGCGACGGCCCGAACCCGAGTCTGGATGCCCAGTTGGCTCGCGTTTTTTCCACGGGTGATATCTACGCGCCAGGAGAACCGGTCACCGTTACCCTTACCATGGCTTACGCGGGCCTTTTTCCCCTATCCAGCCTGGGTATCCGGGAAACGCTGCCCGACGGCTGGACCCTGGGAGAGATCGCCGGGAATTGTCCCCCGCCGGTCTTCCGGCAGAACGGGCGGGACGCGGAGTTTGCCTGGATCGACCTGCCCGCGCTGCCCTGTTCCTTCACCTACCAGGTCTGGCCACCTGTGAACGCGTCCGGTCTTGCCGGTTTCAGTGGCGTCATGCTTTTTCGCGCCGAGGGCGGGGAGCAAACCTCCATCCCTTTTGTCGGTGTGCTTTCGCCGGCTTCCCCGGATGGGCCGCCTGACACGCGGGTGACGGTGCCGGCGGTTACGGGCATGACCGCGCAAGCCGCAGCTCAGGCCCTGGCGGCCGCGGGTCTCAACACGGGAGAGGTCCTGTGGGAACACCGGGACACGGTCGCCGCCGGCGTGGTTTCAGCCCAGTTCCCTCCCGCGGGCGCCCTGGTGGTGCCGGGCAGCGCGGTCACGCTGACTATCTCGCTGGGGCCACCCCCTCAGCCGGAGAACGATTATGCCGCGGAAACGCTGGTTAATTTCCGCCGCGACCTCCTGGTCCAGTACGAACCGGGAAAGACCGTTGACATGGCGGTTACCTTTGAAAAAAGGGGGGGGCGAGAGATCACCACGCTGACCTTCCGGGAAACCCTGCCTGACGGGTGGACCTTTGCGGGCGTGGCATCGGGTCTGCCCCCTTCGATCGCGCCCGAGGCTGGAACGGGGGGCTCCCTCGCGTTTACGTGGCTAGGTCCCGAAACCTTTCCGTTTACCTGCGTGTACCGGCTAAACGTACCCCAGGACGCGACGGGATCCCCGGAAATTGGTGGCCAGGTCCAGTTCCAGACGGCCGGGGGAACGATCGGTACCACGCCTGCCGCCGCGACGCGGCTGGTTCGCGTGGACAGCCTGGATACGGTGGTCGCGGCCGGCCTGTCCGAGGTCGTGCCGGAAGGCTACCGGCCTGGCCAGCCCGTCTCGGTAACGCTGTCCGTGTCCAGAATGGGCGGGTCCGCGCTATCTGCCCTCGGCGTAACGCTTTACCTGCCAACCGGTTGGACCTGGAACGGGGTCACGGCCGGTACAGTGCCGCCCATTATTCGACCGGACGCGGACAAGGTGGAATTCGCGTGGATCACGCCTCTCGCTCTTCCCGGGACCTTTATGGTCAGCGTGCAGCCTCCCGCGGGCGATACGGCTTCCCGGGGGATGCTGTCCTGCCAGGCCCAGGGACGCGCTGCCATCGGAAGCGCCATCTACGGGCCGCTGGACAGCCTGGTCGTGCCTCGGCTGGTTACGCCCTGAACCCCGCAACGAGGCGGTTGGGCGGCTTACCAGCCAGCGTGTATGATACGAACCTTGAAACGGGATTTCCCGTGGGCGTAGTCTGAAGCGGAACCCTGAACGGAACCGTACAACAAGGAGATTCGCTATGCGCAAGGCAATGGGTATGTGGCTGGTGATAGGCGTGATGCTGGTCACGGGCGTGGTGATGGCTGAAGAGGCCAGGTTGGCCGATGGATCGCCCACGGCGGAGGCGATGGGATGGCGGCTGGGCTGCCAGGCCTACAGTTTCAATCGGTTTACCTTCTTTGAAGCGGTGGACAAGACGGCCGCGGTGGGCCTGAAGTGGATCGAGGCCTATCCCGGACAGCGCCTGAGCAAAGACCTGCCGGAAACCGTGGTATTCGATCACAACATGTCCGCCGACGTGCGGAAACAGGTACTGGACTACCTGGCGTCTAAAGGCGTGAAATTGTCGGCCTATGGCGTGGTCAACCTGCCCAAAGAAGAGGCGGAATCCCGGAAGGTGTTCGATTTCGCGAAGGCCATGGGCATCGGCATCATTGTGTCCGAGCCCCTGCCTTCTTCTCTGCCCATGATTGACAACCTCTGCAAGGAATACGGGATCAAGGTGGCCATTCACAACCATCCCAAGCCATCCAAGTATTACGATTACAAAACCCTGCTCGACGCGGTGAAATCTGTCAGCCCGAACATCGGCGCGTGCTGTGACACCGGGCACTGGCCCCGTTCGGGCATTGACCCCGTGGAAGCGGTGAAAGCGGTAGGCGACGCGAGCCGGATCATCGAGTTCCATTTCAAGGACCTCAACGAGTTTGGCAACCGGGACGCCCATGACGTCATCTGGGGCACGGGCGTGTGCAACGTAAAGGAAATACTGTCCTACCTCAAGCAGAAGGGCATCCAGGCGCACTTCTCCATCGAGTACGAACACAACTGGGACAATTCGTTACCCGAGATCGCCGAATGCGTGAAGGCATTCGAGGCCATGGCCAAAGAACTGTCGGGTAAGTAACCCCCGAAACGGCCTCCGGGGAACGATCTTCCGAACATACCGCGCGTCCGCGACCACAGGCGTCGCGGACGCGTTTTTTCGCAGCGCGATGATTCGCCCTGCGGGAAACGTTAAGGCTGACGCGACGGCTCGGAGGGAGAGGATCCCTCTGGAATCTCCCTGGGGGCGTCAGGAAACGTTTCCAGCCGGATCAGGCGCACGTGGGTGGGGGATCCCTCCAGGATGGTGACGAGACAGAAAGGTGAACGGATAACCTCTCCACGTCGGGGAATCCGTCCGGCCAGGTGGCACACCCAGCCTCCGACGGTGGACACTTCCGGGTCGCGCAGGGGAAGACCCACGGCCTCAGCGCACTCCTCGAGGGGAGTGGCTGCGTCCACGAGGAAGGCGTGCGGGCCGATCCGGCGGACCTGGGCCCGCTGCTCGTCGTACTCGTCGTGGATTTCGCCGAAGATCTGCTCGAGGATATCCTCAATACAGATGATGCCGTCCGTGCCGCCGTATTCGTCCACCACGACCACCAGGTGCTGCCGTTCCCGTCGCATGGTTTCCAGAAGGTCGTCCAGTTTCATGGTGTCGGGCACGTGCAGCACGGCGCGCGAGAGGCGGCGGATATCCTGATTTTCCGGTTCGGGGTCGGTCAGCAGATCGAAGGCCGAAGCGATGCCGACGATCTTGTCCACGCTGCCCTCGTACAAAGGGATCCGGGTTTTACCGCTCTGGCGGAAAAGCGCCATCAATTCCCCTCGGCTGGCGGTGACCGGCAGGGCCACCACTCGGATGCGGGGAACCATCACGTCTTTCGCCTGGATTTTCTGCAGGTCGATCACCGAATGGATCATTTCCTGTTCTTCTTCGTCCAGCGACCCGCGGTCCACGCTTTCATCCACCAGGGCCCGCATTTCCTCCAGCGAGTTGAACAGGCGTTTCGCGCCGCTTCGTTCTACCCCAAGATGGGGAAACAGGGCGTGGGTCAGGCGATGCAAGGGAAGCACGACGGGCGTGAGCAGCCGGTTAAACCACCGCATCACCGGTTCCCCGGCCAGGGTGAACTCGGTGGGGTGCAGGCGGAACAGGCTCTTGGGAAGCACCTCGCCAAAAAACAGGAAGAGCGGCACGCCCACCACGGTGGCCCACAGGTCGTTCAGCGTGATCGCCAGGGTGATGGACCCCGCCACCACGGCAAGGTTATTCCCCACCAGGATGGAGGTGATCAGCAGGTCCGGGTGATCGTAATACCACAGGATGCGGCGCGCGCGGGGGTCCTTGTTCTCCTCGG
The DNA here is from genome assembly GCA_018056705.1 of Candidatus Hydrogenedentota bacterium. Classification (GTDB taxonomy): domain Bacteria; phylum Hydrogenedentota; class Hydrogenedentia; order Hydrogenedentales; family CAITNO01; genus JAGPFE01. Next base: position 6,097 of record JAGPFE010000073.1, on the reverse strand, counting down.
CAACGCGCCGGATCCGCACGGGGTTACTGGACAGAAAGCCCGTCTCGTACCCGGAGAAAAAGGCAGACAGTATCAGCATGGCCGCGAGGAACAGCGCCATGGACAGCACGCCGCTCATATCGCGTCTTCCTCTTGGTTGTCATCGGGGGATTCCCGGATCCATAGGCGTACCCGGGTGACACGCTTGTCGTTCATCGCTTCAATCCGGTAGGTGACGCCATCCAGTTCCAGGCTGTCCCCGGGATTCAGCACCCGTTCCGCCCGGGACATCAGGAAACCGCCCAGGGTGGTGTGTTCCTCGTCTTCCGCGCGGATGCCGATTAATTCCTCGAGTTTTTCCAGGCTGTAGGATCCGTCGACAAGGTATTCTCCCGGGGCAATCTGTTCGCAGCGGGGTTCTTCCGACGCGTCTTCATCGTCCCCGATGTCGCCCACCACCTCGCGCAGGGCGTCCTGCAGGGTGACAATGCCCCGGGTGCCGCCGTATTCATCCACCACCACCGCCAGGTGGGCGTGGTACCGCTGCACGTGTTTCATGAAGTCGGCCAGGGTCATCGTTTCGGGTACGAAATGCGCCGGGCGCATCAGCGCCGTGACCGGCGTTGCCATGCGCCCGTCGTCCAGGCACTGGATCAGGTCCTTGGCGTACACGAGTCCCAGGATCGTGTCCAGGTTGTCCCGGTAAACCGGCATGCGGGCGTATTCATGTTCCCGGAACACCGCCAGGGCGTCGGCCGCGGTGGCCGATTCGGGCAGGGCGACGATATCCATGCGGGGAACCAGAATGTCCCGTACCGTCCGGTCGCCAAACTGCAGGATCCCCCGGATCATCTGGCGTTCGTCTTCCTCAATGACACCGGGAGCCCCCCCATCCTCAAGAACCAGCAGGAACTCCTCGTCCGTCAGGAAGGGCGCGGGGGGGAGTTCACTGATCCGGGACAGCCGGAACAGCAGGCCTACCAGCCACGTTACCACTACACGTATGGGACGCAGCACCAGGCCGGCCAGCCAGATGCCGGGCGCGGCCACCATGGCAAAACTGTCCGCCCGCCGGAGCGTCAAGGCCTTGGGCAGCATCTCCCCGAAAAAGACCAGCAGCATGGTGGTTACCAGCGTGGACAGGCCGTACGCCGCCCCGGGGCGCGCGCCCCCCAGCCGTTCGAGCAGTTCCGCCAGGGATTCGCCAAGGCTGATGCCCAGCAACACGTTGACCAGGCTGTTGCCCATCAGGATGGTGGCCAGCACCGCGCTGGGTTCCTCCATCAGCTGCGAGGCCAGGCTGGCCAGGGGACCTCCATGGTCCCGCATGGCCCGAAACCGTACCCGGCTGGTCGAAAAAAACGCCACTTCCGACGCCGAAAAAAAGGCGGACGCCGCGAGCAGAAGGATCACAGCCAGTCCCCGTCCGGGTGGAAATACCGTCGTAACCACCGCCTGCCAGTCCGCGGCAGCGTCAGCGCCCTGCGTGCCCCCGCTGGCCAGCGCGATGCCGGCCGCCACGCAGACCGCCGGCAGGATCAGCCGCCCTGGAAGCCCGCGTCGGAATCGGCCTCCCGGGGCATAAGCTTCAGTGCGCGTCATCGGCAATCCACGCGTCCTCCTCGGGAATGCCAAGCACCCGCGCCTGGGCCGCCTGCATGAGCGCCCGGTTTCGGGCGGTTTCATGATCCATGCCCAGCAGGTGCAGCAGACCGTGACAAAACAGCAGGCGGATTTCCCGGCGGGCCGCGGACCGGTCACCCCCGTGACGATCCAGTACCAGTTCAAAAGAAATCACGATATCGCCGAGCACCCGTGGCCCGGGTCCGGGCACCGCTTCCGCCGGAAAAGCCAGCACATCGGTGGGACCGTTTCCGCCCCGCCAGGCGGCGTTCAGACGCGTCATCTCTTCGTTGTCACAGCACAGCAGGCTGATGAGCGCCGGTCCGCCCTGGTAACGGCATTCCGCCAACGCCGCCCGGGCTACCGATTCCAGATCAGCCCGCCGGTACAGCCGCGGGTGGCGGGATGCCTGTCGGATTTCCAGGATTACCTCCGGAATCATGATTCTCTCCTGGCCACGGGTGGCAGGGTGGGATATTTCAGGCGCGCGTGCATCATGGACAACAGGGAGCGGGCCAGCACGTCCACCACGCTGGTCAACTGTTTCATCGTCAGGTCGCAGTCGTCAAACTGGCCTTCGGCCAGTCGCTGATCCACAAATTTCCGCACGAGGGCGCGCACGCTTTCTGGGGTGGGTTTTTCCAGGGTCCGCGCGCTGGACTCTACCGCGTCACAGATCATGAGGATCGCCGTTTCCGGGCGACGCGGACGGGGCCCGGGATAACGGTAGTCCGCGGGATCGACATGGTCTTCGCCGTACAACTTGACCGCCTTGGCGTAAAAAAACGCGATGACCGTGGTGCCGTGGTGCTCCAGGATGCCGTCCACCAGGGGCTCGGGAAGCCGGTAGCGCCGGGCCATTTCCGCGCCATCCAGCACGTGCTGACGGATCAGCGCGGCGCTTTCCTCCGGTTTCAACTGGTCGTGTATGTTGGTGCCTTCCTGGTTTTCCACGAAGAGTTCCGACCGGGACATCTTGCCGATGTCGTGGTAATACGCGCACACCCGGGCCAGCAGCCCATTCGCCCCGATGGCGTCGGCTGCGGCCTCGGCCAGTTGTCCCATCATCAGGCTGTGCGCGTGGGTGGCGGGAGCGCGCATGGCCAGTTCACCCAGCAGGGGATTATTCAGGTCGGAATATTCCAACAGGGTGATGTCCGTCGTAATCCGGAACAACCGTTCAAGCGGGGAGAGTAGGCCCGGCACGACCACCGCGCACAGCCCGCCGTTCAGGATGATCAATCCCATACGCCGCAGGAAATTTTCGCTGAGCAGCGATTCCATGGAGAGCGTTACCGCTACCGACGCGGCAATCCCGGCCAAGGTGGCCGCCACGGCTGCGGCGGTCATGTCGCCCCGGCGCCGCACCCGGGTAACCGCGAAGCCTCCCGCGCAGGCCATGGCACCCAGCACCAGCATGAGCCGCCAGTTATACTGGAAAAGGTCCGACACCAGCAGGGCGGACAGCACGGAAAGCATGCTGGCCCGGATGGGACCGCCCAGGATGGCAAACAGGATGGCCGCGGCCGCCGCGGGAACCATGTAGCCGCTGGGCTCGAAGTAGAGAAACACCCGCGCCGTAATCAGTAGCATGGTGATCAGGGCTACCCCGAGGGCGAAGGACTTGTCCGGCGTCATGCCCACGCATCCCACCAGGGCGGGCACTCGGCCCACAAAGGAGGTCAGGTGGCGCCACGCCAGGAAAGTCAGCGCCGTCAGCAGGGCGTTTGCCAGCAGCGTACCGGTGAACTGCTGCCAGGGACGGTTGTTGCTGGCCAGCAGTTTGAGGTAGGTCTTTACGTCCTCGCGGGACTGGGTGGTCCAGCGTCGTCCCCGGTCCTGGATGATCTCTCCCGCCTCGATTTCCTTCATGACCGGCGGCGTGGATTCCGAAGCGCGGGCCTGGGCCACGGCCGTGGCCACTTTATCCTCCACCAGCACCGGCACCACCAGGTCCCGGCTCAACGCCACCACGGCGTCCAGCGCGCCGGCCCACTGCGTGGAAAGTGTATCCGTTCCACCCGCCCCCGCCTGTTGCCGGAGCAGGCTGGACAGATTTTCCTTTAGGACTGCCTCCGCTTTCCCGGGATCGTTGAGTTGTCCGAGCGTGGTCTCCGTGGCGCTGGTGCCCGCGCGAGTGACGGCGGCCGGTTCCGGCTGGAGAATGACGATCCGGCTGGACTCGGCTCCCGCGGGAAGTGTCGCCGGTCGCACGCCCTGGTTTAATACCGATTCCAGGGCGTCCGCGGCCAGCGTGATCAGGCGGTCCGCTTCGGCGAAGGTCAACGGTAAGGGTGGATCGGGATCCAGGGCCACGGTTTTCCTGGGCGTGACGACCGATCCAGTAGCCCCCGCGCCTGTTGCCGGCGCGCTTTCCGGTTCAAACACCCGCCGCGGCAGGCTGGAACGATCAGGGGTCAGCAGCGGTTTCAGCAGGTCCGGATCGGCAAGGGCTTTCCACTCGTCTTTTTTTCTCCACGTTTCCACCACCCGGGCCACCGCCCTGCCAACAAGGTCCGCGTCCGTGTCGGCGGACGTGGAGTTCCGGAACAGTTCCACCACCGCGCGTTCCACGTCCGGCCGGGCCTGCTGCACCAGGCCCAGCCTGTCCCGAAGTTTCCGGACCTGTTCCGCCACGAGGGCCCCATCCACCCGATAGTGCGTGGGTACCGCGTCAGCCGCGGCCTTGCGGGCTTCCCGGGTGCGTTCCACGTCCACCGACTCGAAGAAGAAAGCCGCCCGGATTTCCTGGTCCGCCACTGGGGCGTTCATGTCCACGGTCAGGGCCCGGTCGAAGGAGGGTTCCCGGGTAAGCGCCCCCACGCACAACAGGTAGGCGATACCCAGTGAGAGAACACGAAACGCCCGGGCCTGCCGGAAAGAGAACCGGGCGTATACGTCCGGGATCCATTCCCAGATCCGCCAGTCAACCGGCGGTCTCGGACCGTCACGGTCCATCGGGGAACGCGCCTTTCGGGTTCGGATCCGGCCTGGTTCCGTGTCCGGTTTTGCCACCGGACTCGTAGGCGTCGATGATCCGTTGCACCAGCGGATGACGCACCACATCGCGGCCGGTCAACCGCACCACGCCGATTCCCGCTACTCCATCCAGGATGCCGAGCGCGTGACCCAGGCCCGATTCGACCCCCCGGGGAAGATCCACCTGGGTGATGTCCCCCGCCACCACGGCGCGGGAACCGGTTCCCAGCCGCGTCAGAAACATCAGCATCTGGTCCACCGTCGTGTTCTGGGCCTCGTCCAGGATAATGAACGCGTGATCCAGCGTGCGTCCACGCATGAAGGCCAGCGGGGCCACCTCGATGGATTGCTGTTCGATCAGGCGACGCGCGCGCTCCATGTCCAGCAGCACGAACAGGGCGTCATAGAGAGGACGCAGGTAGGGATTGACTTTCTGCTCCAGGTCCCCCGGAAGAAATCCCAGCCGTTCACCCGCTTCCACGGCCGGGCGGGTCAGCACGAGGCGTTTAACTTCGCGGTTGAGCAGGGCGGACACGGCGGCGGCCATGGCCAGAAAGGTTTTCCCCGTGCCCGCGGGCCCCACTGCCAGCGTGATATCGTGCCGGTGAATGGCTTCGAGGTAGCGATGCTGTCCCCGGGTCCGGGGACGGATATTCACGTCCGCGCGAATGGCCGCCGGACGTTCGGCAAGCATCCGCCCCAGGGCCCGCTGTTCCCGGTCACGGGCTACCGCCAGCGCGATGTCCACGTCATCGGCGGTTGGCGTGTGCCCCATGCGCACCGCGTCCAGCATGCCCTGCAAGACCATGCCCGCGACAGCGGCGTCCGCTTCTTCCCCGATTATGACCACCCGCGTGCCCCGGTCCACAATGCGTACCCGCGCCTGGTCCTGCAGGCGGCGGCGCAGTTCACCATTGAAGCCCAGTAACCGGAGTGCCTCTTCCTGGCTGTTCAGTTCAAACTCGTGGGTTAGCGTATGCGCGTATCCTGTAACGGGTTCCGCCGTCGGAACGTCCGCGCCGCGCGCGTGGCCTTGTTCGTTCATGGAGTGGGTATGTCGATCTCCCTGTCATTATCTGTAAATAATTGTATCCTGAAAGGCGTCCGGGCCGCAATTCCCCGGGCGGGGGTTATCGTACCGCGGGTTTTTCGGCCGTCACATGGAGTATGATATCCGTCTGGTGTTAGCGAAAGGTCAGGCGGCGCCCAGAAATTTTTTCGTTCATTGGTTAGTTTTATAATCAATAAAAGGAGGTTTTTATGTCCACCGAACAGAAAGCCACGAACATCACCTGGCATGAAGGTCATATTACCCGTGCGGATCGGGAACGACTGAACGGACACCGGGGCGCGGTGGTCTGGTTTACGGGCCTTTCCGGTTCTGGAAAGTCCACCATTGCCCGCGCCCTGGAAGAAGCCCTGTTCGAGCGTGGCGTCCGTTCCTACGTGCTCGATGGCGACAACATCCGTCATGGCCTGAACAAAAACCTCGGATTTTCGCCGGAAGATCGGCAGG
>JAGPFE010000072.1 GCA_018056705.1 Candidatus Hydrogenedentota bacterium | reverse complement strand
CGCGCAATCCACGCCCTGCACCGGAACAGTGACATGTACATCATGGCGAACTACGCCCAGACGGTAAACGTGATCGGGGCAATCAAGACAACCCGGACCAGGGCACTGTTCGACACGACCGCGCTGCCGCTGAAACTGTACCGCGAACATTTCGGCAGCCGTCCCGTGCTGGTGTCATGCGGATACCCGAAACTGGACGTTTCGGCGGCCCTGACCGAAGACGGAACAACCCTGACGGTGGCCGCGGTGAACTGCGACCAGGCCGCGGCGACCCTCCCGCTGAACATCCGGAACGGCAAGGTGGCGGAAGCACCTTACGCGGGCTGGATCATGCAGCATGATGACCCGCTGGCCGTCAATACGCCGTCCCATCCCGAGAACGTGACCATCCGGGAACGGTCGTTCTCGCTGGAAAAAGGCCAGATCACCATTCCGCCCCTGAGTATATGCCTCTTTAACGTACCGGTAACCCGTTGACACACCGCCCTGGAGGAGAAGAGCCATGAACGGAAGAGAACGCGTAATGGCGGTCCTGGAGGGTCGTGAACCAGATACCCTGCCGTTCATGCCAATCACGATGATGTTCGCCGCCGACCTGATCGGCAGGCCCTACGGTGTCTACGCGACCGATTACCGGGTCCTGGTCGAAGGGCAATTACGGGTCGCGGAACTGTTCTCGACAGATCACGTGTCCTGCATTTCAGATCCCGCCCGGGAAGCGGCAGACTGCGGCGCGCGGATCATGTATTTTGACGATCAGCCCCCGGCCATCGATGAGAGCGCGGCCCTGCTGGCAGACAAGTCCAGACTGGTGTCCCTGACACCACCCGATCCGCTGGGGGGCGGCAGGATGTTTGACCGGGTTCAGGCCGTTGCCCTGTTCAGGGAAAAAACAGGGCGAACGTTGTTGATCGAAGGATGGGTGGAAGGCCCCATGGCCCTGAGCGCTGACCTGCGGGGTATCAACACCGTCATGCTGGATTTTTTTGACGATCCAGATTTCACCCGGGATCTGATGGCTTTCTGCGCGGACCTTGCCATTGCCTTCGCGCGGGCGCAACTGGAGGCCGGCGCGGATATCATCGGCATCGGGGACGCCGCGGCGTCCCTGATCGGTCCCGAGTTTTACGCATCATTTGTCCTCCCGGAAGAAAAACGGATCATCGATGCCATCCATGGCCTGGGCGGGAAAGTCCGCCTGCACATCTGCGGCAACACCACGCCGCTTCTCCCCTACTTCCGCTCGCTGGCAGCCGACATGATTGACCTGGATTCCATGGTATCCATGAAAGTCGCGAGAGACACGCTCGGATCCAGCCAGGTGCTGGCGGGCAATATCGAACCGGTAAAGGGTCTGTGTGACGGCAGTCCAGATCAGATCCGGCAGTACATGGTTGACACCGTGCAGGCCTGCGCGCCCGCCTATATCATGACCGCCGGGTGCGAAGTAGTCCGCACCACCCCCAACCGGAACCTTCACGCCATGCGCGACGGCGGAAGGGCGGCTTTCAGGGCACAGCCCTGAGCCCGCCTATCAGTCTGTATCTTCGTACTGGAACCAGATGGGACCATATATGCCAGTGATCCGGATGGATCCGTAATTGTAATCCAGGTAGAACTCACCGGAATACAGGCCCGGTTCGGTCTGGGCGGTGTCTGCCTCCACCGTGAACGTGGTCGGCGTCTCCGTCAACCCGGAAGATTGTTCGTCAACCGGATTGTACTGGAACGCGCCCACCCTGGTCCCCGGCAATGAACGGGCACCCTGGCGAACCGTCCAGTACAGTTGTACGTCCGTGGGAAGGTGAGAACCACCCTTGTTGAACACGTTCATCGTGGCGGTTCCCCCAATCGCGTCCAGATCGATGACGCTGCCTTCGACGTCGGTGTAAAGATCCGGGGCCAGGGTTACCCTTGGCAACGGCAAGGACGGTGCCCGGAAAGGCGTTTCCGTCACGCGGATTGTGTCCGGATAGGTGAAGTACTTGCCGTCCGCAGTACCACTGATCACGGGATCATCGACGGAAAGCCGCACCACGAAGGGTGCTGTCGCGCCTGACACCACGATATGGAACAGGGGACCCCAGTCTCCGTAACGCAGGGTACGCCCAGCCGGAGCAATCACCTGGAAAGAGGCACCCACCGCAGGAACAACACTCCACTCCGCGAAAAGTCCGCCATCCGTCGCCGGGGCCTGCTGGATTGAGACTGTCGCTCCGGGAGCGTCTTCCACGTTGATGGTAAAGGCCATCTGGCTGATATTACGGGGAGCGTAATCCATGTACACCGTAACCACGGTATTCCCGCCCACGACCAGTCCATCGGACTTCATGCCGATCTGTCCGAGCCGCACGTCATCCGAATATGCCTCGTAAGGCACGTCGTTGATTTCCACGTAACCGGAAATCGGTGGCGTCCGGTCGGTCACGGTCATGGTCAGGCCCATTTTCGCGGTGGTGGACTCGTTCAACGAAACGTACTGGAGCGTCACGTGGGAACGCAGGTCCTTAGGAATGGAAGACGCGTTCACCGGGTCTCCGGGATCGGTCCGGCACCATTTCAGCAGTTCAGCGAGTAGCGGTGTCTTGGTACCGTCCTCGTTTCGCCGGTTTTCAGTCGCGTAATAATGACCGCCGATGCCGGACGATATCCGCACCAGCGTGTTGGCCAGCACGTCGTTCCCCCACCCCACGGAGAACACCCGGGTCCGACTTGCCTCAAGGAAATCCCGGACGGGCCCCAGTTCACCTGGAGGCGTGGTGCGGCGTCCGTCGCTTACCAGGATCAGGATACTCTCGTCGCCACTATCAAAGGGAATATAGTGCCTGCCCCGATCCACGCTGTACAGCGTGGCCGCGCCGGATAGCACCGCGGGAAGCAGTTGTGTCGCGCCATTATCGACCACGTCCAGATGGTTCAGGCGATATCGCAGCACATCCTTGTCTTTCACGAACGCTTCACCGGCCATCCATGAACCGGCATCCTCCGCGCCATAGATCAGTCGCATGGGAGCCTCATAATAGGGCCTGCGTTCATTGAAAACCCCCAAGGCTACTTTACATTGTGGTGGCAATTCATCGATCAGCGCCCCAATACATTGCTGGTAGAGCGCGGTAAGAGGATCCGCGTCCGATGGTGGGGTTAACTGCCCATCAGCCACAAGCGCATTGGCCGCTTCCCGCATACTACCGGAGAAATCCAGCATGATCAGAACGTTGAAACTCAGGTTCTCGTCCTTCTTGACAAAGATATTCGTCTCCGTCGTTTCCACTGGCTGGTTGTCTTCGGTGATTGCCGGTTCCAGGTTAATGGCTGGATACAGAATCCGGGGATCGTCGGGATCATCCTCCAGAAATGGCAGCGGTCGGAACGCGCTGTCGCGCAACAGAAGATTGGCCCGCAACAGGGACGGCGGACGCAACATCGGCAAGGCCGTCTCGATGGTGAGATCGGCCACGTCGACGGATATCTCGATTTCCACCGGCGTCACGGGCAACGCGTCGGGCGGCACGTTGATGGCGCGCACGATCAGTTTGCCCACGGCAGATGTCGAGGATATGCGGGAACGATCAATGGAGACGTCCAGTTGCCGCCAGTCCGGCACGATTCCCGCGGGCACGCCAATGCTCTGGCCAAAACGAGGCTCGACAAAAAGCCACTCGGGACGCGTGGATTCCACCTCGAACTGGAGGGTTTCCCCCGCGTCTCCAAGATTGGCCACTTCGACTATGGCCGTGTTGTCATACCGACCCAGGGCCAGTCGAGACGGCCGTGTCCCGATTACCAGGCGGAAGGGAACGCGTACCTGCACTTCCAGAATCAACTGGCGGCGCAAGGGGTCATTGGATTCCAGAACAAGGTTGTAAGTCGCGCCTTCCCGGCCGAGGGTTGATCGATCCACCGCGACCGTGACCGTCTGCTGACGGCCCGCGCGCACCTGCCCCTGCTGCGGATTAACAGACGTGATCCAGCCGGGAATGACCTGATTCTCTGCTAACCGCCAGGTCAGGTCGCCATCCCCACTGTTCACGATCGTGAAGGTCTGGGTGTCTTCGCCGATCGCCAAATTGATGAATGGCGTTCCGTTGACATCCGTACCTTCCCCAATTATCTGAAACACCGGGTACTTGGGAATGGTCCCCGATACGGTTACCGGGACTGTACCCTCGAAGTCACCCGTCGCGTTGATTGCAAACGTGTGGGAAAAACTGGTTTCTCCGGCCGGAACAAGGTTACGATCGACGCGCAACTTGAAGGTCTGAGTGGTAGATCCGCTCAGGGGCACAATCGTGGGAAGATCCAGCGTAAGCCAGGCGGGAAACGCCGAGGTATCTATGCTCCACGTAACCGTGCCGATGCCGTCGTTCCAGACCGCCACGGTTTCCTCCGATCGTACATCCCCGAGATTGATATCCGTGGGAGCAACCCGGAGGGCGGCCGGGCGGGGCCTGCTGAAAGAAATCCCCACCGTGTCAAATCCATTGTCCGCGTTAATCCGCAGGTCCGTCGTATACGTCCCGGGATCCACCTGGGTGGGATCCACAGAAACGGTCACGGTCGCTGACGCCCCCCCTGCCACGGTACCGCTCGCGGGCGTAAAACTCAGCCACGACGCGCCAGAGACGTTCTGGGCACTCCAGGGAATCGCCGTAGTCCCCTGGTTAGTCAGCGTAATAACGTTCTGTCCCACGGAGGTAATCTCGCCGAACTCGAGGGTCAACGGCGTCACGTCAAAACGGGAATAGGTCAGGGAAACCGGTACCCGTTGAAACAACTCTCCACCGGGAACGGAAACCGTCACGGCGCCACTGAACGCGCCCGGTGCCATGAAGGCCACAAGCGCCGTAACGTTAACCACCGCCGTTGAACGCGCGGGAACCGTCACACTGGATTGACTGACGGCCAGCCAGGCCCCGCCATCCACAGTTTCCGCGGCCACGTTGAAAGTTACCGAGCGATCGCTCTGGTTGACCAGGCTCAATCCACGGGTAGTATCCTGCCGAATCCGACCATATTCGATGGTCGTCGGGGCGACCCGTAAATAAGGAACCCGCGCGCTGACATTGACCAGCGCGCTGCCTCCATTCGAAGAGATCCCGAGCACGGCCGTGTAGGGGTCGGGTCGTCCCGTTACGGCGTTACGATCCACCTGGACTGTCACCGTGCTCTGTCCTCCAAACACGGGAATGGTACCGGTAAGCGGCGTCGCCGACAGCCAGGGAGCGTTCGCCGGAACAGCTAATTGCCATTCAAGCGGGGCATTACCCTGGTTCGTGATCGTCAGGACCTGTTCCACCAGGTCCTGTCCAAAATCCATGGACTGGGTGGACACTACCAGCAGTGGCGCGTACTCGCGGGTAATGGCTACTTTAACGGTCTTGTCGCCACCGTTGGAAGTGATAAGAATTTCCCCTTTGGGCGTGGGCGTGTTCGGCACCTGGCTGGAGATGATGTCCACTTGCAGGAAGAAAGGCTTAGAAGCCGTGGCGGTGCCTTCCAGGCTGGAAGCTTTCTCTTCCGGCATGGTCTTTTCGGACAATTTAATCCACGGTGTCTGGGTCTCCACCGTAAACCGAAGCGTGCCGCCCCCGGAATTTTCGATGCGAATGACCGCGTTCAGGGTGGCCTGGTTCAAGGCCAGAGACCCGGGCGCGACGTTCAGCACGGGCCTCAGGGCCGGACAGCCCGCCAGCAGCAATCCCATCATCGTTGCCAGCAGCATCAACCATGTTCTGGGCATATCAGTTATCCCGTTTTCAGCCTTCGGACCGACGGATTCCCGCAGATCCACCAGGCATCAACCTTCAATTCCGCGTGTAAACCAGCCGGTAACGCTGGGCTCCGAACACGTCCGTGGTCACCACCAACAGGCCTTCATAGGTACCATTGGGTAGTCCGTTGCTGTCCAGGCTGACCTGAAACGTCGTAGATGTCCCCGGCAGCAACGGCGTGTCCCCACCGGTATCCGGTACCAGGTTGACCCGTTCCGCAATCGCGTTCTCCGGGAAGGTTCCCGGCAAATCCTCCACACTGAGCGACCAGGTAAAGGCATCCAGCCGATTATTGGTCAAGGTTACCGTTACCGGGCCAGCGCTCAGGTCCACCACCGATGGTGTAATCAGTCCTCCGGGATAGCGGGCATCCGCCGGATAGGGATCCATAAAGTCTTCGACGCCATCCCCATCCTGGTCCCAGGTCGACACGGTATCCGGATCGATCCCCGGAAAAGCCATCAGGGCGGCTGTTGCCGCAGCCCCTGCCAGATCCGGTTCAAGCCCGATACTCAGCAATCGACCGGGATTAGTTGGCCCGTTCGGATACTGGAAGTACACGGTCTGCGAGGGACGGGTTGGCGTGCCCGGGGCATAGTACAACTGGTTGTCGACCCGTAAATCCAGGTAAAACAACGGGTCATAATCAGCCGCCAGACACGCGTCCACGAAATCTTTCAAACCCGTAAACTTGACCCGTAACAATTCGCCGGAAGCGCCATAGGTCAACGGGGCATTCTGTTCGGTCAACAACAAGTAGCGATTGCTGCCCTCGTTTACCAGTCGCCAGGTGGACGCGTAAGGATCCGTGCTGTCTGCCAGTCCACCGGGGGCAATTTCCACCTGCATCTGGACGTTACTGAACGCCACGGCGGCCGCCGCGGGAAGATCGAGCGGCACCATGGGAACGATCCGGAAACGGAACTTGCTCACGTTGCGGGGCGCGTAGTCCAGCCGGACATATGCTTCGGCCCGCACCGCTTCCAAGGGATTCAGCGTTGTAAGGTCTTCCACGATACCCGTGGTATGGGTGGAAATCTGGCCGGCCAGCACGTCACCCGGGTAAAACACCCCGTCTTCTTCGAAAATAGCCGTTAACACCGACCCGTCCGGCTGGGTGTATTCCGCGCGGATGCTATAGGTTCCACCCCGCTGTGACGGCGTTATGTAGGTAAACAGCAGTTGGTTACGCAAATCCTGCCATACCCGCCCGGGTTCATCCGTAAGAACCAGGGCGATACTTTCCACCGCGCTCATATCCGACGCGAACTGGGTTCTAACCTTCGCGTAACCGGATCCATTGTTAGAGGTTATCTGCAGGGTAGCCTCCGCGGCCCGAAGAGGAGGTGGGACCGTAAAAGCGGCCGGATTCGCCATAACGGAAACCGTGATACTTTCTCCAGACACCAGTGAACCAGAAGCGGGGGTCACGGTCAGCCAGTTCGGCACGGAAGCGATCTCCCAGTTCAGGTCCGTGGCACCGGCATTCACGATATTGAACTGGGCCGTTACCACATTAAGAGACGTAACGGGTTCGAGTACCAGACCCTTGACATTCCCAAGCAACTGAACCAGCCCCGAGGCATCGGCCGCCCGGTACACGTACCCGCCCGTGTCATCCGCCGCGGTCAACAGGTCCGCGAGGTTAATACTGTTGGGATCACCGTAGGTCAGGGAATACAACCGCACCCGGTTATCTTTTGCGTTGCCGATGGCAGTCGACGGCTGCACGGCGGACGCGTTGTCCTTGCCGTCCGTGACCAGCACGATCGCCCTTACATCCGCGTCATCGAAAGGCAGCGTGTCCGGCGGATCCGCGGCCACGATGCGGTTGACCGCGTCTTCCACGGCATCCCACACCGCGGTAACGCCGTGCATCGCGGGGGGCAGGTAGAAGGCGGCAAGCGCGTTCTTGAGGGCGTTCCGGTCCGTGGTAAATGGATGAATCAACCGGTTTTTCTGCTGCCGATCGCAGTGATACATCAGGGCCACCTTGTAATTTTCCGGCAGGTCATCCAGGAAACGGAGGGCAGCGGCCCGGACTTCTTCCAGTACTTCTCCCGGTCTCCTGGGATTGACCGGATCGTTCACGCCGGAATAGTAGAGGCTTCCCGTGAAATCCAGGAGAAGAACCAGGTTGGTGCGGATATGTTCCGCGCCCAGCACAAACTGGCTGGTTTCATTCCAGTCCATGGGGACGTCGTCTTCGGTCAGGGTAAACCGAAGACGGGACAGGTCATCCGCGGTAAGGGTTGGGATGGCCTGGCCCAGCCGGTCGCGCAGGAGGAACGCGAAACGCATCAGGTATGGTGGACGAGCCCGGTTGATGGCTCCTTCCACCCGCATGGGAGGACGTTCCACGCGCACTTCGATTTCAACCGGCTGCACCGCCGTCAACTGCTGGGTAAAGTCGGCGTTCCATGCTTCGATGGTAATTTTCCGGTATTCCACGTCCTCCCGCATGGCGGAACGATCCACGGTTACCTGAATCGGCACGCCATCGATCAGGAAATTCGTGCCCGGCAGGAAGAAATCTCCGTCCGGCCCGTTCGTGTCTCCCTGCAGGGGATTCACGTAAATCAGTGGGGTTTCCGACCCCTGGTCTTCGTGGGTGATCCGGAAATACAGATCCGACTCCAAGGGGCCAACGTTAACCACCCAGAACTCCTTGTTGACATCCTGGGTGCCAAAATCGAGTTTTCGTAATGAGGTAACTTCCGGTCGAGTCGTGTTGGGCTGGGGCGGATCGGAGGCTTCGATAACCGGCAGAATGGCAATGTCCAGGGTCAGGGGCACCACGATGAACTGGTCGTCGCTGGAATGGATGATCAACTCGTAGTTCCCGGATCCGCTGGTTACCGAGGCAGGATCGGTAACCCTGACCTCCACCGTGGTCTCTTCCCCGGGCAGGGTATTTCCTTGCGAGGGGGTCGCGGAAATGGCGGACGTGGTCCCGCCCCGAGCCACATCGTTAATCTGTATGGCCCAGGATCGGGCCGTTCCCCCCGTATTTCGAATGGTCAACGTGGAAGCAGGCTGCGTGGCCGAAGCGCTTTCATCCGTCCGGTTATCGTAAAAGAGCGTGAGACTTGGTGGATCCACCTGCAGGCCCGTTATGGCGGCCCCAAAAACCACGCTGAAAACAGGCTGACCCGCGGGCGAGTCTACCAGGATGCCAAAGGAGGAACGTTCCTGGGTCCACGAGAGGGACACATTGGCCGTTCCACCTGCCGGGATCGTTCCGGAAGCTGGCGAGGCAATGATATCCGCGGGAAGAGGCTGGGCAGCCGCAATATCTCCATTTTCAGGTATGAACCGCAAGGTCCAGGCGGCTGACGACACGCCAGAATTCACGATCCGGAAGGCTGTCTCGGTCGCGCCCTGCCGGAGGGACACCTGTGGAGGAGAAACGCTCAGCGTGGACTGAACGATAAGCGAAACCGGAATCACCCGGGAAAAGTTTCCGGCTTCGACCAGGATACCGGCATTGGTGTAAGCCCCGGCCCGTAATCCGGTACGGTCGGCGGTAAGGGTCACGATTTCCAGGGGACCGGTCTGCCGCGCCTGGGTGGGCGATACAGTCAGCCAGGGAATGTTACTGGCGGTCCATGGCGCGTCGACATTCTGCCGGGTCACTTCGGTGATGGTCCAGGAAATCGCCCCGCCACCTGGTTTACGTATCTGCAGGGACAACTCGGTCGCCGAGGAACCGAAATCCACGGATCCCGGGGTAATGTCCAGTCGCACGGAAACGGGACATCCCATCACCAGCAGGCAGATGCCGCAACATACCACCCCTTGCACCCATGCGCGCGCGCGATGTCTCATGGAGTAACCTCATACGCGGGCCATGCCCGGCACCTCGTTCTCTGTAACTGTACCATGTTATCCGATAACCGGTTCGGGCCTCACTGGGTGGCAGTTCCGGATCCCGAAGTACCGGACGGTGAACCATAGATGACATTTACGCCCGCGTTCAGCAGGACCGCCTGGGTTTCCGCGAAATTGGACAGCGGATTACCGCTGGAATCGATGGTCGTCTTGGTAGGCAGTACCACCGTGTTGCCAGCTCCCAAACCGCCAGCCAGCACGTTGGCCCGCAGGGGATTCCAGTCAACGACCTCGTTCTCATCCCCATAGAGAATGAGTTCTTCCAACAGGAGCATTCCGGCAATCGGCTCAATGCTCTTGACCTTGTTTTCTCCCAGGTCCAATCGCACCAGGTTTCTGAGGTTGTTCAACGGGCTGATGGAGGTAATCGCATTCCCCCGCAGATTCAGCACGGTCAGGGACTCGCAATACTCCAGGCCGCTCAGGTCGGTAATGCCCATCCCGGAGGCCTGCAATTCGCCCAGTTTACGCAAGTCCCAGGTGGTCAGCAGTCCAAAGGGACGCCCCAGCGCCTTGCGCACGGCGTTTTCCAGCGCCTTGTCCTTGAAAAACACCGGGGAATACAGTACCCAGCAACCGCTCAGGGCCACCAGGATTCCCGCGGCC
>JAGPFE010000071.1 GCA_018056705.1 Candidatus Hydrogenedentota bacterium | reverse complement strand
CCCCCACCCCCATCTCCTCCGCCGTCGCCATCACCTCCCCCGTCGCCGTCATCGTCGCCGGGTTCCGGGGCGGTAACCCGCACGACCTGTTTGGCCGAACGACTGCCCAGCGGCGTGGACGCCGTCAGCCGGAGGGTGTATTCGCCGGGCTGTTCATAGATATGGACTGGCTGCCGTTCCGCGCTATCCGGGGAACCGTCCCCGAAAGACCACTGCCACCGCACCTTAAACAGGCCCAGGGGATACCGCTCGGGAGACAGGTTTTCACAGGTTACCGTCAGGGGGGCAACACCCTCCGCGGGCGTGACCGTGAAATTCGGCTGGGGAGCACCACTGGTCCCACAACTGGTCACCAGAAGGGTTACCGTTCCAAGAATCAGCCCGATCCATCCCATGGCCATGGGGAATTCCTCGCGTTCCGGGTCGGGAGGATAACCGTAAGGGACGGTTCCCAAGGAACCTAAGACATAGGTATTCATCAGGATGCCTCCCGCGGGGTCGTGCTGCTACCGACGGAACCCGGCTCCGGCAGATCCGGCAGTAACAGCAGTATATCCGGCGCAGTGGAAAAATTATATCTATAGTGTACCAAGGGCGCCCGGAACCCGATGGCAGGAGGGACCAGGGATACCGCTATCCCCGCCGGATGATACACGAACCATGTTTCCCGGGCCTCCCCGGGCAAGGGGCCACTCCAGGTATCCTCCTCATTCAGCGTCCCCTGCCGATCAGCCCAGTCCGGGAACGCGCCCGCAGGCAAGGGGGGGCGACGCTCGACGAACCAGCGGCCCGCGCCTCCTATTTCCGTATCCCCAGCGATGACCAGGATATCGGTCCAGTCCTCCATGGGCCGAGCGGCAAGGGCCATGGCACTGCATCGACCGGCGATTTCCCGCGGCAGGGGGAAAATCCGCGTCCCGGCCCCCGCGCGCAGGGCCGTCCACAACGCGTCCGGTGACACCGATTCCGGCAGGGCGTCGGCAGGTACTTCCAGCAGCCAGGCGACCAGGCGGCGCGCGAGGTCCAGTGGCAGCGACGGGGGACATGGCTCATCCCGGGTCAGCGCGTCCAGCAGGGCAAGGGCCTGGTCGTCGCGCCCGGCGGCAAACAGCACCCGTCCGAGGGCCAGCGTTCCGCGGTAGTCACCCGACGCGGTGTTTCGGCCCGCGGCATCCCGTAGCGCGTCCACAAACCGCTGGATCTCGAGCGGCGCCGGATGGGAAAAGAACGCTGGCTTCACGCCCGAGCCGGCCGAGCGCAAGGCCCGGACCGCCCAGCGTGCCGCATGGTCCGGTTCATCGCGGGCCAGCCATAACCATGCCAGTTGCCATGCCGCCCGGCTTTCCCCGGGTACCCGCGCGTTGACCTGCCGCAACAGGAATTCCGCGGCCTCCGGCTGATGCTTCCGGACCAGTTGATCCGCCCGCGCCACGTAATCCCGTGGATCGCCCGGCAGGACCACGCCCAGCCGGAGTATCACCAGCGCCATGGGAACCAGCACCATGAGCCGCCACCCCCGCGGGAACCGCATCGCCGTGGCCGCGCCACGCGAAATCGCCGGACCCACCAGCATGCCCACCATCACGCCCAGCGGCACCATCGAGGGCGGAGACCACAACACGGCAACCGGCGTTCCCAGCAGGCAGGCCAGGGCTCCTGTCGCGAGGCCCGGCTCGCGGCGACTCCGGGCGGCTACCGTCATTTTGGCCGTCACCCGAGAGGCCAGATACAGCCATACCAGGGTTTCCGGAATCCGGCCCGGCGCGAAGGCTTCACCCCTGGGTATCATTTCCGCCACGGGCCAACCAAGATACTGGCTCATCATTACCAGGAGCCCGCCCGCCGCCAGGAAAGGCACCAGCCACAGCCCGCCGATCCACTTCCCAGGCAGCAACGTTTCCGCCGACAGGATTCCTCCCGCCACCCCGCAGAGCAACAGCATGCCGGTAAGCGACACCGGATCCGGCGCGCCCAGCATGGGTTGACCGGCACGGCTCCAGTTTTCCGGGAACAGCCATCCCTGCCCGGCTGCCGCCGTCAGCAGCACCGGAACCGGCGCGAAAAGGGCCCAGGCAGCCAGTCCTGCCCGGGATACCGATCCGTGACGCGTGACGTGGGCCGCGCCCAGGAATCCCACCGCGGCCGACAGCACCGCCGGAAACGATACCTCTTCCGCTCCGCCGACCCACGCGCGGAAATACGCCATGCCTGACAGCACCATTACGGGCCATACCAGTTCAAATGGGACCCGTATCCTGTCGGCAATCACGCCGGGCAGCACCAGGATGCCCCCTGCCATGGCCAGAAAAGCCGCCAGGTCCAGACCAGCCGGGGTAACCTGCTGCAGCGACCCTCCAGGCAACGCGGCGGCCGCCGCCGTGAAACAGCAGACCGCCCAGCCGTCGGCCCAGGAAACAGCCCGCCGGGGAAATGCCGGGGGCGCGGCAACCGTCATCCCGCCGGTCATGGCGCTCCACCCGCCAGCATAAACCACCGCACGAGGTCCGCGCCGTGAAACAGCCAGAGAATCGCGGCACACACGCAGAGCATGCCGGTGAAAAAGAACGCGGCTATTCGCCGCTCCGCCCGGTTACGCGCGAAGGGATCGACCAGGACCGGGACGCGATGGCGCGATCCGGGGTCACCGGAAGCTGGCGAAGGGGCCCATCCGTCCGCGGTATCATTCCCCCAGGGCATGGCGGATCACGTCACGCAGGTCGTTCAGATGGTAGGGCTTCTGGATGAACCCGGCGATACCCTTTCCCGCGAACCGTTGCCGGATCTCCTGCTCCGTGTAGCCGCTCGCGATGATCGTGGGCAGGTCGGGCCGGGCGCGCCGGATTTCGCGGAACACCTCGTCCCCGTCCAGGTGGGGCATGGTCAGGTCCAGCAGCACCAGCCGCAGTTCCTTCGCGTGTTCCTGGAACAGCTGCAGGCAGTCGCGACCGTCCACCGCGGCAATCACCGTGAAGCCCATCCGTTCGAGCATGCGCCGCCCGAGGGTACGAACCGTTTCCTCGTCTTCCGCGAGCAACACCACCCCATGACCAGTCCAGTGGCTCACGGAGCGGGGAGGGTGCGGCACCACGGCCGCGCCCGGCGCCACGGGAAACAGGACCTTGAACGTTGTACCCTTATCAACTTCACTGTATACCTTAATGGCACCCCCATGGCTGCGGACAATACCCAGAACGGCCGCCAGTCCCAGCCCCCGTCCCAGGAACTTGGTGGTGAAAAAGGGATCAAAAATCCGGTCCCGGTGTTCGGAGGGAATACCACACCCCGTGTCGGAAACCTCGATGTACACGTAATCACCCTCTGGAAGGGGTTCGCTGACGAAGGTTCCTGACAGGTACTGGTGGTCACAGGCCATGACGCCCGTTGAAATCAGGATGACCCCGCTCTTGTTGCCGATCGCCTCCGACGCGTTCAGCACGAGATTCATCAGGATCTGCCGCAACTGGCTGGCGTCAGCCTTGACGGGCGGCAACCCGGGGAACAGGTTCTGCCGGATGACCACCTTTTTAGATACCGAAATTTCCAGCAACCGGGTCATGCCGTCAATCAGGCTGTTCAGGTCCACGTTGCTGACCTGGATCTGTCCCTTGCCCGCGTAAGCCAGCATCTGGCGGCACAGGTCGGCCGCGTGCTGTGACGCCTTTTCGATTTCCCGCAGGTATCCCAGGATGGCCGAGGCCTCTCCGGCTTCCTGCATGGCCAGATCGGTGTTGCCGAGGATGGTCATCAGCAGGTTATTGAAGTCGTGGGCGATACCGCCGGCGAGCACCCCGATGCTTTCCAGTTTCTGCACATGCTGCATCTGGGTCTGGTGCCGGACCTGATCCGTAATGTCCCGCGCGATCACGGCGTAACTGATCAGGTCGCCGTCCGGACTACGTACGGGCACCATGCGGACCTCGTCCGTCCGCTTGTCGCGGGAACCACCCGCTGGCCGGATGAAACATCCCGTGAACGGCTCGCCCCGCTCCAGGGCCTGGCGCAGGCCTTCCAGTTCTTCCGCGTGCTCGTCGTTGCGCAGCAGGTCCGTGATGGACCGGCGCGCGAGATCCCGCCCGTAGCGTTCCCCGGCCGTATGATTAGCGTAAAACACTTCCCCTTCCGGGGTCAGCAGGAACACGCCGTCCCCGGACTGTTCAAGGGCCGCGGCGAGGGTTGCCCGTTCCCGTTCCCGTTCCTTGCGCGCGGTAACGTCCAGACCAAACGCCGCCACCTGGTTCTCATTCAGCCGGAACATCCGGACGAGCAGCCAGCGATTCAGTCGACGGGCGTACTGTTCCATTTCCCGGGCCGCGCCGGTTTCCGCAGTTTCCCGGAGGGCCTCGAACCAGGCGGGATTGGCGTCGGGAACCATTTCCAGAAAACTCCGACCGATCACGTCCTGGACCGACAGACCCATGTGCTGTTTAACCGCCGGGTTGGCCCGGTTGATCACAAAATCCACCACCCGTCCATGGGTATCCCGGATACAGTCCAACACCCCCAGGGCCACCGGCATGTTGAGAAACAGCGCGCGGAGTTCTCCTTCGATCTTCCGGTGGTCGGTGATGTCCCGGAGTACCATGAGAAGGGACAGGCACTTCCCCTCCCCGGAGCGTTCTGGCACCACGCGGCAATTGATGACCCGGTTTCCCACGGGCGAGGTAAGAGAGAATTCGAGTTCCGCGGCCTGGCCCTCGCTGGCCGCCCTTTCCAGTGCATCCCGGCACTGGGTCAACGCGTCCGGGGTATTAACCAGCCGTTCCAGCGGACCGTTCAGGTACGCGTCCGGTCGCTGGCCCGTCAACCAGTAAATGTTCGGACTGACGTACTGGACACGAAAATCCGGCTGGAGACGAATGACGATATCCGGCAGGTTTTCCACCAGCCGGGTAAATTGCAATTCACTCTGCCGGATGCGGGCAAGGGCCCGCTCACTGTCCGAGATATCCTCGAAACGCACCTGGGCGTAGGTCCGTCCCCCGTGAAACAGTGCGGAGATGGTGACCAGACGGGCAATGATCCCCTCGCCCTCACCGCAGGAAAAACGCAGGGTGGTTTCGTTGTGTCCACCTTCGAGAACCCGCCGGGTGGCATGTTCCAGCATCTCTGCCCGCTCTTCCAGAACAGCCGACCGGTCCCGCAGGTGAGGACATTCCGTGGCCAGTACTTTCCGAAACAGGTCCCGCCCCCGATCTTCCACCTTACAGACCATGCCGCACAGGTTATTGCAGGTGACCAGGGACAACCGGTCGTCCACGATCAGCACGCAATGGCGCAGGTTCCGCAGGGCCAGTCGGACCAGTTCCTCCCGGCCGTCATGCCGCGCAGAGGACTCTTCTTCCCGCGCCCTTCCTCCTGGCTCGTTCATGGGATCCTCGCGCTGGTGTTTATCCATCGGAATCTGCCGCATGGCTCCGCCCCCGAACAGCGTGGTGTTCGAACCTCTTTCTTCCGATGCAATCTTCTTCCGTGTACCTTAACGCACAAGGCACGCTATTCATGCACATTAACGCACAAGGTACGCTGTTCAGTCAAGTTGAATTTTTTTAGGAAAATGTTTACGGCCGGCGGGCGCGGGAAACCGGTCAGGGCATGTCCTGGCCATTGAACACCACGCGCAGGCCTTCGTGGGTCTCGTTGCGTTCAAACCGCGTGGTAACGCCGTCCGGCGCGGTCACGGTGACACGCAAGGTGCCATCCTCCACCCGCCAGTCCACGGAGACCGGCCCCCTGGCAAGGGCAGTTGAGCCTTTCGCCCATTCCAGTCCCCGGACCCACGGGCTGACGCGCACCCTGGTCCCGCCCGGTGCTTCCGGAACGATGCCCAGCACCAGCCGGTTCAGGAAGTGAATGGGCGCGGAGGACCAGGCATGGGTATGGCTCCGGGTGGGAAAGCCGTCGCCGCCCGTCGTGCCGCTTGGAAAACTTTCCCACACCGTGGTGGCTCCCGATTCGATCATGGGACCGTAATATTCCCGGATCGCGTCCAGGATCGCGTCGATCCGGCCACATTTCTCCAAGGCTTCAAACTGGTACATCGCCGCGAACGGCGAGCCCAGTAGGGTTACCCCTTCCGCCGGTCGCAGCACGATGTCCAGCAACCGTTCCCGGCGTTCCGGCGGAGCGGCATCATACAGCAGGGCGAGAAACGCCGTGTGCACGCAGGTTTTCGGGCTTGGGGTGCCGTCACCGCGGACCGCGTCCGGATAGACGCCCCGTTCGGCGTCCCACAGCCCCTCCACGGCATCCTGTAGTTTTTTCCTGTAGTCCCGCAACCAGTCGAGGTGTTCCGTGTCCCCGATCGCCTCGCCGATCGCGATGGCCGCGTCGGTCGCGCCGATGGCAAACAGGCTGTTATGGGTGACAGTGGCGTGTCCATCGTCGATACCGGTCCAGTCGAACATGTTCCAGAACGGCGCGCTGAACAGGCCGCGGCTGTCCGAGTAAGACGCCGCGCCCTGGAGATTCCGGACCATCCACGGGTAGGCCCACCGCGCGAATTCCAGGTCCCCCGTGTAGTCGTAATAGTCCCGGACCATGACGCTCCACAGGAAACTCCAGGCGGGCAGGAGCACGCCCCAGGTAGAAGGCACCTGGCACAGCACGATGGGATACTTCTCGAGCGACCACGCCGCCAGGCGGATGCAGCGGCGGGCGATGTCCGTGGCGCCGAAGGCCGTGTAGGCGAACACGGCTTCGTTCCGGGCATCCCCCACCCAAAGGGTCTGTTCGTACAGCGGGCAGTCGGTGAACGTATCCTCCATGCAGAGTTTCAGGGTCCGGGCCGAGATCTCCCAGGTCCGGGTAAACAGCGGATCGCTGCACGCGAAGGATCCGATGGACTCCACCGGGTAGGTGGATTCAATGAGCCGCAGGCCGTGGATGACCGCGGGACGCGACTGGTTCCGCAACGTCACAAACAGGTAGCGCTGCGACCTCCTGGACAGGCTCGTGAAGACCTGGCGCCCCTCCCGGCAGACATACCGCATGGCGTTCCGGTACGTGCCCGTGTGCTGTACCCGTCCATCCGGCGCGATGTATTCCACGCCCGCGAAATCGACGACCAGGCCGGCCTCGCCCTCGATGTCCAGCTGGTAATACCCCACGTCCTGTTCGCCCAGGTCGAACACGAGTTCGACGTCCCCGTCGGGCTGGGGCCGGACTTCCAGGGGCGCGGTACCCGCCAGGAAAGCTGCGGTATCCGACACGGCATCCGGCGCTTCACGCAAGGGTTCCCGCGTGGTGAACAACCAGTGCGCCGCCTCGGTCCACTCCTCCGGGCCGATCGCGCGGCTGCCGGGAGGCAGGGGCGTGTCACGGTATGCCCCAGGCTGGTTCCATTGCCGGAGGGCCGATTCAAGACCGCTCTTCAGGCGCGTTTCCACGGTGGCCCGTTCCGCGTCGGACAGCAACGACCACTTCCAGTCTTCTTCCAGGTACTTGCCGTCGGGGACCGGGTGGTATACCCACGGTTTTTCCGTGCTGCCGTCCACCGGCGAACTGAGCCGGAACGCCTGATCGCAGCGCATCCGGATCTCGGTGTCGTAATGCCAGTGGCTGAACCATCGCGACAGGCCCACCTGGAGCAGGTGGCGGCCAGTCTGGAGCAGAACGCCCCGAGGGGGAACCCGTTTGCCGTCGACCAGGGCGGACTGCGCCCCGGCGTCCACCTGCAGCGTTCCCGGCGCGTCCAGGTCTACCAACACGGCGTACACGCCCGTCACCGCGGAATGGTTGTTCGTCGGCACCACGGCGTTATACAGCCACGGCGCCGTGGGAAAGATGAAGGTTCGCCAGTCACTCCGCCGGACGACGCGCGCTCCCCGCAGGGCGCGGAAGTCACGGGGAATCCGGGTAAGCATGGGGACATCGCGAAGCCACAGGTTCCGCCAGGGCCCCTCCCCCGCCGCGTATGTTTCGACGGCGGGAGTGAACCCGTCCTGCCGTTCCAGCCGGGCGTCGTACACCTCGAACAGGCCCATCTGCACCGACTGCTTGGGCGCCCACCGGATCCATTCGGGAGCCTCTCGAACCTCCCAGGCCCGGTCGGAAACCACGCGGACCGGCTTGCCTCCCACCTGGGATTCGGCCTCGATCGCGGCCAGCAGGCCAGGTTCCTGAGGCAACTGGTGGAACGTGCCTATTCCGAAGAATTTCGCGATCACGACCAGTTCGTTTTCTCCCTTCCGGGCATGAGCGGTCACGTCGATCCGGTCATACTGGTAATGTTCAGGCCAACTCCGGGCGGGCCCATCCCCCACCCACTGCCCATTGAACAGCGCGCGATAGGCAGTATCCGCCGTAATCCGCAGGATGACCCGGCTCGACTCCGGCAGGGTGAACACGCGGCGGAAGACCACCGTGTCGTTATAGGGGAAACTTCCCGCCGGCAGGGCTCGCCAGATCCATTTCGCGCCGTCCCAGGAAAAAGATGGATCCGCCACAAGGTCATCGGCTGAAGTGATCGTGCCCAGGCAGAGTGCCGCGAGCCCGGAAAGGAAAGCGTGGCGCAGGCGCATGACCGAACCTCCCGCTGGTTTAGGGTTTCACGCACGGTATCACCTTCAGGATCACGCAAATCCTGAAAGATTCCCCCGCATCCATGGCATTGTGAAATAACGGAAGGTCTTCACGCAACAACGCGGCCCGATATGCTGCCCGCGGACAGGTCAGCCTACCACGAACTCCGTTCCGGGCGGCACGAGAGGCTCCAGTGAATCCGGATCCAGGACCTCGGGCATGGCGTCCCGGTGCGCGTTGATAAACCCCATCCAATCCTGCTGTTTTTCCAGGGTTTTCACCGTGTCCGGGTCCACGTCCTGCCACAGTTTCCGCAGGCTGTCCAGGGATACGTTGACCCAGCGCAAGTCGCCGCTCACGATCCCCAGCATCAGGACCGCGGTGGCCCGCCGGTCACCCAGCGCGCCGAGCGCCCGGGCGGCCTCGATTCGCACCTCCGCCACGTGATCCTTCATGCCCCGGGCGATCAGGTCCAGGTCCGACCGGTCCCGGCATTTACCCAGCAGCAGCAGCGCCTTTTCCCGGACGGGTCCATGCGCGTGGGCAGCCAGTTCCCGCAGAAACGGGTGGGTACCAGGCGGGTTGATTTCAAACATCACCTCCATCAGCGGGGGCATGCTGGGCGGATGGGTCTGGGGCAGCAGCAGGGCAAGGTAGGCAAAAATCGGCACCGTTTCGGCCATTTTCAGCAGGGCCTTCCGGGCATCGGCCGCCTTGGCGTCCACCCCGGACCACAGGTCTTCCAGCAGGGCATCCACCCTGGCGCGCTGCGGGGCATCCAGGCCCGTCTTTTCGGTGAGTTCGCGGTTCTTCGCTTCCGCCTGGGCCCGGATTTCTTCCATGTTCAACGCGCCGGTACGGTTGTTCTTTTCGATCAGCACCACTTCATCTTCCCGCAGGCGCACCACCCGGTTACCCGCGCGCACGTGGATCACGCCATTCTGACGCAGTTCCTCCACGCCGTCCACCTGCACCCCCGTGCGCAGGTGAAAGGTGTCCGCCGGGGACCAGGGCGCCACGACCAGGATTATCCCCGCGTACAACATGATGCCCACGCGCGCTGTCAACATGCCGATCTCCTTCCACCTTCGGTCACTGGTCATTGTAGAACAGGAGGAGCCATGACGCGCATGTTCATGGCCCCTCCTGTTATCTCCCGCACCGATGCAATCAGTTTTCGTTCCGGACTAACTGGTACACCTGGCGCTGGAAGAACACGTGCGTCTGGTCCTGAGGCGCCCACATTTCCCGCACCCGCTGGTCGTACAGCATGGTGAAGGATTCCTCGCCCCTTTTGTCCGGTCCAGCCACGAGCACCCCGATATCCGGGCAGATGATGGCTCCTCGAACCATCATCTTGCCATTTGTTTTGGATTTATGCCTCGCGTAACTCCGCGCGATGGTGAAGATGGCGTTGCTGCTGTAGAGCAACCCGTCGAAGTTCCAGATGTCGCCCTGCTGCCTGGATCGCTCGTCGGCCCGCCAGATCTGCTTCAGGGTGTCTTCCGAGATCCAGTTGCCCGTCGGATTCATGTAGTGATAGGCCGCTCGGGTCAGGATATCCGCGGGGTAACCCTTCTCCGCGATATACTGGGCCAGTTGCTTGACCGTCGTGTTGTTGTATTCATCGTACCGTACCGCGTGCTCCTCGCTGGGCTTGGTGTACACGTAGATGTTGTTGGGCTGGGAATCCCGCAGGCCATAGAACCGGGGCACGTACGTGGGATCCTCGACCGCCCGCTTAATTTCTTCATTATTGAAGAGCATCAACTCCGAGGTAGTGAACGAGAACTGGTAGCCATCCCGTTGCACCACCTGGCCGTTCGGGAGGGTCATGGTCGGCACAATCTGGCCGGGATCGATGGTGCCGGGATCCATGTAGCCGATGCGCACCTGCTGGGTTACGTTGTTCACCGTGGTACTGACCGTTTTCGAATCCACGCTCACGTTTATGCTCAACGAGGAATTGGGATACTTCGAGGTATCCTGCGTGTGATTCTTACCACGCACGGTCAGGTAGTCTCCCATCAGCACGCTACCCCCCGTGATGATACCCAGCATGTTCTCGGTGCCATCGGTAGCCACGCCGAACTGGCCCGGCGCGTCCGCGTACGTTACATCCCCCACGATA
>JAGPFE010000121.1 GCA_018056705.1 Candidatus Hydrogenedentota bacterium | reverse complement strand
GGGAGACTTTGCCAGTTACAGCGATCGCCCCGCCGACAGGGACGCCATCGGTTCCTGTTGAAAAGGTGAGCGACCTGAACAAGACATCGAAAGAAATTGCCGTGGCCGTCCGGGGTGGGGTAATCCGGGAGGGCCTGTACCGTCTTCCACCGGATAACCGGGTTGCCGACCTGATCGAAAAGGCAGGAGGAACCCGGTCCGGCGCGAACCTGTCGATGATCAACCTGGCCGCGCCCCTGGTGGATGGGACCACCCTGACCGTCCCGATGTATCCGGACGCGGTCCGGGACCGGGAGACGGTTACCCCGGAACAACTCGCGTACCTTACCAATCCGGTGAATCCGTCCTGTTACCTGATTACCGCTCAACCAGACGGCGTTTCCGCCCCGGAAGCCGCCAGCCGCGGGGCACTTGCCGATACCGATCCCGCCTTCCAGCCCCCGCCATCCCGGCCAGCGGCACAGGTGTCTCCCCAGACCGGTGAAAGCGGGAGAATCAACCTGAACACGGCCAGCCAGGCCGAACTGGAACAACTGCCCGGGATCGGTCCAAAACTGGCCCAGCAGATCATCGCGTACCGTTCGCGGCAGCCTTTCAACAGCGTGGAGGATCTGGACGCCGTTCCGGGTTTTGGTCCGAAGCGGATTGAGGCCATTAGGGACCTCGTCACCGCGCCATAATAACGAAAGGAAAAGCCCCTGCTGGGGAGAGGGGGATGATCGGGCCTGTAAGCCGGGTTCTGTACGGGGCGTGTGCCCCGTGGCGGTCATTCCTCTGGGACGCGCGTCACCGCGCGCCTCTAGCGTCCTACCCGGAACCGGCGCGGGCCACGCCACAGGTTCCCTATTTGGACTTGCTCCAGGCGGGGTTTAGCCAGCCGCCATGTCACCATGGTGCTGGTGCGCTCTTACCGCACCTTTTCACCCTTACCGGCTTGCGCCGGCGGTATGGTTTCTGTGCCACTTTCCGTCGGATCACTCCGCCTTCGTGTTACGAAGCGCCTTGCCCTACGGAGCCCGGACTTTCCTCGACGTGTCGGAGCACGCCGCGACCGCCCGGCCCGGTCATCCTCGGCCATTATACCACGCGCGTCCGATTTAAGGACGGTGCCCTGCCGGCTTGCATCGGAAAGCCCGCTGTGTCAAAATGTCCCCCGATGCCGAATGGCGGCAGCAACGCGTGGCAACCGGAGGATGGAAGAGGGAACAATGCTGGCTCGGGTAACATCCGCGGCCATCATGGGCATCGACGCCATGCCCGTGTCCATTGAGGTGGATAATCACCCCGGCATGTTTACCATCAAAATGGTGGGGTTGCCCGATGCCGCGGTACGGGAGAGCCAGGAACGTATCCTGCCGGCCTTACGGAATTCCGGGTTTCGTCAGCCGAAGGGCGCGGTAACGGTCAACCTGGCCCCGGCCGATACGCGCAAGCAAGGGGCGGCCCTGGACCTGCCCATCGCTGTCGGGATCCTCGCCGCGACGGGTCAACTCGATGGAGATCGACTGGGGGCATACCTGATCGCCGGGGAGTTGGCGCTGGATGGCATGGTCCGTCCCGTGCCCGGCGCGCTGCCCATGGCGATCGCCGCGCGGGACCATGGCATGAAGGGGATCATCCTGCCCGAAGCCAACGCGGCCGAAGCCGGCGTGACCGACCGGATTGACGTGATTCCCGTGCGTTCCCTGCACGAAGCCCACGCTTTCCTGGCCGGCACCCTTGACGTTTCTCCCCGTGTGACCGACACGCGTGACCTGTTTTCCAGGAACGGTCACCAGGCGATTGATCTCAGCGACGTCAAGGGACAGGCGCATGTCAAGCGCGCGCTCGTGGTGGCTGCCGCGGGGGGACACAATTTACTGATGATCGGGCCTCCGGGTACGGGGAAAACCATGCTGGCTTCCCGGTTACCTGGGATCCTGCCTGAAATGACCTTCGAGGAAGCGCTGGAAACCACCCGGATATACAGCGTGACGGGGTTGGTGCCCCGTGAAGAAGGGCTGATCGTAACCCGCCCATTCCGCCGTCCCCATCACACCGCCACCACGGTATCCATCGCCGGAGGTGGAAGCGGAACGATTCCTTTCCCCGGCGAATTGAGCCTTGCCCACAACGGGGTACTGTTTCTGGATGAATTGCCGGAGTTCAATCGTCCCGCGCTGGAGGTGTTGCGACAACCGCTCGAAGAGGGCGTAGTACACATCCGCCGCGCGAACTACTCGGTGACCTACCCGTGCCGGTTCATGCTGGTGGTCGCGATGAATCCCTGTCCCTGCGGATGTCGCACGGATCCCAGGAAATCATGCCGGTGCAGTCCCGGCGAAGTGCAACGGTACCTGGGCCGGATTTCCGGACCGTTGCTGGACCGCATCGACATTCATGTCGATGTTCCCGCGTTGTCGTTCGAGGAAATGATGAGTCACCAGCCGACGGGACTCACCAGCGAGGAGGCTCGCCGGATGGTAATCCGCGCCCGAGAACGCCAGCGGGAACGTTTCGGCGGCATGCTGATTACCAACGCCCGCATGGACACGCGGCAGTCGCGCCGGTACTGCGTGCTGACCCCGGGCGCGCGGGCCCTGCTGGAAGCGGCCTTGCGTCGGCTTG
>JAGPFE010000070.1 GCA_018056705.1 Candidatus Hydrogenedentota bacterium | reverse complement strand
GTGGGAGGCTTCCCGCCCTACCCGATTTCGTGGCGCGCCATTCGCCCCCGTCGGGAGGAATGCGCGAACCTGCTGGTACCCGTGTGCCTGTCCGCCACGCACATCGCGTACGGTTCCATCCGCATGGAGCCCGTGTTCATGGTTCTTGGCCAGTCGGCGGCCACCGCGGCTGCCCTGGCAATTCAGTCCGGAAATGCCCCCGATATCCAGGACATCGACTACTCCACGCTCAAGCATCAACTGCTCGCGGATGGACAGATCCTGGCGTGGACACCCTGACAACCTCAGGATCCGGATGGAACAGGTCCGGATTTCGTTGCCCCGGTCGATTCGGTATCTTGCGTGGCGGGGACTTCAGTCCGCCCCGGTGAGGAAAGAAAATCTTCCATGCCGCCCCCGGAAAGGGTTGCCACCCGCCGGACCACGTCGTCCGCCTCGGCGTCCCGCTGATGGTCCCGCAAAAGCCGGGTCAGGCGCATTCCCGCGTCACGCGCCGATTCCGCCACCTCCGGCCCATGGGTTCCTTCCGCCCGCCGCAGCACGTCGCGATAAGCCGCCTCGGCTTCTTCGGCGTTACCCTGCGCCTCTAGCAGGAAACCCCGCGCGGTCATGAGCGGCAGGGCCGCGGGATCCATGCCATCTCCCAGGCGTCGCAGTTCCGCCTGGATCTTGGCCAGGGCCAGTTGCGGCGCGCCCCGGGCCGCGCACAATTCCGCCTGGCGCAGGAGCACCCGGGCCCGCGTGGCCGTATCGGGAGCGGCCGACAGCGCGGCATCCAGCATTTTCTCCGCGGCAACCACGTCGGGCGTGTCCTGTTGCAGGTAGAGTTCCGACATGGCCTCGTAGATCTCGCCGCGTTCCCGGTCATCCCTGGTCTGCTCGAGCAGGGCCTGCAGTTTCCGCAATCCCTCGTCGGGATCCAGCGTATTCAGGGCTTCACGTACTTTCCGCTGGGTTTCGGTCAGCGGGCGGGTTTCTTCCAGATCGGACAGCATGCGCGCCCGGATACGCCGCTGTTTTTGCTCCTGCTTCTCCTGGTCGCTGCCACCGGTGTCCGAGTCACTCACCCGGGCCGTCTGTTTCCGGCTGACCAGGGCGAGGGCCCGGTCCCGGGTGGTTCCGGACTTCGCCGTGAACCGTTTAGACGGTGGAGAAGCCAGCGGACTGGCCGCGCCCCGGTTGAAAAACAGGGCGATGCCCGTGATCAGCATGAACAGCGCCAGCACGCTGCCTACCACGAGGAGCGCCTGCTTGATTTCCTCTTTTCGCGCCGATTCTGTCGCCATTCTGTCCTCCCCGGAAGTTCAGGCGACCAGGGCCCGGCGATACGGGGGCTGACCCCGGCAGGTCAGGAAAGGATCCCCAACTCGCGCAGTCCGGCAATCCCTTTGCGTACTTCTTCCGCCGAACGATGCAGGGACGCCCGGTCCGTTTCTGAAATCTCCAGTTCCAGCACCTGCTCTATCCCGTTCCGTCCCAGGACGCAGGGAACACCCATGAAAATATCGCTGAGGCCATACTGGCCGTCCAGATAGGCCGCGCAGGGCAGCACCTGGCGTTCATCCCGCAGGATAGCCTGCACCATCCGGGCCGCGCTGGCCGCGGGGGCGTAATACGCGCTCCCCGTCTTGAGCAGGGCCACGATTTCCCCCCCGCCCTTGCGCGTGCGTTCGACAATCGCGTCTATCCGGTCTGGAGGTAACAGGCGGGTTATCGGGATGCCTGAAACCGTGGTGTAATGGGGCAGTGGTACCATGTCGTCTCCATGGGAACCCAGCACCATGGTGTCCACGTTTTTCATGCTCACGCCCAGTTCCATGGCCACGAAGGCGCGCATGCGGGCACTGTCCAGGCAACCTGCCATGCCCATCACGCGGTTCGCTGGAAACCCTAGTTTCTTGTAGGCAAGGTACACCATGACGTCCAGCGGGTTGGTGACAATGATGACCGCGGCCTCGGGCGCGTACTGGCGGATGTTATCGCAGATGTCGCTGATGATCCTACCGTTCTTTTCCAGCAGGTCCAGCCGGCTCATGCCGGGCTTGCGCGGAAGTCCTGCCGTCACGACGACCACGTCCGCCCCGGCGATATCCTTGTAATCATTCGTGCCGGTGCACACGCAGGAGTAGCCCCGGATAGGTCCCGCCTCGGTCAGGTCCAGTGCCTTGCCCTGGGGTAATCCTTCCACGATATCCGTAAGAACCACGTCCCCCAGTTCCATTTCCAGGCAGTACTGGGCCACTGACGCCCCCACGTTTCCCGCTCCGATCGACGCGATCTTGTACCGTTTTCCGACTGCCACGTCAGGTCTCCTTCCTCCGGTTGAAGTCCGCCAGGGCGGACGGTTAGGGTTACGCAATTATAACCGTCCCGCGTCGTTTTTCATTTCCTGCTTGATCCGATTCAGGGCTTCTTTTCGGTCGCCTGCTGGTTCAACAGTTCCTCGAGGGGTTTCCGGACGGCTTCATCCAGCAGGGGCAGGGCTTTCCGCGCCGCGTCGAGGGCTCCCGGCTCCCGTAATCCGGCCCGGCGGTTGTCCCCGCGAACCATGTCCGCGATCACCCGGGCGGCATCCCCGGCCCATTCCGGATGTTCCAGCAGGGGCACCAGGGCTTCGATACCTGCCATGCCCGCCCCGGTCGCGGTTTTAACGAGGGCGGCGCGCCGTTCCGCGGAAACCGATCCTTCCCCGGAAGCCAGTATCCCGAGCACTTCCCCGCCCCGGGCCCGGCCGAAATTGGCCCGAAGCATGGCCACCAAGGCATCCATGACCGCTTCCCGAACCGCGTCGGACTCGATCTTCGCGAGCCCGCCGGCCAGTTCCACGGCCAGTTCCGGAGCCTCGCGCCCAAGGGCCTTTGCCGCGGCAACGCGCGTGGCCTCGGGAACATCGCCGGGTAACAGTCCCCGGCGCCACAGGCCATCACGGGTCACCGGCGTATCCAGTCGCGCCAGTAACGGGGCAAGCACCGTGGCCGTGGATACGTCGGCCGGATCAAACCGGGCGACCAGTTCCCTGGCTCTGGCTTCGCGTTGTGCGTCATCCAGCATGGACCACATCGACACAAGGGTGTCCACGGCGGCGTTCCGGGCAGATTCCCGCTGATCCCGCGTGAGCGCGTCCAGCACCATGGGCCATTGAGGATCACTTCCCAACCGGGCCAGCGCCTTCAGGGCCGCCACGGCCGTGGCCTCATCAGGCGCGCCGATATAAGCGGCCACCGCATCGGCCTGTTCCTCGGTTCCGGCTTCTCCCAGGAACCCGAGCAATTCCACCCGTTGCGGGGCACTGGCCTTCCTGAGCGCCCGGACCGCCATCGCGCGAACAGCGGGGTCCCCGGTCCGCGACAGGGCATCCCACGCCTGGCGTCTTTCCCGGACCTCCTTGGCTTTCAGTGCCTGTTTCATCAGGGCACGGGACGCCATGGCCACCACGCGCCCGTCCATGTGCGTAACGGCGGCATCACGCACCTCCGGATCTTTATCGCCGACGGCCCGGCTCACCGCCCTGCGACTGGTCTCGTCAGGGCGCCGCGCCAGCATGGTCACCACGGCCACCCGCAACCCGGACGGCGCGCGCTGGTCCCGAAGCACGTCCACCCATGGCTTGGCTGCCGTGTCACCGGGTAATGCCTCGGCTGCCTTGAGTATCGCGCCCCACAGCGGGGGATCCCCCGCGGCGTCCGCTTCCCGGATCCGCCTGGCCAGCCAGGCCGACCGGTCGTGGATATCCTTTATCAATTCCGCTTCCAGCAGCACACCGGCGACCCGGCAGGGCCCGTGCGAACTGGCCGCCATTTGTCGCGCGAGTTTCAAGGCCTCTTCCGGCCGGTTCACCCGCAGTCGCCCGGCCAGCCGGGACAGATCGGCGGTCACCGCGGCCCGGACCGCGTCATCCGGCGCGGCAACCAGATCTTCAAGGCACCACGCCGCCGCGTCCGGGTCTCCCATCGCGCATAATGCCTCACGGGCCGGCTGCCGTAAATCCGGGTCTTCCCGGAACGCTTTCAGTTCCGGCGCGGCGTCTTCACACCCCACCACGCCAAGGGCCTTGATGATCCGGGCCCGACAGGGTTTCGGAATGGGGCGTAACGACTCGAGCATCAAGGCCCGTTCCTGCTCGTCCAGGTCTACCGTTTCCGGGCCGTCCTTCGTGCGCGCCAGGGCATCTCGCAGGGCCGCGCACGCGGCAGGTCCGCCAATGCTTTCGATGGCGCCACAGGCCGCTTCCAGCGTCCGGGGGTCCTGCATCAGCAGGGCCAGCACCTGGATTTCGGCCGGCCCGCCCAGGCGACGGACCTGCTCGCACAAAAATGCCCTCGCCGACGGAGACAGGGTTTTATCTGTCAGGAACGACGCGTAGGTGGCCGCCGCCGCCTGCCGCCATTCCGGAGTAATCTCCGGCTGCCCGAAGTAATCGGTTATGGTGGACAACGTCATGCGAATCGCCGCATCCGCCGGGGAACCGCTCCCGTCGGGCTCAATGGAAACCGCCTTCTCGCGGATCATGGCGAGCAGGCGCGTCACGTGCTGTTCCGTGGGCGGCTCTTTCATGATGCTGACCAGTTCATCGGGCAGTTTTTTCAGCGTTTCCCCCCAGTCTTCGTCAGCCGCCCACCCCGCTTGACCGGCCAGCAATACCGTCGCGGCAACGATCCCCCCCACCAGGCATCGCGTCAACATGCTTTCCTTTTTCATGACAGGTTCCTCTCGCTGAAGGGGTTAGATCCGCCACGACCCACGCATGGGTTGCCAGATCATGCGGTTGGCCTCGTCATCGCCGGGAAACTCGAGTTTATCCGGATCAAACCGAAGGTTCCGGCCCAGGCGGACCGCGGTAATGCCCAGGTTAACCAGCGTGCAGGACCGGAAACCGTTGCGTTCATTCAGGGCAAACGTCCGGCGGGCGCGCACGCACTGGTAGAAGTCGGTTTCCTGTGGCGCGGGCTTTGGCAGGCCGCGCGGATAAACCCGCTTCCCCTTCACGTATAGTTCCAGGTTCCTGTATAACTCGCCATCAGGACCCTTGATATACGGCATGCCGTTAGAATACCCCTCGCCGTCCAGCCAGATTTCGCAGCCATCGGCGTACCGGAAAATAATTTTCCGCCAGGTGCCCGCCGCGTCCGGATGCTGCCTGGGCGCGTCCACCTCGATCTCCACGGGGCTCGTGTCGTCCTTGTTGAGCAGGTACTGCACCGGGTCCAGGTAATGCTGTCCCATGTCCCCCAGGCCGCCGCCGTCGTAATCCCAGTACCCCCGGAAGGTCTGGTGCACCCGGTGGGGGTGATAGGGCTTGTAGGGTGCCGGGCCCAGCCAGAAATCATAGTCCAGTTCCGGCGGGATGGGCTGTTCCGTCAGGTCGGTGCGGCCGGACCAGTAAAACTTGAAATCGAAACCCGTGCCTTGACCGACCACCACCCGCAACGGCCATCCCAGCAGGCCGCTGTCTACGATCTGCTTGATGGGCTCCACCGTGGAACCATAGCCGTAAAAATTGTCCGTAAACCGGAACCACGTATTGAGCCGGAAGATCCGCCCGTGGCGCTCCACGGCTTCCATCAGCCGGATTCCCTCGCCGATGGTACGGGTCATCGGTTTTTCGCACCATATGTCCTTGCCCGCTTCGGCCGCCGCGATGGCGATCAATCCGTGCCAGTGCGGCGGGGTGGCGATATGCACCACGTCCACGTCTGGCATCGCGAGCACCTCCCGGAAATCCCTGCAACCGCGCACGCCCTGCGGCAGGCTGTCGAGGGCCTGCTGCAGGTGTTTCGCGTCCACGTCGCACACGGCCACCGTCCGCGCGCCGGTATAGCCCAGGTGTCCTCGGCCCATCCCCCCCACGCCGATGACCGCGCGGGTAAGTTCTTCACTGGGCGGCGTGTAACCTGGTCCTCCAAGGGCCCGGCGAGGCACGATGGTAAACGCGGTCACCGCCGAGACCACTTTCAGAAAGTCGCGACGACACACCCGCCCTTCTCCTGCTGCGTGTTTTCGCATGATCCTCCCTTTCCTTTCGGGTTCTGCTTATTCCGGCACAGCGCGCGGGACCCGTTTACCAGCCGCGCGCGCGCATGGCCTCCATGGGTTCACGATCCGTCGCGCTGGGCGGGTCGATGGAAATTGCCGTGATCGCGGCGCGTTCCTCCGGCGACAGGCGGATATCCACGCACCGCATGGTATCCTCAAACTGCTCCATGTTACGCGCGCCGATCAGCGTTGAGGTTACCTCCGGGCGGCTCATCACCCACGCTACCGCCAGTGGCGCGGGAGGTAAGCCTTTTTCCGCGGCGTACGCCACGAAACGACGGGTTACTTCCTCGTAGCGCGGATCTTCATACCGCTTCCGGTACATTTCGGTCTCATGCAGGCGTCCCGATTCACCGCGCAGGTATTTACCCGTCAGCAGGCCCGCGCCCAGCGCGTTGTAAGGCACCACCGCGAGGCCCTCGTGCGCCGCCAGCGGCAGCAATTCCACTTCCACCTGCCGTTTCACCAGGCTGTACATCGGCTGCATGCACACGATGGGCGCGAAATTTCTCCATTCGGCCACCGATACGGCCTTCATCACCTGCCACGCCGCGAAATTGGACACGCCGAGATACCGGATTTTCCCCTGGGCAACCAGCGTGTCCGCGGCTCGCAGGGTATCGTCGATCCACGCGTGTTCGTCCCAGTGGTGCAGGTACAGGATATCCAGCCAGTCCGTCCGCAGTCGTTTCAGGGAACGCTCCACCGACGCGATCAGGTTGCGGCGGGACAGGCCTTCGTCGTTCATGCCCCCACCAAACGGAAAAAACACCTTTGAAGCAAGAATGATCTGGTCGCGGCGTTCCGGGTGATCCGCCAGCCATCGTCCCACGATTTCTTCGGTCACTCCCTTGTTGTAATTATGGGCCGTGTCGAAGAAATTGATCCCCCGGTCCCACGCCGCGTCCATGAGGCGTCGTGACATTGCTTCATCGGACTCGTTTCCGAAGGTCATGGTTCCCATGCAGATTTCGGAAACCAGCAATCCCGTTTTACCGAAACGCGCGTACCGCATAGCGATCCTCCAACCATTCCTTCATCCGACAGCCATTCTAAGCCCGCGGTTTACCCCGCGCAAAGTCCACCGCCACGGGTCCGACACCGTGGCCGGCGACCCGTTAGCGTTGGTCCCGGTACGCCGGAAACGAGGGGGTTCCCCGCAGCATGACGTCAAAACCGGCCGCCCGCCACCGCTCGTGATCCAGGAAATCATGGGTGTCGATCAGCGCGCGCCGGCGGGTCAACGGGGCCACGCGGGCGGGATCTATGTCATGGAACACGTCGTGCGGCGTGGTCAGGATGATCAGGTCGCTGTCGCGGACCGCTTCCTCCAGGGAAGCCTCGACGGGAACAGGAGGCCGATGGACCAGCGGATCGTACACCCGCACCACTCTTCCCGTGGCCTCCAGGAGCGAAGCGATCGCGATGGCGGGACTTTCCCGGCAGTCGTCCACGTTGCCCTTGAACGCCAGGCCCAGCAGGGTAACCGTCTCCGCCGCGCCGGGCACGCTGGCCACCACTCGGGCCGGCACCGCGTCATTGACCTCCCGGGCCGCGCGGATCAGCGGTGTCCGGTCCGGAAACATTTCCACCAGGAACCATGGGTCCACCGATATACAGTGCCCCCCCACGCCCGGTCCCGCCCGGTGGATATTCACCCGGGGATGGCGATTCGCCAGTCGCTGGACCTCCCAGAAATTCGCCCCGGCCACTTCGCACACCGAGGCCAGTTCATTGGCGAGGGCGATATTCACGTCCCGGTAGGTATTCTCTGCCAGTTTCACCAGTTCCGCGGTGGTGGCGTCCGTCAGGAAAATTTCCCCGTCCACCAGCCTGGCGTACCAACGGGCTGCCGAGCGGGCGCACGCGGGCGTCATACCCCCGATTACCCGGTCGTTCGTGATCAGTTCGGCGAGGATCCGCCCGGGCAATACCCGCTCGGGACAATGCGCCAGGAACACGGTCTCTCCCACTTTCCACCCGGCGGCTTCCAGCACGGGACGGATACGGTTCCGGCAGGTTCCAGGCGGCGACGTGGACTCCAGGACCACCGTGTTACCCGGCCGCAGCACGGGCAACAGGGCCCGGGTAGCCGCGTCCACCGCTCGCATGTCCGCCTTTTTGTCGGATGTCAGCGGCGTGGGCACCGCGATGATGAACAGGCTGGCGGGCACCGGTTCCTCCCCCACGCGCAGCATGCCGGAAGAAACGGCTCCCCGCACGAGGGTTTTCAGCCCGGGTTCCTCGATGTGGATATCCCCCCGGCCAATGGTCGCCACGACCTCAGGATTGGTATCCACGCCATGCACCCGGAACCCGTTCGCGGCAAACATGGCTGCCGTCGGCAAACCGATATAGCCCATGCCCAGCACGCAGATTTCCGATGTCGTGTCGTTACCCATTTTTTAACCCTGTCTGTCCGCCGCCCTCCCCGATGGAAACGCTTTCCTGGCCCGCTACGCCCGGGGGTTCCCATGGCGCCACCGTCTCCCCGGCCAGGCAGGCGGCAATCCGCTCCGCGGCATGCCCGTCTCCCAGCGGCGTGTTCTCTCGTAATAACTTCTCGGACGGTTTTCGCAATAGCGACTCCGCGGCGGCCATGATCCGGTCGGTGTCCGTTCCCACCAGTTGCCCCAGTCCTTCCACCAGGGCTTCCGGACGTTCCGTGTTTTCCCTCAGCACCAGGAAGGGAATCCCCAGAACCGCCGCTTCCTCCTGTATCCCGCCGGAGTCGGTGAGTATGAGCGCGGCCACTTCCAGGAGTTTCGTGAAAACCCCGTATTCGAGGGGCTCCACTATCCGGACATAACGTCCATCGGACAAGACGTCCTCGATGGCCCGCCGTACCTCAGGGTTCGGATGAGCCGGAAACACGAAACAGCAGTCCGCGTACCGCTGCGCCAGCGCGCGCGCCGCCCTGAGAATATTCCGCAACGGTTCACCAAAGTTTTCCCGGCGATGGGTGGTCAGCAACACCAGTCTTTTTCCGGACGCCATGGCCTCCGCCACG
Source organism: Candidatus Hydrogenedentota bacterium (assembly GCA_018056705.1). Taxonomy (GTDB): domain Bacteria; phylum Hydrogenedentota; class Hydrogenedentia; order Hydrogenedentales; family CAITNO01; genus JAGPFE01. The sequence continues at coordinate 2,552 of JAGPFE010000070.1, read as the reverse complement.
CCTTCCGGCCATGGCGCGTCCGCCGCGATCCGGTTCGCCATGCGGATCGCGTCCACTACCGTGTTGCCGGTCACCAGGACCCGATCCAACGGGATTCCTTCCCGGCACAGGCAATCCCGGGCCAACGGCGTGGGCGCGAAACACATCGAGCAGACGCGATCCGCCACCACCCGGTGCATTTCCTCCGGGAAAGGACTTTCCAGGGTACCGGTGCGCAGGCCCGCCTCGACGTGGGCCGAAGGTACCCGCTCGTAAAAGGCCGCCAGGGCGGTTGCCAGCGCGGTCACCGTGTCCCCGTGAAACAACACCCAGTCCGGACGTTCCGCGGCGATAACCCCGCCTATCCCCGCCACGCAGGCTGCCAGCACCTGTTGCGGGGTCTGGCCGGGCTTCATCAGGTTCAGGTCATGGTGCACCGGCAGGGAAAACCTCCGAACCACCTCATCCGTCAGTTCCCGGTGCTGCCCGCTCAGGCACACGGCCACCCGCGAAAACCGACCTGGTATTGCCAGCAGGGCGCGCACCACGGGAGCCATCTTGATGGCCTCGGGCCGGGTGCCTATGACGATCAGCGCGCGCATGAGGCGGAAAGATACTCCTCCTTGATTCCCGGGATTATACCGCCCCAGCGGCATGCCCGGGAACCAACGGTTGCGGTGACAGGCGATCCCGTGACAAGATATACCCGTTTTCAGGCAACCGGGGAGACAGGTCTTGTCGTACAGCGTCCCATCCGCCGGAAATCATGCCGGTATCCCGCGAAAACCCGAGATGATTTTTATCATCGGGGCGCCCCGTTCGGGCACTACCCTGCTTGAACGCATGCTGTCCTCGCATTCCCAGGTACTCGGCGGACCGGAACCCCACCTGATCACGCCGTTGGCGCACCTTGGCGTGTGGGCGAAAGTAGACAAGGCGCCCTACGACCCCATACTCTCGGCGGAAGCGCAAAAACTCTTCGTGTCGCGCCTGCCCCGGGGCGAGAAGGACTACTGGGATGCCTGCCGGGCCTACTGCGACATCCTGTACGGGCGTTACCTGGAAGCCCACGGGCCAGACAAGCGCTATTGTCTCGACAAAACCCCGGCGTATGCCCTGGTATTGCCGTTCCTCGCGCGGGTATACCCGGACGCCCGGTACGTCGTCATCACGCGTCACCCCATCGCCATGTTCGCGTCTTTCGCGGAATCCTTCTTCGATGACGACTGGGAAGCCGCGTGGCGGCACAATCCCCTGGTTGAACGATACGTCCCCGCCATCGCGGCGTTCCTGCGAAAAGAAAAACCCAGCCGGGCGCATGTCCGCTATGAAGACCTGGTCCGTCAGCCGGAATCCGAGTTCCGGCGGATCTGCGATTACCTGGACCTGCCTTTCGAGCCCGAGGCCATCGAGTACGGCCGACGGGAACAGGATTCCCTGCACAGCCAGGGCCTGGGAGATCCGACCGGCGTCAACCGCCACCAGCGTCCCACCACGAAATCGGTCAGCAAGTGGGTATCCGCGCTGGTCAACCGACCGGACCGGGTCGAGCTCATGCGGCGCGCCCTCGCGGCCGTCAGCGATGAAGATCTCGCGCGGATCGGGCACCCCCGGGAAACCCTGTGGAAACCATGGGAAGAAGCGGGACACACCGCCCCACCCGTACCCCGGGCCCGCCTGACCCGTTACCGGCTGGAACGAAAAATCATTGTCCGCGGCCGGTCTGTCGTTCAGAAATGGCCTGCCCTGCGGCGTTTTCTGCAACGTCTCCGGCTGTTCCTAGACGTCCTGACCCGGGAACCGTGAACATTTCCAGGCTGGGCGTAACATGCCGTCGCGCGGCGGGTATAATGTGGGGGATCGAGTGGCTGGCCCGGAAGCACAAAACGGTATACTGTGAAGACAAACGTCGAGCCAACCATGGGAGATTCAACGATGAAACACCTTCGGAAAGTCAGCGCGCCGTCGGAAGCCCAGACCAGTGTTTCCACCATCATGACTATCGTGGGAACCGTGTTGAGTTCCATTGGCGCCCTGCTGCTGAGCGTGGCCCCGCTCATCGGCAAATAACCAGGATGCAACATTGAAAAAACACGTTCGTACCATCTCAACCCCCGGACGCGCCCAGTTCAGCGCGGGTTCGGTGGTTACCATCGTGGGCACCATCATGAGTTCCATCGGTGGTCTCCTGCTGGCACTCGCCCCGATCGTTGGAAAACTCTGAATATCCTGTATCCCAGGCATTTCCGCCCGGTGCGTATGCCACGGTTTGAGATCGGGCCCGCCATTCGCGCGCGTCTGGGAGGGCCTCGTTTCGCCGTAAAGGCACCCCGGTTACTGGTTTTCCGGGGCGAGTACTGGATTGACACCGCGTGCGTCCGTGCCGCCCGCGCGCTGGGTTGGCAGTGTGAATCCGTTCCCGTGCCCATGGTTGGACACTTCCCCCGGGAAGGCCTGGCGAGGTTGGTTCAGACGCTGGTCGATTTCACGCCGGATTTCGTGCTGACCGCCAATCTCAGTGGCCTGGACACCCGGGGTATTCTTGCGGCCCTGTTTCGCGACCTGCGTATCCC
>JAGPFE010000023.1 GCA_018056705.1 Candidatus Hydrogenedentota bacterium | reverse complement strand
CCCGGGCAGGCCATCAGCGTTGGCCAGTCCGGTCCTTTCAACCAACCAACCATGGAGGTCATCAGCATGGAAGAACTTGCGCAGGCAGTCGTCGACCATCCGGAAGCCGCGTCGCCCGAAGCAACAGATTCCTCTAATCGGGGTAAGGGCCAGCAGGCGAAACCGGCGCGGAGAGGAAAAAAATCACCGAATGCCTGCCTGAATACAATCGCTGACGCCCAGCAGGACCTGTTCAAATCCTTGTGGAAATCTTCCCTGTTGTCGGGTGTCCTCGGCGTGCATGGATGGTACCGAATTGAGCCGGTTATCATCGCCTCCCTGATCACGGAAGGTCCATTGCTGCTCATCGGCACGCACGGTACCGCTAAAACCTACTTCTTTGAACGCCTGGCCAAGGTTCTCGGACTCGAATGCCGGTTTTACAATGCCAGCCTGCTGAATTACGACGACCTGGTTGGCGTGCCTGTACCCACGGAAGACAACAGGGAGTTAATGTACATCCCCACGCCGTCGTCGATCTGGCAGGCACAGGCCGTCTTTTTTGACGAGATTAATCGCACCCGTCCCGAACTGCAGAACAAGATTTTCCCGATTGTCCACGAACGCCGGGTGCAGGGCATTGAATTGCCGTTACTACGTTACCGCTGGGCGGCCATGAATCCGGTTACGATCGATGACGGTACCGTCTCTGAATCCGGTTATTTCGGGGCCATGCCGCTGGATCACGCGCTGGCGGATCGGTTTCATTTCATCGTCCGGGTGCCCGACTGGTCGGACATGAACGACGACATCCGCCGCGTGCTGATTCAAGGTGGAGCCGAGGCCGAGCCGACCATGCCTGCCGAAGTGTTGCGCCGCGTGCTTGATCGGGGTCGGGAACTGTACGCGAAAAACCATGGTGTAAATGCAAATATTTCTGAATATCTAATGAATGTAATTTCAAGCTTCTCCGTTCCCGACGAGAAGAACCAAACGCCATTTAAGGTATCCATTCGCCGGATCCTGATTCTCAAAAACAACATCCGGGCCCTGATGGCGGCGTTGCAGGCGATGGCCGAGGAGGCGAACCTGGAGGTGTCGTCCGACCTGCTTGGCGTTACTGGTTTGATGGCCCTGGAAAACAGCCTTCCCCAGCTGGCCTGCGGACTGGACCTCGATTTCGCGAAACTCCAGGTCATTCACATGCACGCGTGGAAAGAGACCATGGAAAAGCACGTGATGCCTATTTACAACTTGCGGCGCATCAGCGATCCGCTTGAGCGTGCCAAGGCGGCACTCGTGCTGGCCCAGACAGAGAAACATGAAGAGATCGATGCCGCACTGCTGTACTTTCTAAGAAAAACCCCTAAGGATGAGTTGCCTGTTGCCACGCTGGCTCTCTACATGGCGTGTCGGAAACGGTTGTCTTTAAGCCCCCGGGTTCTGGATGCCATGGGACAAATTCTGGAATTTCTCTTTAAGCCCATGGTCCGGTTTAACGATGAAAGTTTTAAGTGCGCATACAGGAACGCCAGCATGTACGCACATTATGAAGATGCGCACAGTTTATTCATTATTATATATACTATAATAAAAAAACATAATATAAATGATTCAAATGCAATGAATATGGCAATGAATTATAGAAAATATGCATATGAGTTCAACGGCGTGTTTATGGATACGATGCCGAACAATATTCAACAGAAGGAGATTTCGTGATGTTTTATCCCCACAAAAAAAACGCGGCGGTCAATCCGAATGCGCTCAATATGTGTATGTGTTACAGACGGTGGGGAGGGGGCACTGGATCACATTCAGAACGTACCGTGCGCTCCCAAATCTGTTTTATCCCCGGAATGACCCTGGTCAGCCTGCCGATGCTGTTCAATCTCAAGCAGGTCACGCAGCAGGAGTTTCAGCACTTTCTGACAGACTTCCGGCGTAAACCGGATGGGGGGCTTGATTCCGAGGCGCTGCAACGCTTCTGGTGTCTCAATCCAATGGACCACCGAGGATTTGAACAGGATGATCCCGACGAGATGCTCCACCAGTTAGGTGTAACCCGTGAAAAGGCCATTGAGGTGTTTTCCCTGCAGCGAGGTTTCCGCCTTGCCGCTCCCGTCAAACTGGATCAACTGCTGCTCCATGGTCGACTTTCAATTTCGAAGATTCCCTATTGTGCGGATCCCGCGGTTTGCATAGCGATCCTGTCGCGAGCTCACGGGATGTTTCTAGTGGCGGATCGGGAACCTGATTTCAGTTTTAGCACCCTTTGGCGCAGCGTGCTGGTCGATGACATGCGCCACATTCCAACCCTTAGCTTGGAGATTCCGGTAGAAAAGAACCAGGTCTGAGGACTTGCAACGACATGTAGAAAGGACATCATGGTCATGTCTACGAGTGGGGCTACTCTTAAATCCAGTTTTAAACCGGGAACCCAGAAAGTGCTTCAGGATCTTCTGAAGCAACTGTCCACGCGAGCAGGACAGCGCCTGTCTCCAGAAGAGGATCTGCAACAACGCCTTTTCCGGGTACTGCCATGGCATGCCATGTTCCTGGAAGACCTGCTGTCCTGCTCGAAAATCCGGTTTTCTGACACCGTGCAATCCGCGGCAATCACGGCGGAGGTATATCCGGAACTACTGATAAATCCCGATTTCTATAAAAAGTTTTGTCTTCGGGATGAGTGGCTGCTGGTGGTTCTCCTGCATGAGCTGCATCACATTCGATATGGCCACAATACCCTGTTTGGTGCGCCGGACTTGTTGAAGAACATCGCGTTTGACGCGGTCATCAACGCGCGGATTGCCCATATGTTTCCGGAACCGCGCTACCTCAGCCTGTTCCGGAAATTGTATCCCGATCCTGATTATCCACACTTTCTTCTGACCCCCCCACCGCAATGGACAGGAGACGGATATTCCTGGGACATTGAGTGTCCCCCCCTGGCAGGGCTATATCGAAAACTGGAGGACCAATTGGGACCGGTAATGGCCAGGAGGGGGATAGCACTGTACAAAAAACTGTACGACAAAAAAACCGCGACCGTAAATGACATTATCGAATTCCTCAAGCAGAACGGATTGTGCTCTTCACCGATGCTACTCGGTTCGCACCAGGTGCTCACTCCCGATCATGCTCAGGAGGAGGAAACAGACCATGACTCCCCCCATCTCACGATACAGGATACACAATGGGAAACCAGCCAGAACCCATTGCTGCAGAAACTGACCGCTGACATGGAAGAGTGGGTGAAGGAGCGGTTTCCGTCGATTGCCGGACGGAACCAAGGCGTGTTTGATTCCGAAGTTCCGATGCAAAACCCGCGGCTCGAGGCCTTGAAGGTGTTGAAACAACTGTGCGTGAAACTGGGGGTTTACCAGCCCGTCTACTGCTCCAGGGTGATGGTTAACGAAGCGTACACCCAAAGGACTCTCGAGCCGCGGTTCTCCACTAAAGACCGAACGTACTGGGCCCGTCGCTTATTATGGAACACCCAGCCCCTGCTATGCCAGCACGAACAAGAGGTCCACGGGCCCCGCTGGAGGGATCCGATGGCCTGTCATGTCTATCTTGACGTCAGTGGATCCATGTCGTCGGATTTGCCATGGCTGGTCAGGATTTTCGCGGACCTGGTCAGAATGGGACGGGTTCGGGTATTTCTGTTCAGCAATGAGGTATTCCCCGTAACCAGCGAGAACCTGCGGAAGGGCCATATCCGTACCACGTGGGGAACAGACCTGGACTGTGTGCTGGACCACGTGATCAAAATGCCAGCCACGCGTCGTCCCCGGAATGTGCTCGTGGTGACGGACGGCTTTTTCGCTACTCCGGAAAATCTTAAGGCCTTTCAGGATACGGGTACCGGGCTTCATTTTGCCTTAACGTACATTACAAATATCGAATACGCAAAATCGATTACAAAGCTGCCCACTTTCCTGCGTTAGCGTGCGCGAATGCGCGTTTGGAGGAGAAAACCCAGGATGAATCCAGCAAAACGCCCCACTTCCCGACGACGCGCCAGGAACGGCGTGCCAGCGCCAAAAACCCCGGGGGACGCGCCACGACAGTCCACGGGTTCCATGCGGTCCGACTTGAATGCTTTGCCCAGGCAGGAAGCCGACCTGGCTCCTGGATTGATTGACGCGCTGTACCGGTTGCGGCAAGGCCCGGATGCCGAAGCCGAGGCCGTACTGGTGGAAGCCCTGCGGCGGAACTGGGAGTATGATGCCTTTCCGATGGCCCTGTACATGGTTACGCGCGGACGACTGATGCTTGGGCATGCCGTGCTGGATGTGCTGAGTGGTACCGTACAGCGGGTCATGACTCCTCGAGCGGTACCCCGTCCTTTTCGTTGCAGTCACATGGACTTCCACCACGCGTGGGTCATCCGGCATGGGAGCCTTGCTGATCACATCGGCGTCGCGGTGATCTGTAATTATTACCGGCACGTTGGGGACGTGTTTTGTCGGGAGGCCAGAGATCGTTTCGTCACGTGGAAGAACCTGCTGGAACGCGCGTTCAACGTGGACCAGGCCGGATCGGGGGATGCCGGCGGAAAAGGAGCGTAACCATGTACAGCGTCATCATGAATTTCCCCGTCGAAGAATACGGGCTGACCCGTCCGAATCCCTACCTGCCTGGCTTGACCATGTTAAATCTGCCCATGGCCCTCGCGTTCGGGGATCGCTGGGCGCCGCCCGAGCAGTTTTATCCCTGCATCGAAGAGATCAACCTTTTCGACGCGTTTGACAGGGATTTCCTGAGACCCCATGGCCTGACGCTGGATGCGTCGCCCGAGGCTTTTTTCCAGGCCACGGGCTTGACCCGGGAGGCGTGTGACCAGGCTGCCGCCCGTTACCCGGGGTATCGGGCCATGCTTCGCACCGATCTGCGTCATGCCATCTGCGGATCCCTGTACATGTCCGAGGAACTGGTCATGGCGGACTCGTTTTCCACCGATGCCCTGCTGGCTGGCACGTGGTTCCGGGCCATACCGGTTTGCGTGGATCCCGCCCTGTGCGCGGGGCTGATCGCGCGTCGCTATCGCGGGTTCTACCTGTCCGATGCCACACCGGATTATTCTCCCGCGAACCTGGTTCGGGGATGGTGGGCGGTGGACGCGCTGGAAGGCGCCGAGGTGATGTACATTGGCGGCGAGTACGATGGACTGGACTTTGACAGCGATCGGGAACGATTTGGATGGTTTCGCCCTCTTGCTCGCCCGGAACGCAACAAGGCAGAATAATACCGTGGAGGATAGGCCATGCTGAATCACAACGTGACCCTCACCATACCCAGCAAGTGCGGATGCGGCAACCCTATTCCTCCCCAGGAAAGGAAAAAGTGGTTCAACAGGGTCAACCAGCAATTCACGGCATGGTTTGGTGGCAGCACGTCCCAGCAGGTTACCGGCTGGTGGAAAGACCCGAACGGGCAGTTGATCTCTGAAGACGCGGACGTGATTGACTCGAGCGCGGACGATGCGGCGTTCAATGCCTACCGGCAGCGCGTGGCGGAACTGGCCAGTGAGGTGGCCCGCGCGCTGCACCAGTGGTGTGTCACGTACACGCTGGACCAGGTCCGGTACTTCGAGAACGGCGATCCCCAGGCGCGCTGTTTTCATGGGCGTACCCTGGACGCGGGAGACCATTCCGACGGGGACTGGGAACGCCGGAACCGGATCGCGGACTGCCAGGGGCTCGAGGCGGCTCTCCGCCGGCTGCTGGACCCGGCGGCAGGCACGCCCTTCGATCGGGCCTTCCAATTGATGGTCCATACCCTCGGCTACGAGAACAGGGAAATGATCCTTCCCCTGGCCGACGTGTCCCGCGATAAGGTCACGTCCAGGGGGGGGCGCAAACCGGACTCGCCGGCCACGCTGCTGTACAACCGTGAACAGCCGAAGGTGATCACCCAGGTCGCCGGCGCGTTCTGGGCCGTGGTGGTGCGGCTGAAGGATCCAGAGCTCCTGCTCAAACACCAGCGGCCCGTGCTCGAGGCAATCCTGAAGAACCGGCCGACGGACTTTTTCCTTTTCCTGGTCACGAACCCCGACGGCTCCCGCTGGCATCTGGTTCATCCGCAACGGTCAGGTAACCGGTGGATCTTCCGCCGGTTCCGGATCGAATCGAAAAACCAGCCCCTGCGCACGCCGGTGGAACGACTGCTTGGTCTCCGCGTTGCCGAGGGCGGCGCGAATCTCTCCCGGACCGACATTGCCGAGCGCCTGCGGGTCGCCTTCGACGTTGCCACCCTGGACAAGGCTTTCTACTCCGACTTCAGCCGACGGTTCAGGGACCTGTTTGCCGCCGTCTCCGGCAACTTCAGGGACGAAGCCGAGAAGACGCTGTTCTGCCAGCAGGTATGCAACCGCCTGCTGTTCCTTACCTTCGTCGCCCACAAGGGCTGGCTGCAGTACCCCGCGGGCACGAAAGAAGCCGCCACGCCCGATTATTTTCAGCGGCTGTGGAAGGACTACCAGGAAACGCGGGACGGGGCATCCAACTTTTACCGGGACCGCCTGGAAAAACTGTTTTTCGAGGCCCTGCGCGCGGACAGGCGGGATCCGGCCTGGAATGCCAGGCTCCGGGAGGTCATCGGCGACGCGCCCTTCCTGAACGGCGGCCTGTTTGAACCGGCCCCGTATGACCGGGTCAAAAACCTCCAGGTCCCCGACGCGCCGATCGGGGCCATCCTCAACGACCTGTTCGCCCGGTATAACTTTACGGTCACCGAGTCCACACCCTTCGACCAGGACGTGGCGGTAGATCCAGAAATGCTCGGGAAACTCTTCGAGCGGCTGGTGGTGAACCGCCACGAGAAGGGGGCCTATTACACGCCCCAGAACGTCGTCCGGTACATGTGCCATGAAGCCCTCAAGGCGTACCTGGGGCGGGCCTGCCCGGACGAGGATCCCCGGGCCCTCGAACGGTTCGTGGAGGACCGGGACGCGCGCGACCTTGGGGATTCCAAAAAGGTGCTCAGGGCCCTCGAGCAGGTCCGGGTGTGCGATCCCGCCTGCGGATCCGGGGCCTATCTCCTCGGCATGCTGCACGAACTGCTTGACCTGCAGGAGGCCCTGTTTAATGCCCAGTCCCGCCAGGCCACCCGGTACCAGGACAAGCTGGATATCATCCGGAACAACCTGTTCGGCGTGGACCTGGAGGACTTCGCCGTCAACATCGCCCGGCTGCGGCTGTGGCTGTCCCTCGCCGTGGACTACCAGGACAAGGAACCGAAGCCCCTGCCCAACCTCGATTACCGCGTCGAAACCGGCGACAGCCTCATCGGCCCCGCTTTCCATGGTGTTCAGGGCGACCTGATCCGGGATGGCCTCCTGCGCCCGCTTATCAGGAAACGCCGCGACCTCATCAATAAGCACTTCGAGGCCGCCGGAAAAATGAAGAAAGACTACGAAACCGGCATCCAGCAGGTCAGCCGGCAGATCGCGAACATCCTGCAGCAGCAGGAGGAGATCCTGGGCCTCACCCGGAAGGACGGCAAACCCGTCTTCGCCTGGGATGTCCAGTTCTGCGACGTCCTCGACGAAGGGGGCTTCGACATCATCCTCGCCAATCCTCCCTATGTCCGCCAGGAGGAAATCCCCCACGAGTACAAAAATGACCTGAAGAAAGTATTTCCGGTAATTTACCATGGAAGGGGAGATTTATTGCATTACTTCCTGGTACGGGCCGTTGAACTGCTTAAAACGGGGGGGGTAATGGTGTTTATTACTTCCAATTCTTGGCTTAAGACAGAATCCGCTCGAAAATTGCGTGAATATCTGCAATCTTCCTGCGCGATACATCAATTGCTGAACCTGGAAAATTCCCAAATTTTTCAGGGCGCCAATATCAGTCCTGCCATTCTGGTTGCGTCTCGAGATGGCTCGGGATTTCTGGATTCAAACGCGTTTGGAATGAACTATAACCGGGAGATTACCGACCAGGATGATCTTGCTGAAATTGTCAGGCGCCACCGGATTTCCCTTACGAGCGATCAATTGACCCAGAGCACATGGGTGATCGGGGATTCCAGGTTCACTATTCTCAAAAAGAAAAAAAGCATCCCTCTGGGCGAATACGCTAAAGGAAAGATTCATCGTGGATTTGTAACCGGCCTTAATGAGGCTTTTGTGATCGACGGTGATACGCGGAAGGAATTAATTAAACAGGATCCTGAGTCACAAAAAATTATTTTGCCATTATTACGGGGAAAAGACGTGGGGCGCTGGCGTCCGGTTTTTGCGGATAAATGGCTGATCTGTACAGTTCGTGGCACGGATATCGAACAGTATCCCGCGGTGCATGAATACCTGATGAGATTCCAGAAAAAACTGGAACAAGTCGCGCATGGTCAATATCCATGGTATGAACTTCAGACGGGCTCCACACAAAAATTACATCAACTGAAACTGCCTAAAATTGTCTATCAGGAAATCTGTCGATCTAGTAAATTCGCTTTGGATCCTTCAGGTGAATATGTGCTGAATAACAAGTGCTTCATGATTGAAGGCAGGGATCTCTTCCTACTTGGAATACTGAACAGTACGCCATGCTGGGAATATCTCAAAGTCTGCTGTAAAATTCTGAACACGGGGGCGTTGCAACTCCAGAAGCCCACCATGGAGGAGTTGCCAATTCCTGAAGCCACGGAAGCGCAGCGCAAGCGCGTGGAAGGACTGGTAAACAGGATTCTGAAAGGGACGCCTGGAGCACGGGTATCCCTGGAGCGTGAACTGGATGATGTGGTGGCGGGGTTATACGGACTATGAATACAGGGGGGCCTGACTGAACCAGGCTGGCCATATGATCGGAGCTGGATACGCAATGCGATGTAAGTTTGGACTTCGGGACAGGGGGTCAAGGGAGCAGGTCAGCTGGTCCCGGATCCCGCGCGTCGGGGGCCCGCGTCGGCAGCCGGTGTTGTCGGGGGACCTTACGGCCCTGGTACAGGGGACGCGTTCCGGGTCGGAACCGTGACCTCCGCGAAGGAGTGATCAGGGTCGACCGGGTGCCCCGTCGACGGCATAAGCCGGAAAGTAACGGAAAATGGCGGACATCATCGACAACGTCAACGTGACACTGCTGGACGCGGTGCGGCAGGCCCTGCGATTCTCCGTGTCGGCGGACTGGGCCGTGGGCTACACCTACTTTTCGGGTCTCGCGCCCCTGGTCGAGGATCTTGGCCGGCTGCGGCGACTGCGGCTGCTGCTGGGCAACGGCACCGACCGGGAGACGCTGGAACAACTGATAGAACAGCATCATGACCTGGACCTGGCCGCCCGGCAGGACCGGAAACGCCGCTACCGCAACGTGACCGAACAGCGGCAACTCGCCCGGGAAACGGCGGAACGGATCGCCGAGATCCTCGCCCGGGCGGAACAGAACGACCCGGCCGAATCCGCCCTGAAGCAGTTGCGGGAACTGGCCGCGTCGGGGCGGCTGGAGGCCCGGATGTACGGCCTGGGCCGCCTGCACGCCAAGGCGTACGTGTTCGATTACGCGGAGGACGGGCGGTTCGAGCGCGGCATGGGCATCGTCGGTTCCAGCAACCTCACGCTGGGCGGGCTTTCGGGAAACACCGAACTCAACGTCGCCGTCCACGGCAACGACAACCACGCCCAGCTCAAGGCGTGGTTTGAAAGCCTGTGGCAGCAGGCCGTTCCCCTGCAGGAGGAACTCCGGGAGGAACTGGACCGATCCTGGGCCCTGTATCCCGCCACGCCGTGGGACGTCTACATGAAGGTGTTGCTGACCCTCGTGCGGGACCGGCTGGACGACGAGGGCGGAGGCCGTGACCTGCTGCTCGAAGATACCGTGCTCGAACAGTTGACCGAGTTCCAGAAGGACGCCGTCGAACGGGGCATTCAGATCATCCGCGAACACGGTGGCGTGTTCATCGCCGATGTGGTGGGCCTCGGCAAGAGTTACATCGGGGCGGCCATCGCGCGGCATTTCCGCCGCGCCGAGGGGCGTCGCGTCCTGATTCTGTGTCCCGCGCCCCTTGTGGACATGTGGACGGAATACGCGCACCAGTTTGACCTCAACGCGCGGGTGCTGTCCACCGGCCAGTTGCGCGGCGCGGCGGGTATTCTGGAAGACCCCCGGTACGCCGAATGCGATTTCATCCTGCTCGACGAAAGCCATCACTTCCGGTATCCCAACACCCAGCAGTACGAGGAACTGGAAGCGTTCATCCACAAACGGCGGCCCCTGCTGTGCATGCTGACCGCCACGCCCCAGAACAAGAGCCCATGGGACGTGTATTACCAGTTGCGGCTGTTCCAGGGGGAGCAGGAAATCTCCCTGCCCATCCTGCCGGCCGACCTGCGGGCCTACTTCCGGCAGGTGGAGAACGGACAGAAATCCCTGCCCGCCCTGCTGAAAATGGTGCTGGTCCGGCGCACCCGCCGGCATATCCTGCGGTGGTACGGCATCGCCGACGACACGGGCCAACGCCTGCGCGACCTGGACGACGCCCAGGCCGCGCCCTACCTGCGGGGCGAACGCCACGCGTTCGTGATGGTCAGCGGCAGACGCCAGGGATTCCCCAGGCGGCGGCTTTCCACCCTATCCTATAACATCGACGCCACCTACGCCGGCTTTTACGACCGGCTGCGGGCCCTGATCAACGGCGATCAGGATGTTGACGGCCACGCCATGACCTACGCCCGGTTCGGGCTCGGCCTGTACCTGAAAGAATCCTTTCAGAAAAAGAAGGTATACGAGGACCTGCGTCGGGGCGGTCGCAACATGCGGGGCCTGATCCGCATCCTGCTGTTCAAACGGCTGGAATCGAGCGTCCAGGCCTTCCGGGAATCGGTCCGCCGGATGCTGGAGGCCAACCGGCAGTTTCTGGATGGGCTGGACCGGGGCGTGGTACTCGCCCGGGAAGCCGGCCTGGACGCCCGGCAGTTCTACGAAATGGATACTGCCGGCGAGTTGGACTGGGAGGGCCTCCGGCAGAAATCGCCGTACAAAATTGAGGCCTTCGACCTGCCCCGCCTGCGGGAAGACGTCGCGTCCGATATCGCCGTGCTGGAGGAAATCCACCGGATGGTGGATCCCATCATCCCTGCCAGGGACGCCAAGCTCCACCGTTTCCTCGAAGGCATGCGGAACAACTTTCCAAAAACCAGCGGCAAGGTTTTGGTGTTCACGCAGTTTGCCGATACGGCAACGTACCTGTTCAACGCGCTGAACTCGGACGGCCATCGCCCCGACGTGGCCATGGTCACCGGTCAGAGCGCCAACCAGGCCCGGATCGCGGCCCGCTTCGCCCCCAAGGCCAACGCGAAAACGACCCTGGCCCGCGATCGCGATCAGGAAATCAACATCCTCGTGGCCACCGACGTCATGTCCGAAGGCCTCAACCTGCAGGACTGCGACGTGATTGTCAATTACGACCTGCACTGGAATCCGGTCCGGCTGATTCAACGGTTCGGCCGCATTGACCGCATCGGTTCGGAAAACGACGAAATCTGGGGATTCAACTTCCTGCCCGAAGCGGGCATCGAACGAAACCTGGGCCTGACCGAAAAACTCCGGAGGCGGATCAGCGAGATCCACCAGGTGATCGGTCTGGATACCCAGATCCTCGAGGAGACCGAGGCCCTCAACGAGGACGCCCTCTACGCCATCTACGACGAACGGTCGGAAGTCCTCGCTGACGCCGAAGAAGGCGACGAAACCATCATGGACCTGGTAGAGGCCGAAGAATTCTTCCGCCGGATGCGGCAGGAAGACCCCGAGGAATACCAGCGGATCTGCGAGTTGCGGGATGGGATCCGGTGCGGCCGCGTGGGCCGGGGACCCCACGCCCTGGCCCTATGCGCGTCCGACGGCTTTCAGCAGTTCTACAGTTGCGACGGCGGTGAAGTGCAACCCGTGGACATCGAAACCGCCCTGTCGTGGTTGCGATGCGCCCCCGACACCCCGCGGGAATCGCTGCCCCGCCAGCACAACACCCGGGTCATGGAAATCCTCCGGCGTTTCCGGGAGGACGCCGAACTGCGGCGGAACCAGCAGAACCGCCTGCAGCGGCTACGCCCCGGCCAGCGGTACGTGCTCAAACGGCTGGGCGATTTCGCCGCCCAGACGAACGATCCGGAGCTGCGACGGTTCGCGGACACGCTCTACGAGGCGTTTATCAAGCCGCTGCCGGCCGCCCTCCATCGCCAGTTGAACGGCTTCCGCCGGCACAACCAGTCCGACGAAGACTTCATGAAGGCCCTGAAACTCTTGTACTTCGAGTACGGCCTGGACCGGATGCAGGCGCCCGGCGAAGCCGGTCAGAATCAGCCCGAAGACGCCCCCCGCGTCATCGCCAGCGAAGCGTTCATCGAACCGGAACCGTGAAAGGGGCCTCGCGTCAGGTGGGGACCTCACGCGCCGGCTTCGAGCAGTTGGCGTTCCATGGACAGGATCCGGTCGCGCAGGACTGCCGCGCGCTCGAAATCCATGCGGTCCGCCGCCCGTTTCATCTCCTTGCGCAGGCGCTCGATCTCCCGTTGCAGGTCCCGCGGCGACAGCAGGTACGGCGCCGCTTCTTCCGCGGCCCGGGCCGCTTCTTCCTTCCGCGCGGCCAGGGCGCCCAGTCGGGCCAGCAGGTCCGGAACCGGCTTCGAAATCGACCGCGGCACGATGCCATGTTCCCGGTTGTACGCGATCTGCTTCGCCCGCCGCCGGTTCATCTCGTCGATCGCGCGACGCATGGAGCCGGTCATGGTGTCGGCGTACAGGATGACCCGGCCATGGACGTTGCGGGCGGCCCGGCCACAGGTCTGGATCAGGCTGGTCTCCGACCGCAGGTATCCTTCCCGGTCGGCGTCGAGCACGGCCACCAGTGCCACCTCCGGCATGTCGAGGCCCTCCCGGAGCAGGTTGATGCCGACCAGCACGTCAAAGGCCCCCAGCCTCAGGTCCCGCACGATCTCGATCCGTTCCAGCGTGTCGATGTCTGAATGCATGTACCGGACGCGAATACCCAGTTCGGCATAGTATTCCGTCAGCGATTCGGCCATGCGCTTGGTTAACGTGGTGACGAGCACCCGTTCCTTTTTTGCCACGGCCTGGCGGATCTCGCCAAGCAGGTCGTCCACCTGGCCGGCCGCGGGGCGCAGGATGATTTCCGGGTCCACCAGGCCCGTCGGTCGCACCACCTGCTCCACGACCACGCCGCCGGTCTGCTTGAGTTCGTAAGGTCCGGGGGTCGCGCTGACGTAGATGACCTGGTTGATCCGCTTCTCGAATTCCCGGAACGTCAGCGGGCGGTTATCGCGGCACGAAGGCAGGCGGAAACCGTATTCCACCAGCTTGTCCTTGCGGGCCCGGTCCCCCCGGAACATGGCCTGCACCTGGGGGATGGTCATGTGGCTTTCGTCGACAACCAGCAGGAAGTCCTCGGGGAAATAACTCAGCAGGGTGTGCGGCGGTTCACCGGGACGGCGGCCGTCCAGGTGCCGGGAGTAGTTCTCGATCCCCGAGCAGTACCCCATCTCCTCCAGCATCTCGAGATCGTAGCTGGTTCGCTGCTCGAGCCGCTGCGCGTACAGTTCCTTGCCTTCCGCGCGCAACTCGTTGAGCCGCTCGAACAGTTCTGCCCGGATCGCCTTGACGGCCCGGCGCAACTGGTCCGGCGGGGTGGCGTAATGGCTGCCGGGAAAGATGGCGGCATGGGGCAGTTTCCGCAGCGTGATGCCTCGCAGGGGGTCGATCTCGCTGATCTCCTCCACTTCGTCCCCGAAGAACCGGACGCGCACCGCGCGGTCGGTTTCGTAGGCGGGAAAGATGTCGAGCGTGTCCCCCCGGGCGCGGAAGGTCCCCCGGTGAAAGTCCATGTCGTTCCGCTGGTACTGCATGGCCACGAGCCGGTCGATCAGTTCTTCCCGGGACACGAAATCTCCCGTGGCGATCTCCACCCGTAACCCCCAGTAGGTCTGGGGCGAGCCAATGCCGTAAATGCACGATACACTCGCCACGATGATGCAGTCCCGGCGGGTCAGCACAGCCCGGGTGGCGGCGTGGCGCATCTTGTCGATTTCCTCGTTGATCGAGGATTCCTTTTCGATGTACAGGTCTTTTTCCGGCACGTACGCCTCGGGCTGGTAATAATCGTAGTAACTGACAAAGTATTCCACCGCGTTCTCCGGAAACAGTTCCCGGAATTCGCCGTACAACTGGGCGGCGAGCGTCTTGTTGTGGGCCAGCACCAGGGTGGGACGGTTCAGCCGGGCGATCACGTTTGCGATGGTAAAGGTCTTGCCCGACCCGGTGACTCCCAGCAGCACCTGGTGTTTCTCCCCGGATTCGATGCCCCGGCAGAGTTCCTCGATGGCCTGCGGCTGGTCCCCCGCGGGCGCGTGGGGACTGACCAGCTTGAATGGTTGACGGCTGAACATGGAAGATCCCGGACCCTGTTCATCCCCCCCGAGACGGAGAGGGGCGGTGCGATGGCAGGGGGGTCTTTACGCCATGGGCGTCCAGCGTACGGGCACCCAGCACGCCGGGTACCGTGCGCACCACCCGAAGGGCCTGCTCCACCGTGCGGTGGTCGGAAGTCTCGAAACTGAAATCAAAATAATGCCGGCGACTGCCTTCTGCGCATTCCGTGAAACTGGCGTTGCGAATATCGAGGTTGAGGGGTCGCAGGGCATCAGTGATGTCGGCCAGCAGGTTGGGACGATGCCGTGTCTCCAGGCGAAGCCACGCCATGAATGTGCCTTCACCCTCCCACGTCGCGTCAACGATCCGCCTGGGATCCCGGGCAGTCCGCTGAAAACTCCGGCAGTCCCGCCGGTGGATGGAAATGCCCGGCGTCCGGGTCACGTAGCCCACGATCTGGTCGCCCGGCATCGGGTCGCAGCATTTCGCGAACTGCACGGCCATCCCCTTGACCCCGCCGACCCGCACCAGTTTCCGACGGGTAGCGTCGTCGGTGACGCGGCGCTCCTCGGTCCGCGCGGGAATAACCAGCGGTGACTCCGGCCTGCTCCGGATTTCTTTCTCCGGCTGCCGGGCATCCTCCAGGGGGGGCAGTTCGCCCAGTTCCCGCAACCGCTGGCGGATCCTGACCCGGGCCCGGCCCGTGACGACCATGTCCAGCCAGTCCAGCCGGGGTTCCTGGTGCTTCGACGTCAGGATTTCCACCTGGTCGCCGGTCTGCAGGTTATACCGCAAGGGCACCATCTTGCCGTTGACCCTGGCCCCGATGCAGTGGTGACCCACGTGGGAATGGATCAGGTACGCGAAATCCAGCGGCGTGGCGCCCCGGGGCAGTTCCTTTACTTCACCCTTTGGCGTGAACACGTAAATGAACGAGGACTGGAATTCCCGGCGGACACTGTCAAGCATGCCATCCACGGGCCCGGCATCCTTGATCCAGTCATACACCCGCCGCAACCAGGCGATCTGGGCATCCAGTTTTTCGTCAGCCGTTCCTTCCTTGTACCGCCAGTGCGCCGCGAGTCCTTCCCGGGCCACCCGGTCCATGGCTTCCGTGCGGATCTGTACCTCCATCGCGAGGCCGTTCTCCCGCATCACCGTGGTGTGCAGGGCCTGGTACATGTTCATCTTCGGCATGGCGATGTAGTCTTTGAGGCGGCCGGGGATGGGGGTCCACAGGTTATGAATGATGCCAAGGGCCTCGTAACACGCGCGCTCCGTGCGGGTGATGACGCGAATTCCCAGCACGTCCATCACCTCGTTGAATTCTTTGCCCTGCCGCTGCATTTTTTCGTAGATGCTGTACAGGTGCTTGGGCCGCCCGATGACATCGGCTTCCAGGCCCCCCTCCTTCAGGCGGGCCTTGACCAGTTCAACGGTCTCCCGCAGGTAGGCCTCCCGTTCCCGGCGTTTCATCGCGACCATCCGGGCCAGTTCCCGGTACATCACGGGATCCAGGTGCCGGAACGCGTAGTCCTCCAGTTCCCATCGCCACTCGGAAATCCCCAGCCGGTGCGCCAGCGGCGCGAAAATGTCCAGCGTCTCCCGGGCGATGCGCTTGCGTTTTTCTTCCGGCAGGTACTCCAGCGTCCGGATGTTGTGTAACCGGTCCGCCAGTTTGATGAAAATCACCCGAAGGTCCCGGGCAGTGGCCACGAGCATCTTGCGGATATTCTGAACCTGCTTCTGCTCCAGCGACTGGGGATCATGGTGAAATTCCAGACCGCTGATCTTGGTCACGCCGTCCACCAGCCACGTGATTTCTTCGCCGAACCGCAGCGTCAGTTCTTCCCGCGTGACGCCGGTGTCCTCGAGCACATCGTGCAGGAGCCCCGCCGCGCAGGTTACCGGATCCAGCCCAAGGTTTGCCAGGTTCCGCGCGACATGCAGGCTGTGCGTAATGTAGGGTTCTCCCGACGCGCGAACCTGTCCCTCGTGTGCTCGCTCCGCGAAAGCGTGCGCCCGGCGCACGAGATCCATGTCACCGCCCGGAAAGTTCCGTTCGAGCAGTGACACGACCTCATCCAGCGAGACCACCTGGCTGGCGGCCTGCGGTGTTATATCGGAGATCAGCGTGGCCATATCGTTTATCTAAAGTGTAACATGAACGCCCGCGGGCGCATTCCGGGCGGTGCTTTTCCAGAGTGGCATATCCCGAAGAGACGGATTTGGGGTTGGAGTGAGGATTGAATATGATAAAGTATGTTAATTATATAAATAAATTTATGGTGATTTCCACGTCATGCCGGCATACGACGAAGATCGTTGTTATTTCGACGAACGATGCGCGGAAAAATCTGGCCTGAACCCCCGCGCCGGGAAGCCCCACTTCCCCGCGATCAGCGCGCCTTCACATGGAACTTGCGCCCGAAAGGGTTGTGACCGTCTGCCGGGAAGACGTATCATGTTCCACGTGTTGTGATAAGGGTGGTCACCATGATTCCTCAGGAACTGGCGCGTGTTTACCGGGATCGGGCGGCGGATATGCTCGAGCGGGCGGGTATCGTCATCACTGCCACCGAAAAAGCGGCGATGGAACTGGCGGACTTTGCGCTGAATGAATTTGAACGCACGGGTCTGGCCATCGTGGTATATGAAAACAATGATCGGTACTGCGCCAAGGAACTGATCATGTTTCCCGGCATGACCTGTCCCGAGCATCGGCATCCACCGGTGGGCGCGGACCCGGGAAAACAGGAAACCTTCCGTTGCCGTTGGGGCACGGTATACCTCTACACGGAAGGAGATCCCACGCCAGGGCCCCACTGCGCGCCGCCTCCCGCGCCCGATGGTGCCTATACCGTGTTTCATGAAATCGTGCTCCGGCCAGGCGACCAGTACACCCTGCCCCCCAATACCCGGCATTGGTTTCAGGCCGGGCCGGAAGGGGCCATCGTGTCGGAATTTTCCAGTCCCAGCCGGGACGAGGCGGACATTTTCACGGATCCCAGGATCCGTCGGGTCGAGTAGTCCACCTGTAACCCTCCGATGCCGGGCCGGGTCTGAAGATTTTTTCCGGCCGGGTCCGGAACGCTGGAGTGATCGGTATGAGCAAGATCAAGGCCGCCCGATGGTTCGGGCCAAGGGATGTGCGGCTGGTGGAAGAACCCGCCCCCCAGCCGGGCCCTCATGACGCCCTCATCCGGGTGGAATCGGTCGGGGTGTGCGGTTCCGATATCCACTACTACCTGGAAGGCCGGATCGGACACGCCGCGCTGACCGGCCCCACCATTCTGGGTCATGAATACGCGGGCGTGGTCGTGGCCGTGGGGGAAAAGGCTGACCCCTCCCTGGTGGGGAAACGGGTGGCCGTGGAACCGGGGATTCCATGCCTGGCATGTCGCTGGTGCATGTCCGGACATTACAACGTCTGTGAACGGATGTTCTTTCCGGGGGGCCCCGGTTGCGACGGGGCCATGCGGGAACTGATGACGGTGGACGCGCGGTTCTGTTTTCCCGTGTCCGCAACCCTGTCCGCGGCGGTCGCGGCAATGATCGAGCCCGCGGCGGTCGCGGTCCACACGATTGAACTGGCCGCGCTCCGACCTGGGGATACCGTTTTCATCGTTGGCCTGGGACCCATTGGCCTGCTCACGGCCCAGGTGGCCCGAACCGGCGGCGCGTCCAGGATCTTCGGGGTGGACCTCCTGCCTGGCCGGGTGGAGTTTGCCCTGGAAAAAGGTTGGGTTGACGCCGCGTGGGTCGCGAAACCGGGTGGTCCGGACGGCGGCGCGCGGGAGACCCTGTCCTGGCTGGCCGAACAGACGGGTGGTCCCGGCGCGGACGCGTGTGTCGACGCGACCAACCGCCCCGAGGGTATCTGGATCGCGGTCCGCGGATGCCGGCCAGCTGGACGCTGCGTCCTCACCGGCATCAGCGGCAACGACGATGACCTTGTGCCGGTCGGCTTTGCCAGGCGACGCGAACTTACCCTTAAATGGTGCCGCAGATTCCTGAACAATTATTCTGGTACCATCGCGCTGATCGAAACCGGACGCCTCGACGTGGCGTCACTGATTACCCATACGTTTACCCTGGATGAAGCCCCCCGGGCCTTCGAACTGGTGGCGGCTTACGCGGACGGAGTTCTCAAGGCATCCGTGGACATGCCCTGATCGGGCGCGCGGCATAAAGGAGTCGAAAACATGAAAATCTTCAAGCGGATCGTGCTGGGTTTCCTGATCGTCGTGGTGACGATCGTGTTCCTCTTCTGGCTGTTTATTGGTCCATGGCCCGTGTACAAGGACAACCGTTTCGCCGAAAAGAATTATTACAAAAAGGCGTTACAGGCTATCGACGAGGGCGCTGCCCGGAATGATTTCACGGCGAATCCCTCGCGGCTGCAGGCCGGGTGGGCCGAAGTGACGATCACGCCGAAAATCGGAACGCCCATGGCCGGTTACGGCGGCCGCCCGGATGGCAAGCGGTCCAGGGGCGTGCGGGACGAACTCCATTGCCGGGTCCTGGCCGTATCCGACGGCAAAGACATGGCCGCCATCGTGACCACCGATATGCTGCTGACCCCCCCTACCGTTGCCGAACTGGTGTGGCAGAAGGCGCCGCAACGCACGCCACTGGACCGGCACAATATCTATTTCACCGCTAGCCATACCCACTGCGGTCCTGGCGGCACGTTGCCAGGCCTGGCGGGTAAATTCTCTTCTGGCGCCTATGATCCCACCGTTCCCGAGTTCCTGGCGGAGCGCGTAACGGAAGCCCTTGAAGCCGCGTGCAACAGCCTTGCCCCCGCGAAATTCGCCCACGGCATGGTGGACGCGGAACAGTACATCCGAAATCGCGCTCGAAAAGGGCCTGTTGATAACGCGCTGCAGTATCTCCTGTTCGAAAAAGAGAATGGAGACCGGGCTGTGCTGGTCCGTTTTTCAGCCCACCCCACCAACTTTGACCAGGACATGATGGATTTTACCGCCGAGTTTCCCGGCGAACTCTGCAGGGCTCTGGCGCCCCAGGTCAAGGGCATGGCCATGTACGCCGGAGGCGGGCTGGGCTCCATGAGTCCCCGTGCGCCTGAAGCGCCCACGCCTTCGGACCGGATTGTGCTGCTCGGCCAGGCCCTGGCCAAGCTGGTCGTGGACGACCTTGCCGCGCATCCCCCGCAATTTGTTGATCGCGCCGACATCGCCGCCTTGTCGGTGGATGTAGGCACCTCTTCCTTCCAGATGCGTCCCATTTCTCCGAAATGGCGGCTCTCGCCACTGGCCTACCTGGTCGCGGGGGTCAAAAAGGAAGGCGCCGTTCAGGCTCTCCGCCTGGGCAACGTCATCTTTGTGGGACTTCCCTTCGACGTCAGCGGTGAATTGTGCCGGGAATGGCGTGAAGCCATGGCTCCCCGGGGTATCGATTTGTGGGTGACCAGTTTCGCCCCGGGGTATCTCGGCTACCTCTCTCCAGACAAGTACTACAACGAAACGGAGGAGAAGGGAACGCTTGGTTACGAAATCGGGCTCATGAACTGGTTCGGGCCAAGCACCGGGTCGTACATGGAAGCCCTCACGCGTCGCGTGGTGGACGACCTGTGTCCCGCCTCCAGCCCGCTCACCGTGGCCGCGCCACAGGCCACCACAACTCCCCAGCGGGAAGCGGCCTGATCGCGTGCCGGACATCCCTGGCCCCGAAATTAATCCGGACGCCCGGGTTATCACTGTTTCCCCCGTGGCGAAACGCTGGCCGCTTCGGGGCATGTTGCTCATGCTACTGGCCGCGGCAATACTTGGGGTGTGCGGGGAAACCGAAAGGCGCTGGCTGGATTCCCTGCCGTGGTCTCGTGCCGCGGTGCTGGTCAACGCCCCGGAATCCCGTGATGACCCCGGGTCGGGATGTATACCGGTTCGCGTGCTGCGCCTGACCGCGGAAACATTGGAAAAGGTTCTCTCGCCCGCGGAATTCGCGCTGCTCCGGCATCCGGAGTTGTCCGATGCGACGGATGCCCCCGCCCCCACCTTTGATCCGCCGTGGCTGATCATTCTCGATGCCGAGCCCCGGGTTCTCGCCGCCCTCGTGGCTTCCGGTTACACACCCGATCCGGCGAAACCTGAAGTACTGGCCGGCGAACTGATCTCGCCGTCCTGCGACACGGTAAACATTCACGGTATCCGTTGCGTGGTGTCCGGCCGGTTGCGGGGGGGAATTCCCGCTTTTTCCTGGGCTGTTGTGGCCCTGGACGGTGAAGGTATCGCCCCGGTTACCCGGCAATGCCCGGAGGTATGGTCTGGATACCTGGATCCGAAGGGCCTCGATCGTCTCGCTGAGGCCGCGGATGAATCGTCACCCGAAGAGCCGTTGGCCGGAACTGGTCAGGATCTCCCGGGAGACGTGCCCTCAACGGCGGGCGTGAACCTCCGGTCGTGGGATGGGCCGTTACTGTCCGACGCGAAGGCCGCCGCCGCGACGGACCCCGGAAATATCGGTTTACCTGGTACCGGAGCGGACGAAGAAAACGCCTCCTTCTGGATCGCCGATCCCTGCCGGACCCGTCCCGCGATAACCCTGGTGGGACTGGTGGGCCTGTTTCTGTCCTTCCTTGGAGGGGCCCTGCTGCAACGTGATCTGCTGAACCGCCTGGCGGAAACCGCGCGACCCGAGCAGTTTTTTTATCCCTTTCTCCGGGAGACCCGTCGATACACGCGACTGTGGAATTGGCTTCATGGCGTGTATTATTCGTGGGTCCTGGTATGCATGCTGGCCGCCATCATGATGCCCGCGTTGGGCCTGTTTCTGCTGAACGCGGTACAGCACGTCTTCTCCGAGGGAGAACTTGCGTACGTGGGCGCGGCCTACGAATCCGGAAGTATTCTCCATGCCGCGTGGGCAACCTTTTACAACAATTACATAATACAAACAGTAAGAAATACAATACTATTTTCCATATTTGGATTCCCTGTTGGTGTTTTCGTTGTATTCAGCGCGTTGTTTTCCACCGCGCTGGTCATGAGTCCGGTGTGGACCCGGATGGTTTCGGGATACGCGCTGCATTCCATCACCATGAGCCTGGAGTTGCAGGCGTATCTGCTTGCGGTATTCGCGGTACTCTGCTGGAGCCGATGGGTATTGCGTTTTCTGTTTCGTCCGAGCCGTTTCTCCCTGGCGGGGCTGATGTTCGGTTTCCGATCACTCGCTGGCGCAACCTTATTTATCGGCGTTCAACTTTCCTTTGCCGCCCTGTATGAATCGATAACACTATTAATTTTCATGTAGCAACAAGCAATACAATATTTTTAATTAAGCGTGTTGCGTTCAGGGGGCAGCCCATTCTTTTCGTGGATTCCTAGCTCTTTTCACTTCAATTAACCCTTGATGTTTCATTTTTTTATTGAAATTATCTGGAAAAAAAGTAAGCGTATTTTTAAAAAAATGCTTGACTTTTGATTCAAAATATGATATACATTTGCGTGAAAGCCACAAATTGTAGTGGTTTACAGTTGAATGGATGCGTTAAAAGAAGTTTTCAGGCACCACGTACTTAACGAAAAACCTGAAAAACCATTTTTTGGCCGAAATCCCGGCTCAGGCGGGCCGGGTACTTGAAGTCGGTTCAACCAGTAACTCTGGGCAATCGGAGGAACAGCACATGGCAGACGAAGCCCCCAAGAAGGCGGCCCCGGCCAAGAAGGCGGCCCCGGCCAAGAAGGCGGCTCCCGCCAAGAAGGCGGCCCCGGCCAAGAAGGCGGCTCCCGCCAAGAAGGCGGCTCCCGCCAAGAAGGCGGCCCCGGCCAAGAAGGCGGCTCCCGCCAAGAAGTAGGTTCAGGAGCAATCAGCAACTGTAGAGAATATATAGCGTCTGGAACAGGTTGTGTTCCGGACGCTATATATTTTTCGGACCGGCCCTTGCTTGGTTATTCCATGTACCCGATGGCCCGGAGTTGTTCTCGCACGGATTCGTCTACCTGCCGGGTTTCTTGTCCCGCCTGACGCCGGAATATGGCCATTTCCTGGTGTTCGCGTAACAGGCTTCTTCCCCGGTCCGCTACCTCGGGAGCCTCCGAACATAGATTCCGGTGTTCTCCAGGGTCCGCTTCCAGGTTATACAGTTCACAGGTATCTTTTCGAACGTCGTGAATCAGTTTCCATGGCCCGAAGACGACCATGTCCAGGTGGACGTTCCAGGAAGGCCATGGCGCGCGGGTGCTGGAAAATACTGGGCGTTCCGGGAGCCCGGGCGCGGTACCCATCCAGTGATCCCGGGGTGGTAATCCCAGGCGATCGACCAGAAGGGGCATCACATCCTGCAGGGATACGGGGGTGGTTTCCCGTAATCCCCTGGGCGTGCGCCACCCGTACAGGATCAGGGGCACCCGGGTTTCCTCCGAGTAGAGGCTCAAGCCATGTCCCAGCAGATCGTGATCCCAGAACTGTTCTCCGTGATCTGCCAGAATAATGAAGAGGGTGGCTGGAAACTGCCGTTCGAGAGAGTAGACCAGCCGGCCCACGGCGGTATCCGCGGTACGGCACGCCGCGTCGTAGATCATCCGCGTCGCGTCCCGCTGGACGTCAGAAAACGCTGGCGGTGACGTGGTGGACATGCCATAGCGGTGCCGCAGGTAGGACCAGAAATAATCCCTGAAACCCTTGTCCACAATTTCGAGTTCCGTGGGAAGCAGGACTGGAGGAGGCCATCCCATCGCGGCGCGGGCCTCCGGTGACGCGGGGTATGGAAGGTGGGGCTCCATGTAATGGGCATACAGGAAAAAAGGCGAAGACGCACCGGCGGCCAGTTCAAGGGCCTTATCGGTGACCTGTTCCGCCCGCCATGCCGCCGAAAAGGCGTAGGTTTCAAAGCCCTGGGCCAAGCCGAACTCGGGCAGGCAATTAGGATTGGTCTGGACGCCGATGGTCCGCCACCCGGCGGCGCGCAGGTACTCCGCAAGGGTTTCGAAGGCGTCGGATAACACGTCTGACGGGCCGTCCGGCTGATCCGGATCCGCGCTCCACCGGACCTGATGCGTTTCCATGGGCAGCGCGGTGAACAGGGATGCCATGGACGGGCGGGTCCAGCTGGCTGGTGCCCAGGCATTCGCGTACAGCGTGCCCGCCCGGGCCAGCGAGGCCAGGGATGGCATGACCGGCAGGCCGTTGCGTTGGGCCTTGAGCCGGTCCGCCCGTAGCGCGTCTATGACGATGAGGACGATGTTCGGGCGCCCCGATGGCCGGGGATGAGCAGGGGACAACGCCGGTTCGACCGTGGGGCCAGGCCAGAGCAACAGGGCAAGGCCCGTCATGGCCAAGCCTATCCCAAGGGCCAGTGCAGCGATGCCGTACCCCTGGACCCCAGGCAGTGCGTGGTTGTTTTTCATGTTCACCAGGTGGTGCCTTCACGGGAGTGCTGATCCCTCATTATGACACACATTCGGCCCGGGCATGACTGTACCGCGTGGGGGCCGGCATGATCCCTGTACCCGGTATGCCTGGCTCGGCTGTTGTCTCATTCTGGGAAAGCGGGCATAATAGATGTAGAATAAGTCCCGATTCGGGGATGCCCGAGAGGAGGCTTGCCTTATGCCGTATTACCTGACGGTTCGCCGAGGCCAGGATCGTGGCGTGGCATGGCCGATCGGACCGCTTCCCCTGGTCATCGGGCGGGATCCCGGATGTACCATCCGGCTGGATGATCCCACCGTGTCTCGCCGGCATTGCCAGTTGGCCCTCGAAAATGATGCCCTGAAACTTCGGGACATGGGAAGTCGCAACGCCACGCTGCTTAATGGCGCGCCGGTCAGCGAAGCGATGCTGTCCCCGGGGGATGAAATCGGCGTGGGGGCGACGATTTTCTGTGTGATCCGGGCCACGGAACCAGCTAATGGCGTCACCCGGAGCCTGCCCAGGCCGGGCAAAGCCACGTCGGCCCTGTCCCTGGGTGGGCCGATCTATTCACCGTCTGATGAGGAATCCCTCTTTGGCCAGGGTAAACCACGGTCCACCGAAGAATTGCTCCACCTGGTCAACCTGGGTATTGCCATGAGCATGGCACGTTCCATGAGCGGCGTGGCCTCGCTGCTGCTGCAGGCAGTGCAGGAGCGGGTCGCGCCCATGCAGGCTTGGCTGGTGTGGAAGCCGGATGCCGAAAGCCGGGTAGCCGTGTGGCCTCGGGAGGGGGTGGCCGTGTTCGAGAAAGATACCGTCCTGCGGGATCTGGTGGCGGACGCCCTCTCCGGCCAGAAGGGCGTACTGTTGCCGGAGTCCATCGAGGAGGACGGCAAGCCAGCCGTGCGGACGACCCTGGTGGCACCGCTGATTCTCGCGGGCGTGGCGGTGGGCGTCCTGGTGACGCGCAGCGAAACCCCGGGACGCATGCACGATGAGGACGACCTGACCACCCTGCTGGCCCTCGCCCACACGGGCGCGCCTTACCTGCGAGCCATGGAACGGCTGGAACAATTGGAAACGGAAAACCGTAAACTCGTGGCGGGGGTTACCAATGCCGGGCCGATCCTGGGCGGCAGCACGGCCATGAAAACGCTCCGGGAAAAAGCCCGGCAGTACGCCCGGACCCGTTTGAACGTCATGATTCTTGGCGAAACCGGCACGGGCAAGGAACTGGTTGCCCGCATGATTCACGAACTGTCCGACCTGGCGGATCGGCCGATGGTCGCGGTCAACTGCGCGGCGATTCCCGATGAGCTGTTCGAAAGCGAGGTGTTTGGACATGAGAAAGGAGCATTCACCGGCGCTCACGCCGTGCGGCGCGGCCTGCTCGAGGAAGCCAACGGCGGCACGCTGTTTCTCGACGAGGTGGCCGACCTGAGCCTGGCCAACCAGGCCCGCCTGCTGCGCGCCATTGAGACCGGGGCATTCCGGCGACTGGGCAGCCAGGCGGAAATCAAGGTGACCGTGCGGGTCGTGTCCGCCACCAATGCCGACATCCGCCGCGCGGTCGAAGAAGGACGATTCCGGCGGGATCTCTATCATCGGCTCAACGCGGTGGAACTGTACATCCCACCCCTGCGTGAGCGGATCGGCGACATTCCTGAACTGGCCGCGTACTTTCTATCCAGCGCGCTGGCCCGCAGTGGCGCGGCCGCCCACGCCCGGTTCACGCCGACGGCGTTGCGCGCCCTGCAGCGGCACACCTGGCCCGGAAACGTCCGGGAACTGCGGAACGTGGTGGAACGCGCCGTGGCCCTCGCTAAGGGTGACGTGATCGACGAAAGCGACCTTGCCCTGGGCACACCCCCTCCCGAGCGGAAGGCGGGAGGTTTCCTGTCCCTCCAGGAGATGGAACGCCGGCATATCGAGGAAGCCCTTCGACTGTGCGGGGGGAATGTCCGGGACGCCGCGGCCCTGCTGGGCATCGGGCGCAGCACGCTGTACCGCAAGATTGAAGAATATGGGCTTAAGGTGCCTGTTCAATGATGGATGCGTCGACGGATGATCCGCGCCCCGGATCCCGGGGGCGTTCCCTTGATCCCGGGGCCTACCCGGAGGCTTATTTCCTGAGTGAAGACGTGGAGGGCTACGCCGGGTTCAGGTCGGGCCGGTTGTCCTGGCTGCGGGAAAAGCACCTTTCCATACTGGCATGTGACCCGGGTCATCATGTCCTGGAACTCGGCTTCGCGCGGGGGGAACTGCTTTACGCGCTGGCGGACCGGTGCGCCCTGGCCGTGGGGCTGGATTTCTCCCCGGCCGCCTGTCGCCTCGCGGCCTCCCTGGGGGCCGGCAGGTCCCGAAAACCGGTGCTGGTTCGGGGGGACTGTCGGTACCTGCCCTTCGCGGATAACCAGTTCGACCGGGTTTTCGCCGGGGACCTCATTGAACACCTGGATTACGCGGGGGGCGCTTACCTGCTGAGGGAAATGGCCAGGGTGCTCAAGCCCGGCGGGGTGCTGTTCGCGCACACGACGCCGAACCTGGTGTTTCACCGGGTCCTGTGGCCCCGGCTGATCCGACCCATGCTGCGGTGGTTCCGTCCCGGGACCGTTGAAGACGTGGACGCGCAACTGGCTGTCATGGACCGGGTACACATCCAGGAATACACGCCCACCCTGCTACGTCGCGTCGCGCGGGACGCGGGGCTGGTCTATCCAGCACCGGAAATCTGGGTGGATCCTGACCTGCTCCGCGCCGGGAGTCACCGCCTGACGGGTGACCTTGCCCGGAGCCCCCTTTACCGGATCGCGGCCCCGATATCGCGTCCCTTCCATCACTGGATCGGCAACGACCTGTACCTGCGCTGGCGCAAGCCCTGAGGGGTTATTCCTGGTAGAAGAACCGCTTGGGCGTCGGCAACAGTTGCTCAATGGGGTACGGTTGCAGCACCGGGGGATACACCACGTGGATAGGACCCTCCGCCCGGCCGTATACCCGGTCCGCCAGCATCATGACGCCTTCCCTGGCAGATTCCCGCATGGGCAGCCAGACGTGCGCGGACGCTTCGCGGCATACCGCCATGTCCTTAAGATAGGTCCATGCCACCAGTTCAATACCGTTTTCGCCAAAATGTTTACCAGCCCGGGCCGCTCCCTCTTTCAGGCTGTCACCGTCTTCCATGCTGCTGCTGTCGATCAAGGCCGTTACGCCTTCCTGGGTCAGCAGGAAATGGGTGCCCGCGGCCACTGAATCAGTGCTCAGTCCCACCGAGCGCACCAGCCGTTCATCAAAAGGAATCCCTGCTTCTTCCAGTGCGCGCTTGTATCCACGCAACCGTTCGAGCCCGGGATTGAGTCCCTCGAATGAACGCAGGATCGCGATGCGTCGGTGTCCCCGCTCGATCAGATACCGAGTCGATTCGTAGGCGGCCCGTTCATAATCCACCACCGCGCAGTTGGCTTCGGGCACGCTGTCCAGGCGGCTGAACACGACGTATCGGGCGCCGCTGTCGTGAATGCGCCGGAGAATACGGTCATCTACCGGCAATGGGCCGGCGATCACGCATGCCTTGAACAGGTGCTGCCAGATTCCCCGTCCATAATCACCCGCGTCTATCCCGGCCCTGGGATTCAGGTCCATGCACACGTATTCGCCCAGCC
This sequence comes from Candidatus Hydrogenedentota bacterium, assembly GCA_018056705.1. Classification (GTDB taxonomy): domain Bacteria; phylum Hydrogenedentota; class Hydrogenedentia; order Hydrogenedentales; family CAITNO01; genus JAGPFE01. Next base: position 18,992 of record JAGPFE010000023.1, on the reverse strand, counting down.
GGCCGAATGCCGCGTATATCTGTTCCACGATCCACAGCACGAAATTCTGGCTTAGTGGCGCGCTTTCCGGTCCCACCGGCATGGTGACGCCGATACACGTGCTGACCCGGGTACGCAACGAACGCGCGCCGAGATGAGGCTGGTAGCCCACCTCGTCCATGAGGCGCTGGATTTTCTCCCGCAGTTCTGGTCCGACCCCGTCCTTGTGGTTGAGCACCCGGCTGACCGTTTTCGCGGAGACGCCTAGTTCCCGTGCGATATCGTGGATGGTCCATTCGCCCTTGGGCTTATTGATTTTAGGCATTGCGCGTTACCTCCAACCGCTCCAACCATGTTTTTAAGTCCACGGGCCCAGGTTACTCCGCGGCAATCGGGTCCCCGTTTGACCGGCACACCCATTCCGGGGCCAGCCGTACCACCCGTGGGGGTAACGACGGGTCGGCGATACGCTCCAGCAGTAATTCTCCGGCTTTACGGCCAATGGCGTAACCAGGCTGGCGCATGAGTATGGCGGGTACACCCCGTTCCTGCAACAGGCCGTCGTCATCCGAGGTGGCGATTTCGATGTCCTCTCCCAGGCGGTATCCCAGTACGTTCAGGCGATCGGCCACCACCTGGGCCAGGGCGTCGTGAGAACAGTAGAACGCCGTGGGCGGGTTACGCCGGGCCATAACCATGTCCACCGCCTGAATAACTTCGTCCCCGTGGTGAGGATTGAAAGCCGCGCCCCAGGCTTCCTGGTAGGTTATGCCCGCTTCCGCCAGGGCGCGCGTGAACCCCCGCTGCCGTTCCTCGGTGCTCATGAGGTTATACGTGTCCCGCAGGAATCCAACGCGTTCGTGCCCCCGTTGAAGCAGGGCGCGGGTCAGTTCCTCCCCAAGTTGTTCATTGTCAGTAGTTACCGCGTCCAGTTCGGTCTGCCGGGCCTCGTGATCCACCAGGACAACCGGGAGGCCGGATTCGGCGATTTCCCGGACCTGGTTTTCCGTCTCCGGGGTTTCGTTCTGGATCCACAGGGCCAGCGCGCGCAGCCCCAGGGAACTGACATGTTTCAGAAAATGGGGTTCCCCGGTCTCATCGAAACTGAGGTTGTAGGCAATGCTCTGGTACCCCCGTTCCGAGATGACGGAAAACAGGCCATGCTGGATGGCCTGGCAGTAGCGGGACTGGTAGGTGGGGAGGGCGAGAGCCACCACGTTTTCCCCGACGGAAGTCAGGGCCCGGCCTGGCCATTGCTGCTTGGGGGCGACAATGGAGCGGCGTCCCCGGGAGCGGAGGATATACCCTTCCGATTCGAGATCCCGAAGCGCCTGGCGGGAATGGGCGCGTCCGACGTTATATTGTGCGGCCAATTCGAGTTCAGACGGCACGGGCTGTCCAACCCCGAATACCCCTTTTTCGATCATTTGACGGATTACCTGCTTGATCTGTTCAGAGGGTGAACCATTCCGCGCCATGACGGTTTCTCCTGCTCTGCTCCTCCCCCGCGTTGGGAATCAGGGGCGTGGTATAACGTTTTCCATCAAAAAAAACAAGTTATTGGAAGATTCTATACAGGTTTGATACAACTTTGCAACAAAAATTGAAAGATTACGCAACCCACTGGGAACGGACGCATGGCGAGAAGGTTCAAGCCCCGATGGCTGAACTGAGGGTGAGCATGGGCAGGAGCATGGCGATGACGAGGAAGCCCACGATGACGCCCATGATGACAATCAGCATTGGTTCAAACAATGCCACGAGTGCCTTGACCGCCCGGTCTACCTCCAGGTCATACGCGTCTGCCACCCGCGTGGCCACCGCGCCAACCCGGCCGCTTTCTTCTCCCACGGCGAACATGCTGACCACCATGGGAGGGAAATGGATGCACCGCCGCAACGCTTCACTCAGGCTTTCCCCGTCCCGCACCGCCTGGTGAATGGTCAGGATCTCGTCCCGGATCCATCGGTTGCTGATGGTTTCCCCGGTGATCTGCAATGCCGTCAGAATGGGCACGCCATTATCCAGCAGGGTACCGAGGGTCCGGGCGAACTTGGCCATTTCGTACTTGATCACGAGGGTCCGCAGCACGGGGATCCGAAGAAAAAGCGCGTCGAAATACCGGCGGCCCCCCTCGGTCCGCCAGGCCCGGAACAGCCCTGCCACTCCTCCAGCCAGTGCGATCAGGACCGCCCACCACCACGCGCCCATGAAATCGCTGAATCCCATAAGGATCCGGGTGGGCATGGGCAATTGCGCGTTGAAATCCTCGAAAATACGGATAAACTTTGGAAACACGAAAGAGACCAGGATAAACACGGCGGAAAAACCGACCACGACGAGAAAGGCCGGATAGATCATCGCGGAGACCACGCGTCCCCGTAATTCTTCTTCCTGTTCACCGAAAGCGCAGATCCGCCAGAGCACTTCCTCCAGCATGCCCCCGGTTTCACCGGCCCGCACGAGACTCACGTACATGGCTGGGAACAGGTCCGGGTGTTTTTCCATGGCTTCGGCGAGGCTGCTGCCCTGTTGCACCTCTTCCCGGAGCTGATCGATCACCTTGCGCAGGCGGGGGTTTTCAGTCTGTTCGACCAGGGTGCGCAGGGCGCGGGTGATCATCATGCCTGACTCGAAGAGATTGGCTAATTGGCGCAGAAAGACGTTGCGGTCTTTAATGCTGATCCGCTGGAGTTTTTCCCGAAGGAGATCCCGGGACGTTTCTCCGGTATCTTCTTCCACCTTCAGGGGAAAGTAACCCAGTTCCCGGATCCGGGCCACCGCCACGCGCCGCGATTCCGCTTCCACGGTCCCCTCGACATTTTCACCGGGACCCTTCCGCGCGACGTACCGGAACCGCGTCATGACCGGTTCAATCCCGTTTCACGCCGATGTCCTCGGCGTCCGCTGTCACCCGGAGCACTTCCTCGACGGTGGTATCCCCGGAGACCACGCGCCGCCACCCGGAATGCCGCAGGGTTTTCATGCCCTCCTTCAGCGCCTGGCGCTTGATTTCCAGGGCGTTGGCCCGCCGGACGGTCAGGTCCTTGATGGCTTCCGTGAAAGGCATCATTTCGTAGATGGCGAGGCGACCGCGGTACCCCGTGTGGCGGCAGTGCTCGCAGCCCCGTCCCTTGAGAAACCGGGCATTACCGTACTGGTCGGGTTCCACGCCGAACTCCCAGCGAAGCAACTGGGGATCCGGTTCCACCGGTTCCGCGCATTGGGGACACACCCGCCGGACCAGTCGCTGGGCGATGGACACGATCATGGTGCTGGAAATCAGGAAAGGTTCGATTCCCATGTCGATCAGTCGCGTGACCGCTCCCGCGGAGTCATTGGTATGCAGGGTGCTCAGCACGAGGTGCCCCGTCAGGCTGGAACGTATGGCCATTTCGGCGGTTTCGGAGTCACGGATTTCGCCGACCAGCATGATATCCGGATCGTGCCGGAGCATCGATCGCAGGCCCATGGCGAAGTCGAACCCGATTTTCGGTTGCACCTGCATCTGGGTGACGCCGGCCAACTGGTACTCGATGGGATCTTCGATCGTGATGATCTTCCGATCCACCTGGTTCAACTTGGCAAGGGCCGCGTAAAGGGTCGTGGTTTTGCCGCTTCCCGTGGGACCCGTTACCAGGATAATCCCGTAGGGCTTGGAGATGTACCGGTTGAACTGATCGAGATCTTCGGGAAGAAAGCCGAGTTGGTCCAGGCTGAGGGCCATGGAAGATCGGCTGAGAATACGGATGTTGACGGTTTCGCCATGTGGGGTGGGTAGCACGGATACCCGCAGGTCATACTGCCTGTCGCCGAAAGAGGCCAGGATCTTCCCGTCCTGGGGCAGGCGTTTTTCGGCGATGTTCAGGTTGGCCATGATCTTGATACGCGACACGATGGCATTATGAAATCCCCGGATGGACGGAGGGGTTGGGGCCTGGTGGAGGATGCCGTCGATGCGGTAACGCACCCTGAGGGAATCCTCGAATGGCTCGATGTGAATGTCCGTGGTGTCGGACCGGATTGCCTCGAGGATGAGTTCGTTCACGAACTTGATGATGGACGGGTCGATGGATTCGTCGCCGAGGTCGGCACTGACCGGGCCCTGCTCGAGGGTCAGGGTGGTTTCCCCGTGTTCGGAACTGATGAGGATCTTTTCCACGGTGTCCGCGCCGACGCCGTAGAGTTCCTTGATCGCCCGCGTGATTTCCTGGGGCGTGGTCACCACCGCTTCCACCCGCCGACGCAGCACCAGCCGGATGTCGTCGAGCAGCTGGTGGTTCATGGGGTCGCTGATGGCGATCACCAGCGCGCCTCCCTTTTCCTCCACCGGCACGAAGCCGTAATGGGTGGCGAACCGGGCCGGTACCCGCGCGGCGATGGCCGGATCGATCTGCTGCCGGGAAAGAAGCACGAAGGGCATTTCACAGTATTCGGCCAGGGCCCGGTACACGTCCGCGGGAGCGATCCGGGCCACCCGGCACAGGGCTTCCACGATGGGTTCGCCGGATTTTTCGGATTCGACCCGTGCCCGTTCGGCGAGGCTTCGGTCGACCACGCCGCCGCGTACCACGTGTTCCAGAAAACCGTTCATGCCGGCCACGACAACTCTCCTCCGCGCGTTGTCTCGGATTCAATCGTATCACACTGGCCGCGTGTCCCGTCGCGTCGCGCGCCGGACGTTCGGGAGGGCAGTTGGACTACCGGGAGTTGTAGCGCAAGGACGCCAGGGCCTCCCGCGCGGGCCGGGCCACGTATTCCTGGCCACAGGTCGCTGCCGCGTTGAAATAGCGCGCCGCGCGATCCGGATCCTTGAGCCGGTCCCGGTAGAGGTTTCCCAGGGCCAGATCGAACTGGGCGGCCGCCACCGGTTCCGCGCACCGCGCCCGGGCGCGCTGCAGGGCCGAGGCGACATCCGCCGGCGACGACGCGGGGCCGTCCGCGTGGAACGCCGTCAGGGTGCGCATGGCCTCCTGCGCGATCCGGGTGTCGGGATAGCGGGCCATCAGCCGCTCCAGGGCGTTCATGCTTTCGCCATTCTTGCGCGCGTTGACCAGCGTGTAAAGGGGCTCGTAATACATGGGCGCGGCTTCCGCCAGCAGGGTATAGCGATCCACGGCGTCCCGGGTTTTCATGAAGATCTCCGGGTAACGGACGCGCAGCAGTTCGTAGTATTCCTCGGCCTTGTCGAATCGGTGGAACTCGCTGAATTCCAGGTCCGCGAGCATGGCGAGTGCCTCGCCGGAGCCAGGATCATCGGGGTACTGGGCCACGGTATCCGTCAGCAGTTGACGGGCCCGCGCGGGGTCACCCTGGTCGACCAGGTGACACGCCTGTGCCAGCACGCTGGACACCGGGGATTCCCGGGGCTCCATCGCGATGGACCGCGCCGATGGCGTGGGTGCCGGGTAAGGCTCCGTGGCGGGAGCCACCTGCCGGATACCCGGTACCGTGACAACCAGCATGACCGCGGCCGCCGTCGTCAGCACCGCGCCGTATGCCATCGCGCGCCAGCGGGGGAAAACGATCGGTCGGGAAGTATGCGCCTCCAGTTGGGCTTCCGCCAGCCGGGCGCGTACCGCGGCGGTCAGGTCCACGTCCAGTGCGGGTGTTTCCAGGTGGACATGGTTTCGCACGCCCCGCAAGATGGCGATTTCGCGTCGGAGTTCAGGATCCCGCCGCGCGGCCCGCGCCACCCGTTCCCGCTCCCTGGGGGACACGGGCTCGTAAAAAGAGACCACCGCGATACGGATCAGGCGTTCATTCAGCCATCGTCGGAACATGCCTGCTCCTCCTCGTCGTCTACCCACTCCGGCGCCAGGTCCCGCAGTTCCTCGCGCAGTTTCTTGAGCGCGCGGAACAGGTGAACCTTCACGCTGCCGATGGAACAGCCCAGTTCCCCGGCGATGTCCGCCAGGGCCAGTCCTTCAAAATGCCGTAATTCAAATACCATGCGCTGCATGGGAGACAACTTCTCCAGGGCTTTCCGAACCCTGTCCTCGATTTCCGAGGCCCGCGCGCCCGCGTCGGTGGGGGGGGCGGAAGGCAGCGCGCCTTCGCCGGTGTAGTCGATCCGTTCGTCCAGGGCTTCCTGGGGGCGTCGTTTCATCTGCCGGACGCGATCGATGGCCTGGTTGGTGGCCAGGCGCATGACCCAGGAACTGAAGGTTCCAGTGGGGGCCCACGTGTCGAGTTTCTGATAAATCTTGACCAGCGCGTCCTGGGTCACGTCCAGCGCGTCCTCGCGGTTGCCGACGATACGGTAAGCGGCGGCGTAAATCCGCCCCTGGTACCGGCGCACGATCTCGTCAAACGCGTCCATCCGGCCCGATCGGACGGCCTCCACCAGAGCGGTGTCGTCCATTTCGGACCATCTGGCTCTGTTTTCGGTCCCATGCGCCATCTGGTTTAACGCTTTCCCTCTCCGGGTAGTTAACAGTTCACCCGATCTTATGCCACCGTTATCTAGACGCGTACCGGAATTTTCCTTCCCTCGGGAATACGCGTCATCCTCCCCCGCGGCCCGGGTGGGGAATCCGGTACAGCATACTGGTTTTCCCGGTATACCGGCAATACGCGCCCCTGGGTAACCCGGGCGCGGCGCGTTGACGATGTGGCGTTGAAGTTCGTTCGCGCTGTCCTGTTTTGCTGCATCGCGCGGAAGACTTCGTCGGGGCTGTAATTCAGGTATTTTCCAGGGGGGATAGGGGGTTATGTTGGAATGGAAGGTGAAAAAAAGCAAGTTGCAAGGTTCGATAGATTTCTCCTCACTTCGTTCGTCGAAATGACAAGTAATTGAGAGACCGTCGAAATGCCAAATAATGGGAAACCGTCGAAATGACAAAGTTAATTGGGGAGCGTCGGAATGGCGATTTAATTGGTACCCGTCGAAATGCCGAGTAATGGGTGGATCGCCCATCCAAAATCAATATATCGCGGCGTCTACATCAAAAGGTCCATGTATTGTGGTGTTTCCAGCCGAAACGCTCAACCGGCTCCCTGTTATCAGGTGTCCACACCGAAAGGCCCATGTATTGTGGCATTTCCGCTGTTTGGTGCTTCATCCCATTTCCATCGGGGCACGCTCCTTCCAAGCCAGGCGCGGCCTGTCCATGGTTCAAGCGAAGCGTTCTCCTCTAGAGCATGAGGTTGCCTGTCGAACACGGCGTTTGTATCGGGTCAGGGGTTTGCTTTAACCTTATCCTGACATTGGAAAGAACCGCGGCCGGACGGGCGGAGCGCCGGAGAGGCGGGTACAGGGACCGGAATATAAGGAAGGTCAGCCATGAGCACAGCAAGCCAGAAGATCAGCGTTACCGAAGCCACCGATAAACTGTATGAGTTTGAACGGGCTCCCGTCACGCCGGACAAGTTGCAGCCGGGAAGGTATTTCGCGGGGTTGTTTGCCGGGGAGCACGTGGCGGGGACAGAATTCGTCATCGGGGCGCTGTTCGTGGCGAAGGGGTGCACGGCATGGGACATTTTCGTGGGCCTCGCCCTTGGAAACCTCCTGGCGGTGCTCATGTGGACGTTTCTGTGCGCGCCCATTGCCGTGCGCACGCGCTTGACCCTGTACTGGTACCTGCGGCAGGTGGGTGGGCCCGTGGTAACCGTTGCCTACAACCTGTTGAACGCGTTCATGTTCGCCATCCTGGCGGGCTCCATGATCACGGTGTCCGCTTCGGCGGTGTGCGCGGCGCTGGGGATCCGGATCAACACCCTCGCGCTGTTTCCGGACAATCCCCTGTTTGTGATTGTCACGTTACTGGTTGGCGCGGTGGTGGTACTGCTGGCGGTGCTCGGCTTCAAGCGGCTTGGCCAGTTTGCCGTGGTGTGTTCGCCGTGGATGATCCTGATGTTCCTGGCGGGCGCGCTGGCCCTGTTGCCGACCCTATCGTCGCTGGCTCGACAGGTTCCGGGCATGGAAGACTTCGGAGGAATTCGTTCCTGGCATGACTTCTGGCGCGTGGCCAATTCCGTGATCTGGACCGGCCAGACGCCGGACGGCAGCACGCCATGGACCTTCTGGCAGGTGGCGGCCTTCGCGGCGATCTGTAACCTTGCCATGAATGCCGGGCTTGCCGACATGGCCCTGTTCCGTTACGCCCGCCACTGGGGGTATGGCCTGTACTCCTCGCTGGGCATGTTCCTGGGCCATTACATGGCCTGGATCTGCGCGGGCATGATGGGCGCGGCCACCGCCCTGGCGTTCCAGCGGCCGCTCAACACCATTTCGTCCGGTGAACTCGCGTACTTTGCCCTGGGGGTCAGCGGCATTATCGCGGTGATCATCGCGGGCTGGACCACATCCAATCCCACCATCTATCGCGTGGGGCTGGCGCTGCAGGTGCTGACCCCCAACTGGCCCCGATGGAAGGTAACCGCCGCGGCGGGGATTATTACCACGATCGTGGCATGCTCGCCGTTCGCGTTCACCCGCATGCTGGACTTCGTGGGCCTGTATGGCCTGTTGTGCATGCCTGTCGGCGCGATCGTGCTGACCGAGCACTGGCTGTTTCCCCGGCTGGGCATGGCCCAGTGCTGGGCCACCCGTGACGGGCGTAACTGCTGGTGGCCGGCCATGGCCGCGTGGATAGGGTCGCTGGTGATGGTGTGCGCGGTTACGCCCCAGTTCGGGGTGGTGCACCTGTTCCACGACAATTTCCGGTTTATTCCGGCATTCTTCCTGACGGTGATCCTGTACACGGTCTTTGCCCGGATAGCCGGCGCGGCCAAGGCTCCGTCCGGTGGAGACGCCTGTGCTTCCGCGGTGGATACCTCGACGGCCCCGGAATCCGATGGCGCGCTTGCCCCTGTGCCGGCAACCCGTCAGCGTTCTCCGCTGGAATGGGCTGTAGGCGGTGTCGCGCTGGTCTGCCTGGTCATCTGTATCGGCTGGCCCCTGCTGGTGGCCTTCGCGGGATTCGATTTTGACGCGTTCAAGCGCGGACTGATCGTGCCCACCATTGTGTATTTCATTTTCGGAACGTGGTACCTGGTGTTACGCGAGTCCGAAAAAAAGGTGGCCTGATGCTGTCATAAAGGAGCATCCCCCCGGGTGGTACCGGCTACCCGGGGGGATGTTCTTCGGGATCAGCCTCGTGGCTCCAGGATCCAGCGGTTACGTTCCCGCTGGACGCGGACTCCAGCCGTATCCGTCGCGTCGGCGAGGTTGACCACCTGTCCATTCCACGGCAGCCGGACGACGGGAACGGCGCCGGTTTCACTGACAATCTCAATCCGGCTTACCTGGCCATTTTCACGTTCCGCCGAAACCACGAACGCTCCCCGGGCGCGTAGACCAGAGAACCGGGCATGGTTCCAGGCAGCCGGGATCGCGGGGAACACCTCGATGTACCCCCGGTGGCTTTGCAGGAGCATTTCCTGGAGCCCTGCCGCGAACGCGAAATTCCCTTCCAGGGTGAAAGGACGATAGGTAAAGGAAGAATAACCCTTTCCTGACTGGTCCCCGTTGCAGTGGAAGCCGTTGCGCAACACGAAGGCCTCGGCGAAAATGTCTAGGGCGCGGGCCGCCCGGTCGCCGTCCCCGGCCCATGCCGCCATGTTTGCCAGCCACGAGAAACTGTACCCGCACCACTGGGAAGAGCCGAGTCGGTCCAGCCTTGCCAGGGACTGGTCAACGATTTTCCGGGCTTCCGGGCCGCCGAGGACGGGATCGATCAGTCCCAGAGGATGAATGGCCATGAGGTGAGAGAAATGACGGTGGGATTCCTCCAGGGGGTGTCCTTCGGCCACGGCAAGGCCGCCGTCTTCATCCAGGGCGAAATCGGGCATTTCCGAGAGATCCCGTTCCCATCGCGCCGCTTCTTCGGGCAGTCCCATTTCCCGGGCCAGTTCGGCTGCCGTCCGGAAGTTCCAGCGAATCAGGGCGTTATCGTAATTCGTCATGACGGAGAACCACGCGTTCGGCTTGTTGTCGTGGATTTCCGGCGAAGAACTCAGGGGAAGGGAACGCCGTCCCTGGTGGTCCCGGTCAGCGGTCACCGCCTCCAGGAACACCGCGCAGTCCCGGATCCAGGGCCATGCCATGGTTTCCAGGAACTGGCGATCCCGGGAGAATTGCCAGTGCAGGTAAAAGTGATGGGCAAGCCACGCGCCGGTGGTGGCTGAGTGGGTATATTGCCTCCAGCCGCCAATCTGGCGGAGTTTCAGGTCCGTGGTCATGGGCACGTTCAGGCCAGGCAGGTCGAAGAATCGCCTTGTCCATGCTTCCGCGTTTTCCCGGTTGTTCCAGAGCCAGGCAACGTATCCCTGGGCCCCGTCCATCCGGTTACCGGAGTAGGCCGGCCAGTAACTCAACTGGGTGTTCAAGTCGTGATGGTAATCGCCTTTCCAGGGGGGGAGTTTTCCATCGTCGGCGGTCCAGGGTCCCTGCAGAGAAATGGGGGGCGTGTCGGGACGGGTGGCCGCGCCGAACTTGGCCGTTTCCAGGAACCACTGTTTCTGAATCCGCGCGTCCGGCACTTCCACGGTGACCCGGTCCCACCAGGTTTTCCACCAGGCTTTATGGGCGTCCAGCGCGGCGTGGAACGCCTGCGGGGCCAGGACAGACCTTGCCTGTTCCAGCGCCGCGTCGAAAGGGTCCTGCTGATCGGTGCCCGTGGCGACGGACCATGCCGCGCGCCAGGTATTCTCCTCCCGGGTCCAGACAACCGCCACGGCAAACCGGAATCCCCCCCAGCCCTGCTGGGTGAAACCACGGCTGTTGGGTCCCTCCCGGATCTCCGGGGCGGGATATCCCAGCAGGGAGAGGTCTCCTGTCCTGATGCCCCGTTCCGCCTTGCCGGGGCTTCCGCCGAATGCCGGCGCGATGACGCTCAGTTCCGGCGCGTTTCCGGTTACTTCCACAAGGCCAACCGGCCGGTCCGCGGCCACCACGACCCGGACCACCGATCCGTCCGAAAAGGTTGTTTCGGCCACGCCATCGGCAAGGCGCAGTCGGCTCTCCCGGAACGCGGGCTTTCCGGGAAGGGATAACTCGATCCGTCCTGCCGGAATCTTGGTCGGCGCGGGCTCGTTATAGGGATCCTCATACAGGTCAATCAGTTCCTTGTACCGTTTTGCCCGTTCCCAATCCCGCATGGTTTTCCAGTTGTACTCGGGCCGTTCAAAAGCGAGCACGGGTCGTAGATCCCACAGGTCCGTGCGGTCCAGGGAGATCCGAAGAGGGGCCCCGTCTCCCCACACGAGGGCCCCGAGCAGGCCGTTACCCAGGGGAAGGGCTTCGTCCCATACCATCGCCGGCTGGTCATAAACCAGGTCCCATTCCGGCCCGGGAACGCCACCCAGTGCCAGGGAAGCGCACACACCGATCATGAGATGCAACATCGTTGTTCTCCCGTCGCGCGCCGTGAAAATGCGCGTGGTAACCCGTTTTTTGACTGCCTGTTACAGGTTCCGGTTTGACGAATTCGGCAATCAATGGTATTATAGATTCACAGGATCACAACATCCGCTACCAGGGAGTAAGTCATGGCCATGCCAGATAGAAGCCGGGGTTTTACCCTTATTGAATTGCTCACGGTGATCGCGATCATCGCCATCCTGGCGGCGTTGACCATGACCGTGGGCCCCCGCATGATCGAGCGGGCGAAGATTCGCCGGATGGATTCGGCCCTGCGACAGGTCAACACGGCCCTGATCGCCTATTACACGGATAACTCTACCTATCCCCCGGCCTATGGGTATATCTGGCAAGGCGCGAAGGACCAGGTTACCCCGCCATCCAACCCGGCGGAGGAAGAAAAGTTTTACGTGCTTAAACCTTACCTTGCCCTGATGAAATACCATGGCAACGAGGAGTTGTATGATGAGTTTTCCCGGTCTTACGACACCGACGGGGACGGCCGGTTGAGCATCCTCGAATTCCTGCCCCGTGGCGTGCGGCAACCCACCGGACAATGGGTGCTTGACTCGGGACTGCCCCGGTACGACGGGGTTACGCCCGTCGGCGATGAAATTACCCGCCAGTTGCAGGCCCCGAAACGGCCCTTTGTGTATATCCCCGTGAACCGAGCCCAATTCGTCCGGGTTCAGAAGTACTGGATCAATAAGGGATATTTTTACGCGGAAGCGTGGGATCCGTCCGATCCTGATTTCCCGCAACTGTCTTTTCCGCCGCCTAAGTATGACGCCTTCGTGCTGATTGGCGTGGGACCCGCCGGCAACACCTATGGCATCCTGCCTGATCCCTTGGGTGTGCCGGCCGAACAGGCCAACAACGGCCGCGACCTGTACCACATCACGGCGTTGCGGGCGTACTTTCTGGCCACCCGTGACCTGAACGCCAACGGTGAACTGGACTTCCATTTCGAGGCCCGGACCCAGCGTGGTGAAGGCGCCATGGAGTACACGGTGGGCGGACGGCCCTGCAACAACGACCTGCCACCGTGGACCCAGTTCCGCCGCGCGGCGGGGCCCTGGATCTTCGTCAGTAACCAGTAAGCCTCCGTGTCGCGATGAATTCCTTGACCCGCGCGTGGCTGACCTGGTGGCATGGCCGCAAGTTTGCCGTGCGGGGTCGCCATTGTAATTTTCCCGTGCCCGATTTATGGGTCGAGGGCGATGTGCTCCTGGGGGATCGGTGCCGTTTCCGGAACAACACTTCTCTTCGCGCCCGTCCCGGTGGACGCATCATTTTTGAAACCCGCAGCGGCTGCAGTTGGGGGTGCCTTCTGGACGCGCGGATGGAAATACGGGTTGGTCGCTTTTCAGGTATCGCGGAGTACTCGATTCTCATGGACCACCTGCCCATGGCAGGTGGGCGCGACGGGGCATGGCGAGACGTGCCCGAACGCGTGGCCCCGATCTACATTGGCGAAAACTGCCTGGTGGGCAGCAATTGTTTTGTCGGTCCCGGTGTGACCATGGGCGACAGCAGCGTGCTCGCCCCGCACAGTGTCCTGCTCGAATCCACCGGACCCTCTGAGGTCTGGGCGGGAATCCCCGCGCGAAAGATCGGCCACCGCACCGAAAACGTGCCCGAGGCGCGTCTCAAGGAATTTCAGGAACTGGTGGCCGCCCAGGGATTTCGCCAGGTACGATACGAGGAGGACCAGGAGTGGCGACTCGAGCCGTAACCTTCGATTTCTGGGGTACCCTGTTCCGCGACCGGGACGGGGATCTGCGCCACGGGTGGCGGGTTCAGCGCCTGGCCAGCGTCACGGGGACCAGCGATGCGGACGCCAGGGCCTGCCTTGACCGGGTCATGTCCGAGTTCGGGCGGTGTCATATCGAGGAACAACGCACCCTGACGCCCGGTAACGCCGTGGACATGGCCTGCGCGATACTGGGTGTTTCCTTGTCCCCAGAGTCCGCTGCCGCGCTCGCCAATGATTTCGCCACCATCATTCTGCGACATCCTCCCGAACCAGTAGAAGACGCATTGGAGGCCGTCCGGGAAACCGCGCGCTTCGTGCCCGTGGGATTGATTTCCGACACGGGAATCAGCCCGGGATCCAGTTTGCGGCAGTTGCTCGAGCGTTACGGTTTCGCGGCCTACCTGCGGGTGATGGTTTTTTCGGATGAGGTGGGAGCGGCCAAACCCCAACCGGTCACGTTTGAAAGCGCCGCGGCCTCGCTGGCAGTGACGCCGGGGGAACTGCTGCACATCGGCGATCTTGAGCCCACGGATATAGCGGGTATTCAGGCCCTTGGGGGCAGCGGCGCGCTTTTCACCGGGGTGAATTCCCGGTTCCGGGATCAGACCACGGCCCGTTTCGTTTTGGCTTCCTGGAAGGAGTATCTCGAGCGGTTGCCTGGCCTTTTGAGCCGCCCGTAATCGCTACGCGCCGGGGTCCACGGGGATCTTGTCCCATAAAGCCTGGCTCGAGGCCGACCGGGATATGCCCAGCAACCCCCCAGCGTCCACCGGTTCCCACAGGGACCATCCCCCCGCGGCATTGATGATGGCGGTGCCGGCCGCCACGTCCCAGACCATGATGCCATCGATCCAGTACGCGTCCAGCCTGCCGCACGCGACGTAGGCCATGGCCAGTGCCGCGCTGCCCATCTGCCGTACCTTGCGGAAATGCCGCTGAACGCGGTAGTGCCGGGCCAGTTCCGTTTCGGAGAGCGTGCCCGTCAGGGGGTGTCCCCAGCCCAGCAGGGCCTGCCCCGGGTCAGCGGGGACCGGGGCGGGATGAATGGCGCGCCCGTTCAGCCAGGCACCCCGTCCGGTCATGGCGGTAAACTCCTCTCGCCGGACGAAGTCGTGGACCACCCCGAGTATGGGCGTGTCGCCTTCCAGCAGGGCCACGGAGATCGCGCAGAATGGAAACCCCCGCTCATAGTTCACGGTGCCATCCAGGGGATCTACCGCCCACCAGGGGCTGCCATCCCGCGGCGGGCTTTCCGCCCGGGTTTCTTCCGACACCACTGGGAATGGCGTATCCCGCAGTTTTTCCAGGATAAGCCGCTCCGATTCCCGGTCCGCCGCCAGTTTGACGTCATGCTCGGGCCGGGCCAGGGCTTCCTGGGGCTTTTCCCAGTGTTCCGCGAGGTAAATTGCCGCGGCCCGGGCGGCCTGGGTGGCCACCATCAACCAGCGATCCGCGTTGTCCATAAGCGCCCCTCTCGAGCGTTCAGATAGATTGCGCGCGCCCGGCCTGTTCAGGCGGGACCTATTCATGGTAAACCATTCTATCGTCGGCGTCAAGGGACTTCTAGGTGACGGTACGTACCCAAGCGCGCAACGCCTCTTCCCGATCCCGCGTGGTCAGCAGAACCAGTTCATCGCCCGGATGGATGATCGTGTCGCCTTTCGGCATGAGGGTTTCGTGGCCCCGCCGGATCGCCCCGACAAGTGCCCCTTCCGGGAACCGCAGTTCCCGCAGGGTTTTGAACGCGGCGGGCGCGCCCATGCCCACCACGGCGGTGACCAGGGTCATGGCCTGCTGTTCCCGGGTGATCCGCACGAGTTCATCCCGGACCGCCGCTTTTTCACTCCGCCGCCAGATGTCCAGGTAGGCGTTCAGGATATTGCCGCGACGGAGCATGCCGATTACCCGTTTTGGATTTTCGGGGTCGATGACTGGAATCCGGCCGAAGCCATGGCCGCCAAACATGGACAGGGCCTCGGTCAACGTCTGGTCGGGACGACACACCACAACCCTGCGGGTGCAGATATCCCCGGTGGTGGTCGTCTCCGGGTTGCGGCCTCTCAGGATGGCTTCTTCCGCGTCCCGTAACGCCACGATGCCCACAAGGTCCCCCGTCGCGTTCACTACCGGGTAGCCCCGTTCGTGGGACCGCTGAAATATCTCGATCAGGTCTGTCAGCGGCATCTGGTCGGATACCCGGTCGAAAACTTCGTCCATGGCTTCGCTGACCGTTACCGCGTCCATGAGGTTTACTTCCGCCGGCTCATGTAATTCGATCCCCCGGTCCCGCAGGCGCGACGTGTAGATGGAAAACGGTGAAATGCGCTGCGAGGCGAAGGTGGCCAGGACCGTGGCACCCATCAGGGGCAGGATAATGCCATAGTTGTCTGTCAACTCGACCAGCAGGATGATGCCCGTCATCGGGGCATGGGCCGAAGCGGCGAACAGGGCCGACATCCCAACAAGGGCGTACGCGCCCGGTGGCGAAACCTGCCCCGGCGCGATCCATTCGGCGGCCACCCCGAAGGCGCCGCCCAGGGATGCCCCGGCGAACAACGCCGGGACAAACACCCCGCCCGATCCACCGCTGCCCACGGTAAAGGCCGTCGCGCACACCTTGACCACGAACAGCGCGAACAGCCCAAGGGCAAGGCTGATCCGCGCGTCTGACGCGGCCTGTTCCAGGCTCAATGCTTCGCGAATGGCCTCGTATCCGGATCCCATGACCAGCGGGGCCACGCACGCCGCCGCCCCGGCGAGCAATCCCCCGGCCGCGGGACGCCACATCATCGAGGATATGCCGCGCGAGAACAGGCGATCCGCGTGGTCCATGGCTGCGATCATGAACCGGGCGCCAAGAGCGCAGACCAGGCCGAGCGCCATGAACAGCAGCAGATCCGTCAATCCCGCCGGTTCGTATTGTTGGGCCACGATGAAATGCGGGTAATCTCCGGCGCCGCTCATCGCGCGCATGGTAACGGTCGCCGTCAGGCTGCTGATCACCACGAGCCCGAAATACCGCGTGGTAAACCGGCGCAACACCACTTCCAGCACGAATAGCACCCCGGCCATGGGAGCGTTGAAGGTTGCCGAGATGCCTCCCGCCGCGCCGCAGGCCGCGCCCAAGATGATCAGGCGGTCCGAAAGGCGCAGCCACTGCGCGAGACGGGACCCCGCTGCCGCCCCGATCTGCACGATGGGGCCTTCTTTTCCCGCGGAGCCCCCGCTGCCGATCGTGAAAGCCGACGCGGCCAGTTTGACAAGGGCTACCCGGCCCTTGATGCGCCCCCCGTCCCGCAGGATTGCCGCCAGCACTTCGGGTACGCCATGTCCCTGGGCTTCCGGCGCGAAAATCCGCGAGATCAGGCCCGCGCACAGTCCTCCGAACGCCACCACGCACACGGGCCAAAGACCGCCGAGAGACGGGGAGATCCATGAAAGTGCTTCGCCAATGTCCCCGCCCAGCCTCTTCTGGAACAGCCAGGTACCAGCATCCACTCCCCACCGCAAGGCCACCGCCGCGCCTCCGGCCACCATGCCCACAACAAGGGAAAGGGCCAGGGGGCCGGTCGTCTCCGAAGTCCGCAACCGATTGGAAAGGGTACCCGCAATCCCGTTGTACCCGTTGAACAGTATTTCCCGGTACCGGTTGCGCATCCGCTATCCGTTCCCCTGCCGCTGGTCAGTCCAGGGCGCGATACAGGGCGATCACGTTTTCCGGCGGTACCTCCGCCAGGATGTTATGAATGGCGGCGAACACGTAACCGCCACTCTCACCCAGTATGGCCGCGGCCCTCCGCGCTTCTTCGGCCACGGCCTCGGGTGTTCCCCAGGGGAGCGTGTCCTGGCTGTTCACGCCGCCGCCCCACAGGGCCAATCGACCGTTCGCCCGCCGCTTCCAGGCCTCGGGAGGAGCGCTTCCCGCTGTCCACTGTACCGGGTTCAAGACATCGAATCCCGACTCGATGAACGCGTCGATCAGGGATTCCACCGCCCCGCAGGAATGGAAGAAGGTCCTGGTTCCCGGTGACAGGGCATGGATAAGGTCGTTCACCTCGCGGTAGTACGGCTGGAAGAGTTCCCGGTACACGTCGGGCGAAGCGATTGGCCCGTACTGGGTGCCCCAGTCGTCCGCCGCCACGACAAACACGTCCACGCAAGCCCCGATCCGTGGCAGCAGCCGTTCCAGCCGACGCAGCGTGGCATCCGTGATCATCCGGTGCAGGCCGCGCACGAAATCCGGGTCTTCCATGCACAGCAGAGGAAACATGGCCACGCCGGTAAATTCGCCGATCCCGATGCCCAAACCCAGACCAAAGGCCATGACCGCGCGGTCCGTGGCGTTTCGGGTCTGCTCGAAGAGCCGGACCACATCCTCTATTTCCCTGTTAAGCCGTTCCGTCTCCGATTCGAGCCGGGAGCGAATCGCTTCAGGATCCGGTCGGGGGGTCGTGCCATCCAGCGAAAACAGTTGGCCAGCGTGATCGCGGTCGAAAACAAAGGCTTCCGGAGGCATGCGGCTTTCCGTGGCAGGCTGCAGGACCGTTCCATCGGCCGCGACGATGAAGCCTGAGGGGCCCAGCACGAGGGCATCCAGTCGCCCGCCGAAATCGAAGGGATGCCACCGTTCCGGTTGCTCGAAAGCATTGGTTACCGGGGGACAGACCGTCACGACGTCACAGTCCAGGGCGTCCAGCACGTCGATGTCTGGCAGGGCAAGCATCTGGCCCGTGTCGTACACCCGGGGTTGCCGGTGCGGCAGGCCAAGGGCTGCCCGTAACCGGGGATAGGCAAAACAACTGATTCCGGTGGAGGGCATACCTCCAAGGTCACGGGGTAGTCGATCTGTCGGCTCAAAACGCAGAGCCGCCATGACGCGGTCACGCCGGTTCATGTCAATCCTTTCGCCGCGATAGCGGTCGAGTGAACGGTTATGTTGCCTGGCGAATCAGGTTTCCCGGAACAGGCCCGCCCGGTTCCGCACCCTCAGGCGCATGGCGTTCAACCGGATGAATCCCGTGGCGTCGGCCTGGTTATAGGCTCCGGCATCGTCTTCGAAAGTGCTCAGAGCCGGGTCATACAGTGACCTGGGTGCCTTGCGGCCCACGATATCGCAATTACCCTTGTACAACCGCAATCGCGCGGTTCCCGTCACCGGCTCCTGGGACTTGTTGACGAAGGCCATGAGCGCTTCCATTTCGGGCGAATACCAGAAGCCGTTGTAGATCAGTTGCGCGATCTTGGGAGACAGCATGTCTCGCTGCAGCATGACTTCGCGGTCCATGGTCAACTGTTCCACCGCCCGGTGCGCGGCGTAGAGGATCGTGCCGCCCGGTGTTTCGTATACGCCCCGGGATTTCATCCCCACGAAGCGGTTTTCGACCATGTCAACCCGTCCGATCCCATGACGGCCCCCCAGTTCGTTCAGCCTGGCCAGCAGGGTCGCCGGGCTCAACCGTTCGCCGTTGACCGCGACCGGCGTGCCCGACTCGAAGTCGATTTCAACGTACTCTGGCGTATCCGGGGCTTTCATGGGCAAAACGCTCAGCACGAACATGTCTTCCGGCGGCTCCGCCCAGGGATCTTCCAGGATCCCGCCCTCGAAGGAAATGTGAAGCAGGTTCCGGTCGGAAGAATAGGGTTTCGATTTGCTTACCTGCACCGGGATGCCGTGGGCTTCCGCGTAAGCGATCATTTTCTCCCGGGAATTCAGCGTCCACTTGGGATCCCGCCACGGGGCGATGATCTTCACCTCGGGACACAACGCCATGGCCGTCATTTCGAACCGCACCTGGTCATTGCCCTTGCCCGTCGCGCCGTGCGCGATGGTGTCCGCGCCGAACTCCCGCGTCACCGCCACTTGCTCCCGGGCGATCAGGGGTCGCGCGATGC
>JAGPFE010000022.1 GCA_018056705.1 Candidatus Hydrogenedentota bacterium | reverse complement strand
GATGACTTTGGCCCTGGCCAGGTCTTCGGGCTTTCCGGAAGCCAGCAGGGGAGAAAGGGCGGAGGATCCGCACAGGTTGGTTCCGACGGTTTCGCGTTCTTCGAGGGCCAGCCGGATTCCATCGGCTGTTTTTCCGGCCGCCGTGGACAGGGTCTGAAGCACGGAAATCCGCTGGGCTTCCCGGGCCACCACGTAACCGATGATCAGCGCCAGGGCCATGGGGATAACGCCCACCCACAGGATGGATACCACGAACCGGCGTTCGATGCTGTTGCGGTTGGCGCGCGGGCGTATGGTTTTTTCGTCCGTCATGATGGATACACAAAGGGTTCCATGGAGAAATCAGCCTGATTGTACCGAAATCTTACGCTCCGGCGGGGGTAAAGAAAAAAGCCTGCCCACGGGCAGGCCGAACGATTTTCGGACAGGGCGTCAGACCGCCGCGTTTTTGCCGATCAGTTCCCGGACCTTTTCAAGTAACTGGTCCACCTTGAAGGGCTTGGACAGGTAGTCATCCGCCCCGCAGGCGAAAATGCGTTCGATATCCCGTTCCTTGGCCAGGCAGGTAACCGCCATGATCGGAATACTGTGGGTGAGTTCGTTGCCCCGCAGGGCGGCGCATACCTCGAAACCATTCAACTCCGGCATGAGAAAATCCAGCAGGATCAGGTCTGGCATCAACTGGGCGGCCTTGAGCCCGACCTCGGTGGCGTTGGAGACCTTGATCAGTTCGAATCCCTCGTCGCTGAGAATCCGTTCCATCAGGGACAGGGCTTCGGGATCGTCGTCGACGATCATGATGCGCCGGGCCCGGGCGGATTTTTCCCGTGGGAACATGTCGTAACGTTCACGGAATTCATCCAGGTCTTTTTCGAGGATCCGGTAGTGGCCGCCAGGGGTTCGGGATGCCTTGATCAGCCCCTGCTTGATCCAGTTCTTGATACTGTGATGCGTCACGTGACAGATCTTCGCCGCTTCAAATGTGGTGTAGGCTTTCTGGGGATCTCTCTCCGGCATGTTACATCTCCTTTAAAGACTGACCTGCCAACATCTACCCGACCTCACATTTAATACTAAGCGCAGATGCTTTTGTTACAATAATACCACTTTTTACACAACCGTTTCAAAATCTATCCCGTTTTTATTGATAAAACCATTTTATTCCAGTTTTTCACACGCCGATTTTGCTTTTTGCGTTTTTTTGAACACTTGCGCATTTTGTTCGGAGAAGAAATGAACTTGATCACCGCTCTGGCTGGATGCCATAGTATCAGGAAGGATTTCAGGTCCGCGTTCGTTATTCTGTCCGTGGAGAGAAAGCATGAGTAACCGACCTGTCGCGTTTATTACGGGGGCCTCCCGGGGCATTGGACGGGCATGCGCCCTTCGCCTGGCGAAAGAAGGCTGGGATATCGCGATCGCCGCCAAATCCACGGAGGAAGATCCCCGGTTACCGGGCACGATTTTCACGGTGGCCGCCGAGGTGGAGGCTCACGGCGTATCCGCCCTTCCCCTGAAATGCAATGTCCGGGAAGAGGCGGAAATTCAGGCCGCGGCGGAAGCCTGCCTGAACCGCTTTGGCCGGATTGACGCCGTGATCAATAACGCCGGGGCCATGTGGTGGCGCACGATGGACGAAACGCCCCTGAAACGTTTCGATCTCATGATGGACGTGAATGTCCGGGCCGCTTACGCGGTTACCCTGGCGTTTCTTCCTGCCATGAAAGAACAGCGTCGCGGCCACGTGATCATGATGTCACCGCCCATTGAACTGGAGATTCTTCCAGGGCATATTGCCTATGGTATCTCCAAGTTTGGCATGACCATGATTGTCCTGGGCATGGTGGAAGAATTCCGGGACTACAACATTCGCGCGACGGCTTTGTGGCCAAAGACCGTGATCGAGTCGTACGCTTCCATCAACTTCGGGCTTGGGGATCCCCGGATGTGGCGCAAGGCGGATATCGTGGCGGACGCCACGTGGGAAATTCTTCAACATCCCGAAAAAAGCAATGGCAAGGCCCTGATCGACGAGGATTTTCTGCGAGAGGTGGGCTACACGGACTTTGAACGCTACCTGTGCGTGCCGGACGGGCAGCCGCTGGTGCTGGATACCCGGGCCATGCGCGCCTCCCGGACCTGAGCTGGACCTGTCATGGCAGTCATTCTGCTCAACCTGGTCGTGGCTGGCGTGGTGCTGATCGTGGTGTTCGGCGTGTGGGGCGGGGTGCACCTGCTGGCGAGGCGCCGGCTGGGCGATCGGAAAATGGGTTGCAAGGGACCCCATCGGGATGAGCAGGGCAACATGCTCTGTTGCCGGGGGGACGGGTCCCCGTGTGAGAATCCCGACCGGTACTGATTGTCCGTCAAGATTTCCTCAAGAGGAGGGGGTGGCGGCGTCGCGGCGAAAGATCCATGTGCCGGTTCCGGATAGTTGGTATACCCCGCTTTCACGGGGGGAAGCGTTGCCATCGACGGACAAGTATCCCGGAGGCTCCAGCGTCCAGGGTTCAACGGGCGCGGTTTTCACGAAAATGGTCAGCGTCCGTTCCTGTTCGTTCGCCGTGATGTCAAGCAGGCCGCCCCGGTAGCCCACGTTCCGCAACGTGAGTACCGGACACGCCGCCGGCAGTTTCGGGTCAACGACCAGGCGGTCGGGCCTTGGCGTTATTCCCATGAACCCATACGGTATGGCCGCGGGGAGCATGCTGGATTCCAGAAATTCATGATCTATTCCAATGCCGCCGGCGGTTCCGCCGCCCTGCAGGGTGGTGCCCCGCGTTCCGTCGGCGTAGTAGGCACGGTAACCGCCGGCCTGGTCGACCTCCCGTTGCCAGGCCAGGATTTCCCGCAGGCGATTCCATGCGTTATCGGGTCCAAGCACGTGGACGCGCGCGTATAGATCATAAAAGGAGAACCCAAGCACCGTTCCGCCGTCCTGCACCTGGCCTCCCCAGGGAATGTGCTCGGGATGGGTCCATCCCTGGCCATACCAGGAAACATTCCGGAGTGTGGTTGCCCGGGGTGCCATGCGCCAGTGGTAGATGTCCGGGCCCGTGGAGGTATCCCCTTCGACAATCCGGTCTCCGTTGAGCCAGGCCATGATGGCCCGGGCGTGTTCCGGACTGGCTATGCCGTACCAGATGGCCTCCAGGTTCAGAAACACGAAACCGAAATCGTGGGGAACGCCGTCCAGATCCACGCACGCGACAAACCGGCCGGTCTCGGGGTTCCAGAATTTTTCGTTGGCGATATCCCGGACCCGTCGCGCGTGGGCGCGGAGGGTCTCGGGGTCCCGGGCGTCGGCACCAAGGGGAAGATCCAGTTCCGGGTGCTCTCTCGCGAGGGCTTCCATGTCGGCCATGGTCATCAGCGACGCGTAGTACTGGGCGGTCGCGTAAAAGTCATCCCCACCGAAGGGTAGCAGGTCCCAGTAATTGTTGCCGATACCATGGTTGCTATGGATTTCCCTGGAACCGTCCTCTCGGGCGATCCACCCTGGACGCCCGTCGTGTCCGGGCCACGGGTTGCGGATGAAGCCGAAGCGCAGGCCGCCCATGACGGTGTCCTGGTATCGCAGCGCTTCCCGCATCCGGGGAAGTTGCCGCCGGAGAAAGGCCGCGTCCCCGGTCCAGTTGTAGTAATGCGCGCAGGCGAAAATAAACAGGGGGTTGTTACTGCCGTGGCGGGTATCGTAGTGGGAGAAGAATGCATCGATCTCCACGACCTGTTCCGGGTTCAGACTGTTGAAGACGATGCGCATGGCCGTGATGGGGCCCCGCCATTCCGGGTGGCGGTACAGCGGCAGGATAGCATGCCGGAACGCCGTGGAAAGCGGGGTTTCATCGGCGTAGAATCGCATCCGGCACTGGTCTGACCAGTCGGTGTCTTCGGCCCGTTTCCACGCGATCCAGCCGGGGTTTCGGGGCCACGCGTCCGGCGGCGTGTCCGCCACGCGCCAGCGCAACTGGAAAAAAGGGGATTCTTCCGCGATGACGGACGCGCCCTCGGGCCACGTGAGCGTGAGAGGCGGCTGGACGCAACGCACCCGCCACGCGTTGTTGACAATGCCTTCCGACACGCCGTTGTCCATTTGCCACTTCTCCACCGCGGGGGCGCACCATTGCTCGAGGTGTTGATTGCGCAGGGCGTCGCCTACCCAGCCGGGGACCTGGTCCAGCGGTTGAAAATGCCAGCCGGTCATCTTCCGGTAGCGGGAGGGATCGGGCGGATCTCCGGCCTGGGTCCAGAGCGGGAACGGCCAACCCCAGTCGTGGGCGTGCGAAAAATGCTGGTGGGAAGCCACGTAGCCTTCCGGGTCCAGGCGGACGGCTTCAAGTTGCTGTCGATGCAGTTCCTGGATGGGCGCGGAAGCCCCCGGTGGGGAGGGATAGCCCAGCCAGCAGTCGGCCACGGTGAGGTATTCCCGGTTGAATAGACACAATCCCATGGGGATGCGCCGGGTGAAGTGATAGTAGAGATACCTGCTCAGCATGGCCCCGGTGTCGGGATCCGGAGGTGTCTCAATTGTGGTGAACCGATCCGGCGGCGTGATTTCGGTAACGGTTTCACCGCGCGCGCCAGGGGCAGGCGCCAGCAGGAGGACCAGGCAGGCCAGGCAGGTGAGGCGGCAGAACGGATTAGCCATGGTGGATACTCCGGCGCGACGACGCGGGTTGCGGAAAGGATCGCGGAAATGATACACTACCGGCTACTTAACGTCACAGGGACGCGCCTGTTGTCGCCAGGCGACACCCGGGTCCTCCGTCGCGTGATGGAGGCGGTGTGCTGTCCCAGGGAACAACCCGGAAGGAGGAACTCCATGGCTATTGTCACGATGCGGCAGTTGCTGGAAGCGGGGGTGCATTTCGGTCATCAGACCCGGCGGTGGCACCCCAAGATGGCGCGGTACATTTACGGTCAGCGCAACGGCATTTACATCATCAACCTGCAGCATACCCTCAAGCAGTTGTATGTGGCCTACGCGCTGGTCCGGGACCGGGTGGCCGAGGGCGGTCACGTCCTGTTTGTCGGTACGAAGCGGCAGGCCCAGGAGGCCGTGATGCGCGAGGCCCAGCGGTGTGGCATGTTTTACGTGAACAACCGGTGGCTGGGAGGCACCCTGACCAACTTCAAAACCGTGCGGCAGAGCATCAGCCGGCTGAATTATCTCCAGTCCCTCGAAACCGACGAAGAAGCGGAGAAGCGGTACACCAAGAAAGAACTGGTAATGCTCTCCAAGGAACGGGTGAAACTGGAAAAAAACCTGCTCGGTATTCAGAAAATGGGTTCCTTGCCATCCGTGCTTTTCGTGATCGACGTCAAGCGCGAGGCCATTGCCGTGCGCGAGGCCGCCCGCCTGAATATTCCCTGCATCGGTATCGTGGACACCAATTGTGACCCGGAAGTGGTGGATGTGCCGGTTCCGGGGAACGACGACGCGATCCGGGCCGTGTCGCTGTACTGTTCCATCATCGCGGACGCGGCCATTGAGGGTCGGATGCGCGCGGAAAAGATGGGCGTGACGGCGGAATTCGCCGACATGATGAATGGTGAAGCCGACGCGGACACGGAAGAGGCAAAGGAAGCCGCCGTGGACGTGGACGAGGCGTACGAGAGCCAGTACGAGGCGGATCCCGTTTCCGCCGATTCCGGCGAAGAACAGAACTGACTGATCCGGTCCCCGGATTTCGGCCTTCCGGCCGGAATCCGGGGCTGTCATGTCTGACCCCGGTTTTGTGTTTTCAGTGTGATCAACGTGGATCGTAACCATAAGGGAAGAACAGCATGAACATCAGCGCGGCACAAGTCAAGGAGTTGAACAACGCCACCGGCGCGGGCATCATGGATTGCAAGCGCGCCCTGCAGGAATGCAACGGCGATTTCGAAGCGGCGGTGAAATACCTGCGTGAACGGGGGATCGCGAAAGCCGCCAAGCGGGCCGACAAGGTGGCCGCGGAAGGCACCGTGGCCTCTTACATTCACATGGGCGGAAAGATCGGCGTGCTGGTCGAAGTCAACTGTGAAACCGATTTCGTGGCCCGTAGTGACGATTTCAAAAAATTCGTGAACGATATCTGCCTGCAGATCTGTGCCAGCAACCCCCGCTGGATCCGAAAAGAGGATGTGCCCCAGGCGGAATACGAGGCGGAACTCGATATTTACGTGAAACAGGCGATGGAAACCGGAAAACCCGAGGCGGTATGCCGCAAGATTGCCGAAGGCAAAATGGCGAAATGGTACGCGGAAGTCTGCCTGATGGAACAGCCGTTCGTGCGCGACGAGGCGCTTACCATCAAGGACCTGCTGGCGGAGCTGGTAGCAAAATGCGGGGAGAAGATCGAGATTCGCCGGTTTACCCGCTATGCCCTGGGTGAAGGCATCGAGAAGAAAGCCTCCAACCTGGCGGAAGAAGTGGCGGCCGAAATGGCCAAGTACGCGGACCAGTGAGCCGTGTCTGGCCTGGCCTACACCCGCGCGTTGCTCAAACTGAGCGGCGAATCCCTCCAGGGTAGCCAGCCCGGGGGGATTGATTTCCAGGTGGTGGGGCGTCTCGCCGATGAACTGGTGGAATGCGTTCACGAAGGGGTCAGCCTGGGCGTGGTGGTCGGTGGAGGCAACATTTTCCGCGGCGTGGAAGGCGCCCAGACGGGACTTGACCGTCCCACCGGCGATTACATGGGCATGCTGGCCACGGTGATCAACGCCCTGGCGTTTCAGGCCGCCATCGAACAGCGTGGTGTGCCCACCCGGGTCATGAGCGCGATTGAAATGCCGCCCGTCGCTGAACGGTACATCCGGCGACGGGCGGTCCGTCACCTGGAAAAAGGCCGGATCGTGATTTTCGCCGCGGGGACCGGGAATCCGTTTTTTACCACCGACACGGCGGCCGCGTTGCGGGCCAGTGAAATCGGGGCGCGGATCCTGCTGAAAGCTACCCGGGTCGATGGAGTGTACGACCGTGATCCCGAAAAGGACCCCGACGCCCGGCGGTTCAGCCAGATCGGTTATACCGAGGCCCTGGCCCGAAACCTCCGGGTAATGGATGCCACGGCCATATCGTTGTGCCGGGAAAACCGGCTTCCAGTGAGGGTATTCGACCTTTCGACCCCCGGAAATATACTGCGTGTCCTGCGCGGTGAACCCATTGGGACCATGGTAACGGGAGACTGAGCCATGCACAAGGTCATCGAAGAAGCACGGGGAAAGATGGACAAAAGCATCGAGGCGTTGCGGGGCGAATTCACGAACATCCGGACTGGTCGCGCGAATCCCGGCATGCTCGATATCGTCGAGGTGGAAGCGTACGGGTCGAAGATGAAGATTAACCAGTTGGGCAATGTGACCGCGCCGGACCCCCATATGCTGGTGATCGACTTGTGGGACAAGAGCCTGATCGGCACGGTCGAAAAAGCGCTTCGGGCCTCTCCGCTTGGCATCAACCCGTCCAACGATGGGCGGTTGATCCGGATTCCTATTCCGCCGCTGACCGAAGAGCGGCGCCGGGAACTGGTTAAACTGGCCGCGAAACTGGCGGAGGAAGCCCGGGTGGCCGTGCGCAACGTCCGGCGGCATGCCGTGGACACCCTCAAGGCGCTGCAGAAAAGCGGCGAGATTCCCGAAGACGACGCCCATCGGCTGACCGATGAAGTCCAGAAACTGACGGACAAGCATATCGAAATCATCGACGGGCTGCTGAAGACCAAAGAAGCGGATATCATGGAAGTGTAACGTTCGTCGCGCGGTATGTACCCGTGGTGGTCGTGGGACCGGATCCGCGCCGCCGGTGAGAATAAGCATGTCAGAGCGTGATAACGCGGTCATAGACCCTCGCAACCTGCCGCGCCACGTGGCGATCATCATGGATGGCAACGGGCGATGGGCGGAACGGCGCGGATTACGTAAAACGAAGGGGCACGAAGCGGGGGCGGGGGCGGTTCGGGAAACCCTGAAAGCCGCCAGGGAACTTGGCCTGAAAACCCTCAGCCTGTATGCCTTCTCCACGGAAAACTGGCGACGATCCCGATTCGAGGTGAACACCCTGTTCCGGCTGATGAGCGAATATATCCGGCGGGAACTGGACGAAATTGCCCGACATGGGATCCGGGTGCGGATCATGGGCGAGGTGGATCGCCTGCCGGAACAGGCCCGACAAGACCTTCAGGTCTGTATCGAGCGGACCGCTCGAAACACCGCCATGGACGTCTGCGTGGGATTGAGTTACGGGGGACGCGCGGAGATTGTCCGCGCCGCGCGGCGACTGGCGTCCCTGTGCGCCGCCCGGGCGATACGTCCCGAAGAAATCACCGAAGAACGGTTTGCCCGGGAACTCTACGTGCCGGAACATCCGGAAGTGGACCTGCTGATCCGGACCAGCGGCGAACAGCGGATCAGTAACTTTATGCTGTGGCAGATTTCCTACGCCGAACTGGTTTTTCTGCCCGTACTCTGGCCGGATTTCAACGGGGACTGGCTGCGACAGGCCATCCGGGAGTTTCAGTCGCGGCGACGTCGATTCGGAGGCCGGCCGTGAGCGGGGGAACAGCGAGCGGCGGTGACACGTTGACCCGCCTGGTGACGGCGGCGCTAGCCGTTCCCTTGCTGATCCTCCTCATCTGGGTACACTGGCTTGACACGGCCTTGCTGATGGTGGCCGTCCTGCTGGCTTGGCAGGCGGGACGGGAATTCGCGGCCCTTTCCCGGCGACTCCACGCCACGGCTGGTGGATGGCTGGTGCCCCTGCTTTCGGGGGGCGTAGTCCTGTGGAACGGGGTAGCCCTGCGGTGGGGCGCGGCACGGGGTGGCGACCTGCCGCAAGTGGGCGCGCTGGCCCTCGCGTTCCTGGTGCTGACAGCAGCGCGTATGACCGCGGGCAACCGCGATATCATCGCGCTGGGGCTTGATTTTCTGGGCGTGGTGTACACGGGGGGCCTGTTCGCTTACCTGGTTATCCTGCATAACACGGAACCATGCGGCCCGGGACTGATCACGTTTCTGCTGGTCGTGGTAGCGTGGTCGGACACGGCGGCCTATTTCATCGGACGGAGGTGGGGCCAGCACCGGCTGGCTCCGGTGCTGAGCCCGAAGAAAACATGGGAAGGCGCGGTGGGCGGCATCGCGGGCGCGGCTTTCTCCAGCCTGGTGCTCGCTTGGCTGGTGCGATGGTTTGGCTGGGACGCGGTTTTTCCGGAAATCCGGTATGGAACGTGGATGGTCCTGGCCGTGTTTCTTTCGGTGATCAGCCAGTGGGGGGATCTGTTCGAGTCCATGCTGAAACGGGCGGCGGACATGAAAGATTCCGGCACCCTGTTTCCCGGCCATGGAGGCGTGCTGGACCGGTGCGACGGTATTCTCTTTGCCGCCCCGGTCTTCTATTACGCCTGCCTGGCGTTGCCGGCGTTTCTGTCGCCCTGCTGAAGGTTTTGAACGCTCCAGAGAGAGGCTCGGATCCGTATGTACGAAACTGAACTTGAAAAACTGGAATCTTTTTCAAAGCGGCTGGAAGAATTACGCGCGTGTCTCAACGTCGACGGGGTGCGGCACGAAATCATGACGGTGGAGGCGGCCATGGCCGCGCCCGGATTCTGGGACGACCAGGAAACCGCCCAGCGGACCGTCCAGAAACTCAAGGCCCTGCGCTCGGTGGTGGACGCGCCCGATGAATTGTCCCGCGAACTGGAAGACGCCCTGACCCTGTTGGAGATGGGGCGGGAAGCGGAAGACGAATCACTGGGCCCGGAACTGCTGTCGATGATCGAAAACATCGAGGGCAAGCTCCACCAGCTGGAGTTAAACAGCCTGTTCCAGGATCCCCGGGACAGTAAAACGGCGCTGGTCAGTTTTCATCCCGGTGCCGGGGGTACCGAGTCCTGTGACTGGGCTGAAATGCTCTACCGGATGATCACCCGGTATTGTGAAATGAAGGGCTTTGACGTGGAAGTCCTGGATTACCAGCCCGGCGAGGAAGCGGGACTGAAAAGTGCCGCCCTGCGGGTTTCCGGGCCGTACGCGTACGGCATGCTGAAAAGTGAAGACGGCGTGCATCGCCTGGTGCGCATTTCGCCGTTCGACGCTTCCGCCCGGCGACATACCTCTTTCTCTGCCATCGAAGTCCTGGCGGAGGTGGACAAGGACATCCAGGTGGATATCCGCGAAGAAGACATCAAGATGGATGTTTTCCGGTCGAGCGGCGCGGGCGGACAGAAGGTGAACAAGACCAGTTCCGCGGTCAGACTGACCCACCTGCCGACCGGCATTGTCGTTTCCTGCCAGATCGAGCGGTCCCAGCATCGCAACCGGGCAACGGCCATGGACATGCTGCGCGCTAAACTCTACGATATCGAGATGAAGAAAAAAGAGGCCGAAATCAGCGCACAGCGCGAGGGACAGCAGGACGTGGCATGGGGCAGCCAGATCCGCAGTTACGTGCTGCATCCCTACCAGATGATCAAGGACCATCGGACGGGCGTGGAGACCGGTAACGTCACGAAGGTGCTGGACGGCGACCTGGACATGTTCGTGGAAGCCTACCTCAAGTGGCACCTTGAACGGCGGAGCCGACTTGTTCAGCAGGAAATCTCCGGCAAGGCATAACGATAAGGGGATGGCCCATGAGCGAGCAGAATAGTTCACACGGTATGGATGATATGTCCTCGCGCGACGCGAACGTGGAAACTGGGTCCACGGAACAGGAACTCCGTCACCACCGGATCCGGAAGATGGAACGGTTTCGCGCCCGGGGGGACGAACCCTATAAACGGAAATTCGACCGCACGCACGCGATTGCCGCGGCCCGCGCCGCCTTTGAAACGATGGAACAAGGTGCCCCCACGCCGGAAGACGCGGTCCTTGACGCCACGCTGGCCGGACGAATTACCGCAAGACGCGCGCAGGGGAAAAGCACCTTCATGGACCTGCGCGACGAGTCCGGCAAAATCCAGGTGTTCATGGGAGAGAAACAGGTGGGCCCGGAGGCGTACGCGTGCCTGGAGGACCTGGATATCGGCGACTTCATCGGCGTTGCTGGACGGATTCACCGTACCCGGCGGGGGGAAATCACCCTGTTTGCCTCCTCGTGGACCATCCTGACCAAGTCCCTGCGGCCTTCAGCGGAAAAATGGCATGGCTTGACGGACGTTGAAACCCGCTATCGCAGGCGCTACCTGGACCTCGTGGCCAATCCCGAGGTGAAAGAGATTTTCAGAAAACGGATTTTCATGATTCAAACCCTGCGGGACTGGCTGTTGCGGCGTGGCTTTCTGGAGGTAGAAACCCCCATGCTGCACCCCATACCGGGTGGAGCCACCGCCAGGCCATTCATCACCCATCACAACGCCTATGACCGGGATTTTTACCTGCGTATCGCCCCGGAACTTTACCTGAAGCGACTCGTGGTAGGCGGTTTCGAAAAGGTTTTCGAAATCAACCGGAATTTCCGGAATGAGGGCGTGGATACCCGGCACAACCCTGAGTTCACCATGATGGAACTGTACGAGGCCTGGCAGGATTACCTCGGCCTGATGGAGGAGACCGAGGAGATGCTCCATCACGTGATTTCCACCACGGTGGGCAGTGAAGAGTTCGTGTACCAGGGCATGAGTCTTTCCGTTCGGAGACCCTGGCGACGGATCCGCCTGTACGACGCGATCCGGGAATACGCGGGTATTGACCTTGAGGCCACGCGGGACCGGGATGAAGCGGCCAGGATGGCAGAAAGCGTGGGCGTGGAAGTGGATCCCACCATGGGGTATGGAAAAATCGTCGATGCCGTGATGTCCGACAAGGTGCAGCCCCACCTGGTGCAGCCCACGTTTCTCTATGATTACCCGATAGAACTGTCGCCCCTGGCCAAGCGGAAACCGGACAATCCCGCCCTGACCGAGCGTTTTCAGCCGTTTATTGCCTGCCTGGAAATCGGCAACGCTTTCTCCGAGCTGAACGATCCGCTGGATCAGCGCGCCCGGTTTGAAGCCCAGGCGGCCCTGCGCGCGGCGGGGGATGACGAAGCCCAGTACCTCGACGAAGACTTTCTGTACGCGCTGGAAATTGGCATGCCACCCACTGCCGGGCTGGGAATCGGTATCGACCGGCTGGCCATGCTGTGCACGGATTCCGCGTCGATCCGGGATGTTATCCTGTTTCCGCAGTTACGGACCCTGTGAACCATGGCAGAAAATAAGACACAAAATGAAGTATTGAATTCTGAAAAATGTTATTATGAACACTAGTCATGGAGACTGAACACTTGGTAGCAGCATCAACGAACGGAGACGAGGCATCATGAAAGTTTCATCCAGGAAAGGCTTTACCCTGATAGAATTGCTGGTAGTCATCGCGATTATCGGCATTCTGGCGGCCATTCTGTTGCCGGCACTGGCCCGCGCGCGCGAGGCGGCACGCCGGGCTTCCTGCCAGAACAATCTCAAGCAGATCGGCCTGATATTCAAGATGTACGCCAACGAAGCCGGCGGGGCATTTCCTACCCTGAAAAATAACCTTTCCTCGTGGCGACCGGGCGACGTAATCGGCGATCCCGCGAAGACCTGCGATCTGCCTAATTACCCCCTCACGGACGCCGATGGGGATGGCGTGTATGACCTTGATTTCATCTTTGATATTCAGTCTACCTACCCGGAATACCTGACAGAATGCAATATTCTGGAGTGTCCCTCATCGGCCGTGATCGTGCCGGGCGATTACCATTACGACAACAAGGAAGAAAATCCGATCGATCCTTGCGCCGTGGTAGATCTCTCGTACATGTACTTCGGCTGGGCCATACTCGGCGACCTGGTGGTGGCTCCGGGTACCAATCCCAATGCGGCAAACTTCACGCCGAACCAGAACATCCAGACCATTCTCATCACGACGCTCTTTGGTCGTTTAACCGATCCCCAGGCCTACCACAAGGACCTGAAGTACAACGACGTGTATGACAACATGGCTGAGAAGACAATCTACCGGCTCCGCGAAGGCATTGAACGGTTCTTTATAACCGATATCAACAATCCCGCGGCGTCAAACCTGGCACAGAGCGTGATTCCGGTGGTATGGGACCAGATTTCCGCGGACCCGAATGGCAGCGGTTTCAACCATATTCCTGGCGGTTGCAACGTGTTGTACATGGACGGTCACGTGGAATTCGTGCGATATCCCAGCGCGCACCCCGTTACCCGGGCGTTTGCTTCTATCGTGGCCCAGTTTACCAGCACCGACCCCAATAACCCCTGATCAGCGTTACAGGCATGCAGAAACCGGGCGGAAATTTTTCCGCCCGGTTTTTTTACGTGTTCATGGTCAACCCGGATTGTCAGGGCGTCCAGTAAAAAGCCGGTTGTTCGCCCGCGAATTCGAACAGGGAATGATGATAGAACTCGAGCGCGGGATTCCCGGCAGACACGCACAGCCACATCCGTGAGGCCACGTAGCGGACGGCCGCTACCCGCTTCAGGCGGACCAATACCCGGTCCGCGAAACCCTGACGCCGCTGACCGGGCCGGGTGAAAAGATACAGGAGAAAGGCATTGCCCGGAAAGGTCATCTCGATCAGGCCACCACTGACAGGATCCGCCTTTGCGTCGTGGAGCGTGATCAGGGTGGCACCGTTCAGGAGCAGCCGCCTGAGATAGCGCTCGGCTACGTCCACATCCCTCATTTCAGGATGCAGCACGCGGTCCGGGCTGTCCGCGTAGGATTCTACCATGCACTTTGCCACCGGCTTCAGGTCATCCGCGGCCGAGGGGGTGTGGATATCCATGTCGGAAGGCAAGTTGGGGATGGTGCTCAGAGGAGCGCGCATGCGCAATCGCCGGGTCATGGTAAACCCCGCGCGGGTCAGAATGTTATCCCACGGAACATCTCCGGTCAGCAGGGTATCGGCCACGATCGGCCGCAACGGGGTACCGCTTCGGGTTTCACTGGTTAACCCGTGGATGAGGGTTTCACCAGCCTGAAGTCCGGCGCTTCCGGGGATCGCGTGGAGGATGGAGAATTCACGCGCATCCTCCGTGTCGGAGACGACCGCCAGGGCTCCTGCCCGTCCCTGGCTGTCGACGGCGGCATACACGCGGTATCCGTTTCGTGAACCCGACCGCAGGATGGTGGTAACCGCCTGGAGCATGGTTTTGAAGGCTTCGCCGCCAAACACCGCGGAATAGCCCAGGGCCACGTCCCGGGCGAGGGATTCATGGTTTGGTAAGGGCCTGTTAATTTCCTGATATGTCCACACGACCAGATGACTCTCCATCAGTCAATCCGCGCTAATTGTACCTGATTTCTTTTGCAGGCTGGCGGAACACGGAGTGCTTACGTATTGAAATGGTAAACAATGGTAATCAGCGGGCAATTTCCACGGCCCGGGTTTCCCGGATGACCGTGACCCGGATCTGGCCGGGGTAGGTCATTTCGGACTCGATTTTCCGGGCGATTTCCCGGGAAATCTGCTGGGCCTCGGCGTCGCTGACCCGGTCTGGATGCACCACGATGCGGACCTCGCGTCCGGCCTGGATGGCATAGGCCTTGTCCACGCCGTCAAATTGACTGGCAATCTGTTCGAGTTGTTCCAGTCGCTTGATGTAATGCTGCAGCATTTCGCTGCGGGCCCCTGGGCGGGCCGCCGACATGGCGTCAGCCGTCTGCACCAGCACCGCGATCACCGATTCCATGGGCATTTCCCCGTGGTGGGCACCCACCGCGTTGGCCACGATTTCGGATTCACCGTACCGGCGGCAGAGATCATGCCCCAGAATAGCGTGGGAACCTTCCACCTCGTGGGTCAATGCCTTACCGATATCGTGAATCAGCCCCGCGCGCTTGGCTTCCTGGATATTCAGGCCCATTTCCGCGGCCATGATGCCAGCCAGATGGCAGACTTCCAAGGAGTGTCGCAACACGTTCTGGCCGTAGGAAGTGCGGAAACTGAGCCGTCCCAGCAGTTTAATCAACTCCGGGTGCAGGCCGTGTACCCCGGATTCCAGGCAGGCCTGTTCACCTCGTTCCTTGATAGTCCGGTTCATTTCCTCCGTGACTTTTTCCACCATCTCCTCGATACGGGAGGGGTGGATCCGGCCGTCCTGGACCAGTCGCTCCAGCGTAACCCGGGCGATTTCACGCCGTACCGGATCAAAACCGCTGATAACCACCGCTTCCGGCGTGTCGTCGATGATGACATTCACGCCGGTGATGTTCTCAAGGGTACGGATATTCCGGCCTTCCCGCCCGATAATCCGGCCTTTCATTTCATCGTTAGGCAACGCTACCACGGAAACCGTGCTTTCGGCGGTGTGTTCCGTCGCGCAACGCTGGATGGCTTCGCCGATGATCCACTGGGCGCGTTTTTCGGCGTTTTCCCGCAATTCATCTTCGATGCGCTTTAATTCCAGGGAGCATTCGCGGCGCACTTCGTTTTCCAGCCGGACGAACAGTTCCTTTTTAGCCTGTTCAATGGTCAACCCGGAAATTTTTTCCAGGCGGCGGGTCTCTTCGGTGATTAACTGGGCCAGCCGCGCGTGTTCTTTTTCCAGTTCTTTTTCCCGGTTGGCGAGTGCCCGTTCCTGCGTGGCCAGTTCCGTGGAGGCCTTGTCCAGGGCGGAAGCCCGGTTATCCAGACTTTGTTCCTTGGCGGCCAGCCGTCGTTCGATTTCGTTTATTTCGCGGCGAAAATCCTGTTTTTCCTTGTCCAGCCGTTCCCTGGCCGCCGCTTCCATTTCTTTGGCGGAACTCTTACCATCCCGGATGATAATAGCCGCCTGGCGTTCCGCTTCGGTGATGATCTGGGCCGCCTGGGTTTGCGCCTGACTGATCAGGCCTCCCCGCATGATTCGCGCGATCAGCAGGGTGAGCAGGCTACCCGCGAGAAGCCCCCCCGCCCCGCACAAAATGGCCATAAGCATTGTTACAGACATGCCCGGTCTCCTTCCTATTGGAAATAAGGTTAACCGGGACAAAAGACGCGCGAGATCCGGTTACGCGCGGGGCAGGGTGTTGCCACAACACCCCTTTGATGGCATTTTCCCGCGTTGTCGGCGAACCGCCGCCATCCAGGATCTTTCCGAACCCGTGTACCGCAAAACATCCGCCCGCCTGACGCCTGTCAGCCGGACGGTGAAGCGTCTTTTGACCCTTTATGCTCAATCAACGGTACCCTTTTCCGCTGATACGACTACATTATATAGGGGTCATTCTTCGAAGTCAATAAATTATTTTTCGGACACTGACCAAAAATTAACAATAGGAGAGGCTGCTATTTGAAGATCCTCGCTCGAAGTTGTGTTATACTAAAGGAGAGGCGGAAGGTAATTTTTTACCCGAAAAGAGAAGAGAATGCCATGACAAGATATCGCGCGGCAATAGCAGGATGGATCATCGGGCTGGCTTGCCTGGGGGCTGTGGCCGCCCCGGTTGTACTGGATCACACCCAGATGAATACCACCAGTAACAGTTTCAACTATACCGTTCCAGCGGGAACCAACCGACTGGTGGTTGTGTGCGTGGGGGTAAGGGTAGGACGTCCCCTTTTTGATGAGGATTACTGTAACATCACGGGAATTACCCTGAACAGCCAGCCCATGACGGAAGCGGCCCGCCGGGTACGGACCACGGGCATTGTTCTCGCCGGTAACCGGTTCGGAACGTTTCAATTTTTCTACCCGATGGGTAATTCCGGGTCTTCCCAGAGCGTGACCATTTCCGTCAGTTGGCAGAATACGCCATCCGAAGAGAAAACCTACGACCTGTTTACCCTGGGGAATATTGACCAGAATGCCCCACGCGGGGGTTCTCCCAAGGGTAGTAGTAATGACGGAGAAGGATACTCAACCACCAGCGGTACCGTCAGCGATATCCCCATGGACTACATGCTGGTCGATTCAGCCCTGCACGGCTGGTATGCCTCGGGGACCCAGTTGATCGCGTGGTCGGGACAGACCAGCCTGACCACTACCCGCCAGAACCAGAACCGCACCGTGGCCGCGGGGTACCTGTACTGGGGCCAGAGCGGTGGAAACATCAATTTACAGTACCAGTTGATCAACGGAAACTCGGACTCGTGGGTACACGCCGCCGCTGCCTACAAGTCCCGTTACCGGTTGCTCGTGGCGGCCACGACGGGGGGCACGGCCCAGATTCAGGGCGGTGGAGCCACCGGAAATTACGATTACAACGCCGCGGTGACCATCATGGCTGCCCCCGCTTCGGGGTACCGGTTCAGTCACTGGTCTGGGGACCCCGTAGCCGACGCGAACAGCCCAACGACCACCATCAGCATGAACGCGGATAACCGGTCCGTGACGGCCCATTTCATCAAAACGTGGAACATCAGCGTTTCGGCCTCGCCGGTCTCGGGTGGCACGGTGAGTGGGGGAGGTATCTACGATAGCGGCGCGGGTGTGACCGTGAACGCCGTTCCATCGACGGGTTACCGGTTCGATCACTGGGAAGAAAACAGTTCTACCGTGTCCACAAACCCCAGTTACGGGTTCACGGCTGCGGCGGACCGGAACCTGGTGGCCGTGTTTGTGCGCCAGTATACCCTGAACGTGACGGCAGATCCGCTGGCCGGGGGCACCGTGCTGGGCGGTGGCATCTATGACGAGGGCACGACGGTGACTGTTACGGCCGTGGCCAGCGATCCGGATTACGGGTTTGCCGGCTGGTACGAGGGCAACACGCAGGTGTCGGGAGACACGAGTTACGCGTTCATGCTGACGTCGGATCGGTCGCTTACCGCGCGGTTCGTGGATATTCTTCCGCCCGTGATTACGCTGAACGGACCGGCGCAAGCGGAGGTAGAGTGCGGGGAGACCTGGATGGATCCGGGGTGGAGCGCTTCCGACAATATAGACGGGGATCTGACCGCCCAGGTCCTGGTGACGGATCCCGTCAACAGTGCCGTGCCCGGCGAGTATCTGGTAACTTACCACGTGTCAGACGCGGCGGGTAACACCGCGTCGGCATCCCGGCAGGTTACGGTGGCGGACACCCTGCCTCCGCAGGTAGTGGTTTCCGGGCCTGATCCCCTGCATCACAAGGTATTGCGTCCGTTCGCGCCGCCAGCGGCCACGGCGGTGGACCAGTGCGAAGGCGTGTTGCCCGTGGTGATTCAGGGTAGCGTGGACGCCAACGTGGTAGGGGACTATTACCTGACCTACGAATCGGTGGACGGGGCCGCAAACATGGGCCAGTTCTTCCTGACGGTGCGCGTGGTCGCGGATCTGCCGCCCGATCTCACGTTGAATGGGGCTGAAACCGTCATGCTGGATTGCGGCAACGGTTACGCTGAACCGGGATGGAACGCCGTGGATGAGGAGGACGGCGATCTGACGGCTTCCGTGTCGGTGAGCGGCGCTCCACCGGCGGGTCCCCTGGGGCCGGGATCGTGGACGGTCACCTATGCCGTGACGGATTTTGCCGGCAACACGGTGACCGCGCAACGGACGGTTATGGTGCAGGAAAACTGTTCCCTGGCCGTGTCGGCGCTCGGAGAAACCGCGCTGACGGCACCGCCGGGCGGGACCGTTACCTTCTCCGTGGCGGTTACCGGCGCGGTTGGTGATCCGGCCTACCAGTGGGAACGGTTCCAGTCCACCAAGGCGTGGGAAGTGATTCCCGGAGAAGTGCAGCCAGACCTGATATTGAGCGATCTCCAATATGAGGATGCCGGGGTATACCGTTGCGTGGTCAGCGACCTGGTGACCACGGTGACCTCTCCGGAGTTTACCCTGACCGTGGATTCCGGGTTGCCGGTATCAGGCCTTGCAGGCATGGCCGCGGTGATGGCCGCTCTGGCGTGGATCGGCCTGCGCGCGACCCGGCGGCGGACAGGGTTCCATTGATCCGTTCGCTTATACGCGCCGGGGATTGGGCTGGCGACCGGGATTCCGGTATGCTGTGGCCCGGTTTTCAGGGCAGCCCGGAGATCCTGCCGCGTGTCTTCATCGGGAATTCAGATTGCTGAGGCAGCGCCGCTCTCCTTGCGCCGGAGGGCGGGAGAAACAGGGGCACGGCGTGAGCGGCTGGAAGCGAAGGTCTGGCGGATTGGCGGACGTCATGAGCGCCAGGCCCTGTCTCTCTGGCGGGCAGCGCAAGTTACGGCTTACCGGATCGTGCTGCTTGCCGCCGGATGCTGGGGCCGGGGCTGGCGCGCGGCCCATTGTCCCGTATTGCGGGAAATAACGGTTCCAGTTCACGGGCTGCCCCCCGCGCTGGACGGATTCACGATCCTTCACCTCTCGGACCCGCACTTCGGTCGAACCTATCCCGAGCACGCCCGGGCGACGATCCGTCTGCTGGAGGGTGTTTCAGCGGACCTGTGCGTGATCACGGGGGATTTCCGGCATGGTCATTATGGGCCGGACGACCACGTTCCGATTCTGGTCCGGGAATTACTGGACCGCGCGCGCGTACGCCATGGGTGCTGGGGTGTGTTGGGCAATCACGACACACTGTCGCTGGGAGATCGGCTGGAGACAGAGACGGGCATCCGGATCCTCTACAACGAGGGCGCGCTGGTAACCACGGGGACGGGGGTGCGCCTCTGGATAGCGGGCGTCGATGATCCCCACTGGTTTCGCCTGGACGATCCGGCGCGAGCCATGCGGGATGCCCCGGCGGACGCCGTCCGGATCATGCTGGCCCACTCCCCGGAAGCGGCCCATGCGTCGGCCTGCCTGGGGGTTCACTTGTATCTTTGTGGTCACACCCATGGGGGCCAGATCTGTCTGCCTGGTTCCGTGCCGATCATGAAAAATGCCCGGTGTCCCCGGGCCCTGCTGAAAGGATTATGGCGCCTGGACGCCATGACGGGATACACCACGACCGGGCTGGGATTTACGGACCTTCCCCAACGATTCTGGTGTCCTCCGGAGGCGGTAGTGTTGCGGCTTCACCCCGAGGTGTCGAGCAAGGCCACTGGATGACCGCGTGAAGTACCAGGATGAACGGTTATTGTGATATAAACAGGGGTACTATAACGCGACAGGGGTAACGGCAGATCATGGGGCTGTCGGCGGAACAGCATCGGGAAATCGAAGGATACCTGGCGGAAGTCACGCGGGTGTTGCAGGCGCTGACGAGCCCGGAGAAGACAAGCCTTACCATCAACAAACTCCGCGAGCGGATTTACGCCGCCCTTTCCAACGGCTACGCCGCGCGTGAAGACGCGGCCCGGGTCGTGCTTGAGCGGTTGGGGGATCCGATCCGGCTGGGCGTGCGACTGGCACGCACGTGGGGATCCGAGGAAATGGGACCGCAACCGCCCGAGTTACCCGCCGTGATTCAGGATCGTTCAGTTGCCCCGTATGCTCCTCCCACGCGGTCCCCGGATGGCATGCCAGGAGTGTCGCCCGGGGATACGGGACCAGAAAGGTCCGTTGCCCCACTGCCCCGGGAAGCCGGATCGGAAAAACAGGCTATCGCGGCGGCCAGTGAATCCGACCAGGGGCGGGAGATGCCGCGTCGTGGCACGCGGGCACCCATGTGGCTGGGGATATGCGCGTGGCTGGACAACGAGAAGAGGGTTCCCGTCTGGGTGACACGTCCCCTGCTGGTACTGATTGGCTTGGCGGGCTGGCCGGTGGCGCTTCCGCTGTACGTGGCGGGTTACTGGGGGTTGCGCCTGTCGGGTGAAAACGTG
Source organism: Candidatus Hydrogenedentota bacterium (assembly GCA_018056705.1). Lineage (GTDB taxonomy): Bacteria > Hydrogenedentota > Hydrogenedentia > Hydrogenedentales > CAITNO01 > JAGPFE01. The sequence goes on along the minus strand of JAGPFE010000022.1, from coordinate 26,040 downwards.
CCCGGTGGGCGGATCAGGCTGGTGCGTCTTGTTGTGGATCCGATGGTAGTGGCGGTTCTTTGCGGCCTGCTTTATGCCACGGGATGGTGGGCGTTGTATGGTGTAGACTGGGCCGCGTCCCGGTTTCTGGGACACCCGATGCTGGATCGTCTCGGGTCGTGGAACTGGCTGGGGCCCTGGCAAGTTACCTTTTTACTGGTTACGCTGGCTTACACGTTGCCTTTAGCCGTTCTAGGGGCCATGCCGGTATCAGATGGGTGGTCGGCCAGCATGCGGCGGTTTACCCTTGCCCTTGTGGCGCTGTACGGGTTGACGGTTTTCGCGGGCATGGCCAGCCTGGTCGCCGGAAGCGCGTTCCAGGTGGCCCAGGTGCTGATGGGAAAGTGATTTTCCGATACGGGAGAAATGGTTTCAAGGCGTAAAGTTCGTTGTCGCATCAACAAGGGAGGTTACAGATGGTCGCCAATCGCGTGGGATGGTGGATGGCAGGCGCGCTGGTGTGCGCCATGACCGCGGGACAGGCATTCGCGGTGCTGACGCCGGTGGAACTCAAGGTGGAATACCGGACCAATCCGGAAGGCATTGCTACGCCGGTGCCTCGCTTCACGTGGATTTTACAGGGAGAAGGGAGGAACCTGGCCCAGTCAGCGTGGCAGATCCTGGTGGCGGACTCGCCGGACGCGCTGGCAAAGGACACGGGTAACCTGTGGGATTCGGGTCGAGTCAGTGGCGGAGACACCATCCTGATTCCTTACGGTGGGCAGGAACTGAAATCCCGGGCACGCTGCTGGTGGAAGGTTCGGGCGTGGGACCAGGATGGAAAAGTGGGGCCATGGAGCGAGCCCGGGTATTTCTCGGTTGGCCTGTTGCGTCCGGAAGACTGGCAGGCCCGCTGGATTGGATATGACCAGCCGGATGATGCTTCGCCTAAACGTCCGGAAGAGCCCCTGACGGGAAGCACGTGGATCTGGTATCCCGAGGGTGATCCGGCCCATGAAGTGCCCGCGGGCAAGCGATGGTTCCGCAAAACCTTCACGCTCCCCGATGGTGAAATCACGGACGGCACCCTGTTCATGACGGCGGACAACAAGGCGAAGGCGTGGGTGAACGGCATAAATGTCTGTGAAGGGCACGAGGCCGCGAACAACTGGGGCCGGCTATACCGGTACCCGGTGAAGGACGCGGTCCGGAAAGGGCAGAACCAGATCGTGGTGGAAGCGGCCAATACCCACGGGGCGGCGGCCCTGATCGCCGTGATCGAAGTCCACTATGGCGACGGATCCAAGGTACGGATAGTCAGTGACGGTACCTGGGAAACGTCACAGGAAGGACCTGGGAAAGGTCCCTGGACCACGGCGAGGGAAGTGGTTGCTTACGGCGAGCCCCCCTGGAGCAGGCCCATGGAATCGGGTGTCTACACGCCGCCGGCAGTTCTCCTGCGCAAGGTGTTCGCCGCCGGTAAGCCAGTCAAGCGCGCGGTACTTTACGCTTCCGCGCTGGGTATACACGACACATTGATGAACGGTCAGCGGGTTGGAGACGTTGTGTTTCCTCCGGGGTGGACGGATTACAACAAGCGGGTTTACCACAACACCTTCGACGTGACGTCTCTGGTTCACGAAGGTGAAAACGCGATCGCGGTCACGCTTGCCGAGGGATGGTACTGCGGTAACATTGGACTGGTGGGCCGTGACCACTACGGTAAGCATCCTCGTTACCTGGCGCAACTCGAGGTGGAATACGCGGATGGTTCTCGGGATGTGGTAGTGACCGATGACTCATGGAAAGCGGGTTATGGCCACGTGCGGGCCGCTGACCTGCTCATGGGCGAAACCCACGACTACCGGATGGCCTGTCCCGGATGGGAACTGGCGGGCTACGACGACCGGGACTGGAAGCCCGTGGTGGTGGAACCCGACGGCAAGGTAAAGGCCGTGATTCAGCCCCATCTAGGTGTTCCTGTCCGGATTCAGCAGACCCTCACGGCGAAGGAAGTGACGGAACCGAAACCCGGCGTGTATGTCTACAACATGGGACAGAACATGGTGGGATGGGTCCGACTGACATTCCAGGGGAAGAAAGACCAGGCCGTGGTGGTGCGTCACGCGGAACGGCTGCAGCCCGAAGACGGAATGATTTACACGGAGTCCCTGCGCAAGGCCAAGGCGACGGACACGTATATTCCAGCCGAAGACGGCAAGATGACGGTGGAGCCCCGTTTTACGTTCCACGGTTTCCAGTATGTTGAGGTAACGGGCGTGGAGACGCCGCCCGCTCTTGAGGACGTGGTAGGTGTGGTGGTTCACTCGGAGATTCCCCGGACGGCATGGTTCGAGACGGATCACCCGTTGCTGAACCGGTTACACGAAAATATCGTGTGGGGTCAGAAAGGGAATTACCTGGAGGTTCCGACGGACTGTCCGCAGCGTGACGAACGACTGGGCTGGACCGGAGACGCGCAATTCTTTATGCCCACCGCCCTGTACACGGCGGATATCGGTGCGTTTCACACGAAATGGCTCGTGGACCTCGTTCAGGACTCCCAGTTGCCGAACGGTAGTTTTGGACACGTGGCTCCTAACGTGGTTAAGGACGGCGGCGCGGTGGCCTGGGGGGATGCCGCCATCATCTGTCCCTATCTCATGTATCGATTCTACGGTGACAAGCGGGTGCTCGAAGCGCATTACGACAACATGGCCCGCAGCATGCAATGGATGGTGGATACCAGCAGGGACTACATCCGCAAGGACCTTGGCTTTGGTGACTGGGTGAATCTCGGGGGCGGTGCGAAGGATGAAGTCATCTGCACGGCCTACTTCGCGTACCTGGCTGGCCTCATGTCCGAGATCGCGGCGGTTATCGGGAAGTCCGAGGATGCCGCCCGGTACGGTGAACTTCGGGAACATATCCGCGACGCGTTTATCCGGGCCTTTGTCGGCCCCGACGGCCGTATCCTGGACAGCAGCCAGACCGGTTACGCCCTCGCGTTCACGATCGATCTGATTCCGGAGTCCCTTCGAGCGACGGCCGCGGATCGTTTCGTGGATGAAATCGCGAAGTTCAAGTGGCACCTGGCCACGGGATTTATCGGTACGCCCCGGTTACTGCCCGCGCTGGCCCTGGCCGGCCGGGAAGACGTGGCCTATCGCCTGCTTCTCAACGAAGACTTTCCCTCCTGGTTGTACCAGGTAAAGCTGGGCGCGACGACCATGTGGGAACGGTGGAACGGCTGGACACCCGAGCAGGGTTTTGCCGACCCGGGAATGAACTCGTTCAATCATTACGCGTTTGGCTCGGTGGGTCAGTTCATGTATGAATACGTGGCAGGTGTGCATCCGCTTGAACCGGGATTTGGCCGGTTCATGGTGGCTCCGCGTCCCGGGGGCGGTTTGAAACACGCGTCGTTGCGGTACCGGAGTATCCGCGGTGAAATCGCGTCGAAATGGGAAAGCCTTGAAGGAAACCGGTTGCGGCTGACGGTACAGGTTCCGCCGAACACCCGGGCGGTGGTGTCTCTGCCCCCCGGCGCCAGGAATGCCACCATGGACGGAACCGCCCTGTCTGGCCTGGAAACCGAAGTGGGCAGTGGCACGTGGGTGTTCGAGATGACCTATGCCGTTCCGCCGCTCATGGAGGTCGAAACGAACCGCTGAAAAAAGACTATACGCCCGCACTGGAAAAGGTATATAGTAATGGGGTCAGGGGTGGGCCGGAGTGAGAAGCCGAGCCGACCTGAAACCCCAGCCTGTATGCAGTTGTCTAAAAGATGTTTTCAAGGTCTGAAAACAAGGAGAGATGACCATGAGTGAACAGAGCAGAAGGGACTTCATGCGTAACGCCGCGATGGGCGCGGCGGCCGGCGTATTCATGGTGGGCACTTCCAGGACATCCTGGGCTGGCGCGAATGACCGCGTCCGGGTGGCTATTATTGGCATCCACGGTCGTGGAAAAGATCACCTGCAGAACCTGCTGCCGATGGAGGATGTTGAAGTCGCCACGGTATGCGACGTGGATGAGCGGCTGTTCGCCGATTTTATCAAGCCCATCGAAAAACGTTACAAGAAAGCGCCCAAGACGGAATACGATCTGCGTCGCGTGATGGAAGACAAGGATATCGACGCGGTGACCATCGCGACGCCCAATCACTGGCATTCCCTGGCGGGTGTCTGGGCCTGCCAGGCGGGCAAGCACGTGTACGTGGAAAAGCCATGTTCCCACAACGTATTCGAAGGACGGCAACTGGTCGAAGCTGCCAAAAAGTACAACCGGGTGGTTCAGCATGGCACCCAGATCCGCAGCAATCCGTCGATCCGGGAAGCCATACAGAAACTGCACGACGGCGTGATCGGCGAGGTGTATATGGCCCGCGGGTTGTGTTACAAGCCCCGCAACACCATCGGCAAGGAACAGGATTGCCCGGTGCCCGAGGGGGTGCATTACGACATCTGGCTGGGTCCCGCGCCGGAACGTCCCTTCAACCCCAACCGTTTTCATTACAACTGGCACTACATGTGGGATTACGGAAACGGTGACCTGGGTAACCAGGGTGTGCACCAGATGGACGTGGCCCGCTGGGGACTGGGTGTGGAGTTGCCGACCCGTGTCAGCGCGATGGGTGAAATGTTCATCTTCGATGATGACAAGGAGGTGCCCAACGTTATCACCACCTCATACTGGTTCCCGAACGCGGGGACAAAGGGCAAGATGCTGGTGTTCGAAGTCCGTCCCTGGATCACCAACGACGAGAAGGGAGCGAAAATCGGCAACCTGTTCTACGGCACCAAGGGTTACATGATCATCGACTCGTATACCCATTACGTCATCTATGACAAGGATGACAACAAGATCGATGAAGGGAAATCGGAAGCCAATCACTACCGGAACTTCATTGACGCGGTCCGGGCCGGGGATCCCAGCCGGGTGAACGCGCCGATTATCGAGGGTCACCTTTCGTCCTCCCTGTGTCACCTTGGGCTCATTTCGGCCCGTCTGCGCCGGTCCCTGGATTTTGATCCGGCGACGGAGACCTTCGTGAACGACAGCGAAGCCAATGCCCTGCTGACCCGTAAATACCGCGAGCCGTTCGTGGTGCCAAAGATCGCCTGATCTGAACCGCCTGACAAGGCTGTAACCGGCGCGCCCATTCTCTGGACGCGCCGGATTTTTTTAAGTCTTCAGGAGGTAAGGTTGTCCGGCTCGTGGAACGTCCAGAGCCAGTCTTGTCCGTTCCACGAGCCCCGGAATACTCGGAATAACGCCTGTTGGTCCGGCTGGAGCAGGACGACCGATGCCCGGCTCGAGCCATCGGCGTAGAACGCCGCGGGAAGGGTTACGTGTACCAGTGTGTCTTTTACGGGATCCCGGGTAACACTGAAACGGTGCACGTGGCCCGCCAGGAACACCATGGGAGCGGGATGGCTACGCAAAAAATCCAGTACCTGGTCTGCCTGGCGTAATCGATGCGACCAGTTCTGACGATAAGACTTCGTACGATTGAGCAGCGGGTAGTGACTCACGACGACCAGGGGGGCTACATCGGGTGACTGGGGCAGTTCTCTCAGAAAGGACCATCCTTCCCTGGGAATCTCTCCCTGGGATGAAAAGAGGTTCGGGCGAACGGTCGGCAGAAAGCACAAGGTAACTGCCCCCGGGACACGCACGAGGGAAGGAACGCCCTCCGGCGGTAGATAGGGGCCTAGCCAGCGTTCCGCTTCCCGTCTACGGACGGCGTCATGGGTGTACACGTCGTGGTTGCCGGGAATTACGTACAGCGGCACGCGCGGGGTGGCCAGTCGATCCAGAAAGGTCCGGGCGGCGTGGAATTCTTCGGGCAGGGAGAGGTTGGAAAAATCCCCCGGCAGGACCACGGCGGTCGGCCTGTGGTATGCGACCAGTTGCCACAAGGCAGTCTGGCCGGTGTAGTCCAGTCGCTTTTTGCGGCGAAAGTGATAGTTGAGTTGTCCGATCAGGCGTTTGCCGAACAGGCGAAAAGGATTCCACACCCCGCACCCGAAGTGGAAGTCGGAGGCGCACAGGATGGCACGCGTGAAATCCGGCGCGCGGACATTCATAACGTCGGCACTGTTTCGAGGATGGATTTGACGACTTCTAGGGGATCCGCGGATTTTTGCCGAAGATTTTTCATGAAACGCCGCGCGACCGTCGCGTCGCCGTTCCATCCGGCCAGCAGGGAAATTCGGCCGGCACAGAGCGCGACGGCAAGTCGCGTGTCGCCCAGGCAGCGTAACGATGGAGCGTAGCAGTCTCTGGCCCACGCGTGGTCATCATCGAGGGGGAAACCTTGCAGGTCGACGGCCACCGCGGTAATCTGCTCGTCCAGGGCCGCGGCAAACAGGACCCAGAGTCCAGCTGTGCCCCATCCCGCGAGGCTGACGCGCCCGGTCAGATCCCGTCTACTTCGGGCAAACGCCGCCGCCGTGAGGATATCCTGAACGCGGCAGGCGGTATCGGTAGGTTCAAACGTATCGAGGAACGCGCCGACTAGCTGTCGACGGGTCGGCGCGTTCGGGGCGTGATATTCGCCGGTCAGGAAAGGATCCACCAGCATGACCGCTCTGCCCGCTTCGAGCAAGGCGGTGACCAGTGGTCCGGGCTGTCCCGCCGAATCCAGAAAGGATTTCTTGTCCCGACCGTCTACCAGGATGACGGTATCCCGGGGATCCGGTGGGTCCGTGTAGTAGAGGAGAACGGGCACGCGATCCCCCACGCCCACGCGTCCGATCATCCAGCGTTCCACGGTCCATGACGTCGAAACCGCGCGATCCAGGCGATCCCCGCGTACCTCATTCACTTCTGGGGCGCGGGCCCCGGCGAAGGTGTCGCGCAATGGTTCACGCCACCTCGCGGAAAGGTCCGCGGGATTGCCGGCCAGCCGTGTCTCGACGCTTTTCGCGCGGAGTTCGATCATGCGCTCGATGAGGGTTCTACCGTCGGCCCAGTCCTTGGGCGGCTTGCCGTCGGGGAACAGGCGCAGGGCGTTTTCAGGTTCCGGCTGGCAGGGGGATTCCTGGAAATTCGACCAGTCTTTACCCGGATCTATAAGGTGTTTACCGAAAAATCGGTAGACCGCGTTCCGGCTGTCCAGGTTGTAATTATGGCCATAGTTGAACTGGACGGACTCCACATTGTCCCGGGCATTGAAGAGGTCGTAGATGGACCGGATGGCGGGGAATTCCACCCTCGGGGTTTCCCGGGTCCAGTCACCGGTGGCCGCCACCATGAGCAGGGGGCGTGGAGCCATCATCGCGCCAATTTCCATGTTACTGTGATCCAGGCGGATCAGCGGGGCGTTTTCACACACGCAACCGCCCTGCATCGTGGAGGAAATCATGTTGACGGGCGCGGCCACCCGTACGCGGTCATCCACCGTGTACAGCGCGAACGTCTGGGTACCTCCACCTGACGCGCCCGTGCATCCTATACGTTCTGGATCGACCTCGGGCAGGTGCCTGAGCGCGTCGATGGCCCTGAGGGACGTCATCAGCTGCAGGGCGAACGGGTGGATTCCCCACAGTTTTTCCGTTTCGTTGGCCCATCGGTGGGTATTGAACTGGCAACTGTCGTTGTAGCCGACCATGTCGATGGACAGGGCTATGGCACCCATCCGGGCGAAGGTGATACACCGGGCGGGAACGGAGCAGGAATCGCTGTGTTCCAGTCTCCCGTGGGCCCAGTGACCGTGGGGATTCAGGATCGCCGGCCAGGGGCCCTTGCCTTGTGCCGGAAGGTACAGGTTCCCAGTACCCCAGAAGCCAGGAAAGACTTCAAACCGGATTTTTTCCACGATGTAATCATCGTGGGCCGCTACCCGATCTCGGACCACGACGGGGGAAGAAGACTCCTGCCAGCCGTCCACTAGCCCGCAACCTACCAGCATCCGGCGACGGATCGTTTCGGCGGCGGATTGCCATGTTTCCAGGTTGTAATGGGGCATGGTGTATACCGTGTCGGTGTGACGCCGCTGGGTCAGGCGGCTGTCCATGACAGGTTCGGGCGCGGCCGATACCCGGCAGGCCCGGATGAACGCGGCGGGTGAATCGGCGTCCGGGGGCGTCAGGGCAACCGCGTATACCCCGGGTCCGGGACTGATCTCCGCCCTGCCCGTTTTAAAGGGAAATACGCCGGCCCGCTGCCAGTTGGCCTTTCCTTTTGTCTCCTCTTCTTTTGGGTCGACGGGAGGGATCGTTACCGTCAGGGCCTGGCCGGAGACAGTCAGGGTGACATTGCTTTCCGCTGTACCCCAGATCCAGAGGGCATATTCACCCGCTTGGAGCACGGTAATACCCGGTTCGGGAAATTCCCGGGCGTAGGCCCAGTTTGCGGGAGGCAGCGCGACTGCGGGAGAAGCCGCGACGCTCAACATGAGGGATATTATGGCCAGCATGATCGTTGCTCCGAGGTTCAGGTTATGGTTTCAGGGATCATAAAGAGTATAAAGTAAGACATATCAGCGAAAAACATTCTTGGTCACATGCTTCAGGTAGGAGGCCGGTAATGAAACGGTTCGTGGGATTGTTGATCGCGTGTGGGTTTCTGGCGTTTGGCGTAACGGCTGGATATGCCCAGGAAAACGCGGGGGCATTGTTCGACAAAGCAAGGCCCGTATGGGCCGTGGACCGGGACACGGAAATGAACCTCGTGCTCGGGTTTCGCGGGACGTTTGAAAAGACAGATGATGGAGTCGACGGGACCTTAAAGGTCGCTTGTTCGATGTATTACCGGGCGTGGGTAAACGGGAACTTCGTGGGGCATGGACCGGCCCGGGCTGGGCACGGCTGGTTTCGCGTGGATGCGTGGGACATATCCGGAATGTTGCGTCCGGGCCAGAACGTGGTGGCCATAGAGGTGAATTCTCCGGCGGTCAATGGTTTCGGCGTGATGGATCAGCCTGGTTTTCTGCAGGCTGAGGTTTCTTGTGGCGGAAAAGTCGTGCTGGCCACGGGGGATCAACAGCCAAACTTTGCCGCGAGGCAGGTGATCGAGCGGGTCCAGCGGGTTCAGCGGTACAGTTTTCAGCGGGGATTCATGGAAGCCTATCGGATGAAACCCGGCGCGGATCAGTGGCGAGTTTCGGCCGACGCTCCCATGGAACCGACCGTATCCCTGCGCGAGGTATCCCCCCGGAACCTGCTGCCCCGGGGCATTCCCCTGCCCGCCATGGAAAAAGCCAGTGCCACGCGGGTGGTCGTGATGGGCCGCGCGGAAGCCTTCGAACCGGAGCATTACTGGAAAGATCACAACCTGGCCCGGGGCGTGAGCGAGCAGTGGAAAGGCTATGCGGAGGCGGACATGGCGGAGACATACAGCCTGACCGCCCAGCGGTACCGGTACACCGCCACCCCGGATACCGCGCGTTCATACGTCCCGACGGAAGAGATTTCCCTGGAAGAGAATGGGTACGTGATCCTGGATTTTGGCCGCAACCTGACCGGTTTTCTGGGACTGAAGGTGACCTGCGCGAATCCTGTCAGGTTGTACGCGTTTTTTGACGAAGACATGTTCAATGGAGATGTCAACTGGACGCGGCTGGGCTGCAATAACCTGGTCGTCTGGGATCTTGAACCCGGATCGTACTTCCTGGAGTCCATGGAACCCAACGGTATGCGTTACGTGAAACTGCTGGCCACGGGTGGATCGTGCGGGGTGTCGGAGGTGTTTCTGCGGCGGTATGAAAACGGTGGCCTGGGACGCGCCCGATTCGAGGCTTCGGATCCCCGGTTGAACGAGTTGTTCCAGGCGGCAGAGGCCACCTTCGCGCAGAACGCCGTGGACATCTTCATGGACTGCCCCCACCGAGAACGGGCCGGGTGGCTGTGTGATTCCTTTTTCACGGCCCGGACCGCGTTCTACCTGTGCGGGAACGCGGCGGTCGAGCGGAACTTCCTGGAGAATTTCGCCCTGCCCGAATCCTTCGCCCACCTGCCCGAAGGCATGTTGCCGATGTGTTATCCGTCCGATCATTACGACGGTGTGTTCATTCCGAACTGGGCAATGTGGTTCGTGGTACAACTGGACGAATATGCTCGTCGCTCGGATGACCAGGTCCTTGTGGACCGGTTGAAGCCGCGTGTCGAAGCCCTGCTGCAATGGCTCGAACATTACGAGAACGCCGACGGGCTGCTCGAGAAACTGCCCAGCTGGGTGTTTGTGGAGTGGTCTAAGGCCAATGATTTCACCCAGGACGTCAACTATCCTTCGAACATGCTGTATGCCGGCGTGCTGGATGCCGCCGCCCGCCTGTATAACCGGCCGGAGTGGAGCGAAAAGGCAGCCCGGGTCCGGGAAACGGTGCGGGGCCAATCGCTGCGGGACCGATTCTTCGCGGACAACGCGCTGAGAAAGGAAGATGGTACGCTGGAAGTGACCCGGAATCACACGGAGGTGTGCCAGTATTTCGCGTTCTTTTTTGGCGTGGCGGACAAGGAACGGGATCCCGAATTGTGGCGCATCCTGGTGGAAGACTTTGGTCCCAAACGGCAGGAGCGGGGCCTGTGGCCGGAGGTATATCCCGCCAACATGTTCATCGGGAACATGCTGCGCATGGAATTACTGTCCCGTGACGGCAGGTCGGGCCAGATCCTTCAGGAGAGCGTGGACTATCTGCTTTCCATGGCGCGAAGGACCGGTACCCTGTGGGAAAATATGCAGGACGCGGCAAGTCTCAACCACGGGTTCGCGTCCCATACGGCGGTAACCCTGTTGCGGGATATCCTGGGCGTGCGGATGATTGATCCCCGGGCCCGGGTGGTCCGGATCGTGCTGCCCGATGCCCCCCTGGAATCGTGTGAAGGCGAGGTCCCCGTTGGAAATGGCATGGTGACCCTGTCATGGCATCGTTCGGGGCGAACGATCACCTACCGCGCGAGCGTGCCGGAGGGGTACCGTCTCATGGTGACCGCCATGCCCGGCCTGGAAGCCGTCGCCGCGGCAAACTGAAACGCGTTCGTGGTGAAGCCTGTCGTTCGAATGGGGGAGGGGACTAATCCTGGAAGGAGTATTTATGCGTGTTGAACCGGAATGCCTGGTGTGCATGATGCGGCAGACGTTGCGCGTGGCCCGCATGTCGACGGAAAATCCGGTGGCGCACTGGCAATGTCTGCGGGAAGTGGGCGGATTATTTCCGGGCATGGATCCGGGAAAATCGCCGGCGGTTCTGTCGCTGGTCCTGTATGAAACGGTCCGGCGGATCTCGGGCGTGGAGGATCCCTACGCGGAGGCCAAGTATGCCCAGAACGAAGCGGCCCTCGCGATAGAGGCGGACTTACGCGCCATGGTAAGTGAGGCGCCGGATCCCCTGGACATGGCCCTGCGCCTGGCAGCCGCGGGCAACGTGATCGATCTCGGCGTGCTGCGCGCGGAGCACATCGATATCAGGGATGCCGTTGACCGGGCCTTGGCCGGAGGATTTACGGTGGATGACACGCCGGCTTTCCGGCGCATCCTGGCGGACGCGCGCGAGGTGCTGTATTTGCTGGACAACGCGGGGGAGATCGTGTTCGACAAGATCCTGATCGAGTTGCTGGCCCGTGAGCGGCCTGTTACGGCCGTCGTGAAGGCGGGCCCGATCATCAATGACGCGTGCATGGAAGATGCCAGAATGGTCGGCCTGGACCGGATATGTCCGGTGATCGATTGCGGGGGGGCGTTCGTGGGTTGTCCGCTCGACCTGGTTTCCACTTCTTTCCGGGCACGACTGGATCGCGCGGGACTCGTACTGGCCAAGGGCCAGGGGCACTATGAAACCCTGGACGTCTACCAGGGCCCCTCGGCGGTTTTCGTGATGCTCAAGGCCAAGTGCGACGTGGTGGCCCGTCACGCGGGAGTACGACCGGGCGATCTGATTTTCAGGCGGTGTAATTGAAGGCCGACAAAATCAGAAGGTGCCCGCCCAACTGTGCCGGTACAGCGTGAAGACCGTGTCCCGGTCGATGGGCCCTGGCTGGTTCCGGAAACGATAGGGATCGCCGGCGATCTCGCGCGCGTAAGTGCCAAGTACGGATTCCGGGACACCGTAATCCCGCGCGGCGGGAGAAATCCCCAGGCGTTCATACAGGTCATGCAGGGCTCGGGCGATGGCTTGACCCAGTTGGAGGGGGCTCATTGCCTTTACCGGGAGATCCGGGTTCATGGCGGCAAGCAGGGAAGCGATCTTGTCCGGCGCGTGCTGCGCGTTGAAGGCGAACACGGGGGGCAACAGCAGCGCGTTAGCCAGGCCGTGGGGGATACCATGCCGGAGGGTGTAGTAATAGCCCATTCCGTGAATCATGGTCGTGCCGCTCTGGGCGATGACCATGCCGGACAGGCAGGCAGCGACCAGCATGTGCTGCCGGGCGTCCAATCGCTCGGGATGATCCGCCGCGAGCGGCAGCCACGCGGTAACCATGGCGCATCCCGCCGTGGCCAGGGCGTCACCGGGCGGGGTAGACGCCCGGGACACCATTCCTTCCATGCACTGGCTGAGGGCGTCCAGTCCCGACGCGATCGTAACCTGCCGTGGCATGGAAACGGAAAGGATCGGGTCCAGTAAGGCTACCCCTGGAAACAGGGCGTTTCCCCGGACAGTTCGTTTCATACCGTCTCGAGGATCGATGAGCACACTGTAAGGGGTGACTTCGCTGCCCGTTCCGGCCGTGGTGGGAATCGCCACGATCGGAAGGGGAGGACGGCTGTACCGCTCATTACCGAAAAGATCCTCAGCTCGCCGTGTTTCATCGGTGGCCAGCACCGCGATGACTTTACCCGCGTCCATCGCGCTGCCACCGCCGAGGGCGATAATCCCGTCGCAGGCGTTTTCCCGGGCAAGCAGGGCGCCACGATCACAGGTTGCCGTGCCGGGATTTTCTTCGACCTGGTCAAAAACGACCGCGTCCGGATAACGGTTTAATATGGGGTCCAGCCACCCGGTCCGGGATCGCGCGCCTTTGCCGGTGACCACCACCGGCCGACGCCACGAGGGGATGATCTCATGGAAGTTTTCCCAGCATCCGGCAGCACAGGCTACCCGCGTGGGCACATAATACGAGAAACCGGACATTCCATCCGTCATGATCGCTGGGCTCTCCTGGTCATCCTGTTAACGCGTAAAGAAAAAACCGCCCTCCAACACTTCCTGATGGAGAGCGGTGTCGTTGTCCTGGGGAAAAATTACTTCTTGGAGGCTTTTTTCACGGCTTTCGCGAAAGCGTCGGCGGACGCGGCCGCGGCTTCCTTCGCGACCTTCAACGGCGAGAAACGCAACGCCTTCTTGGCCGGCACCTTCATGGTTTCGCCGGTCTTGGGGTTGCGGGCCACGCGGGCGGGGCGCTCTTTGACCACCAGTTTGCCCAGCCCCGGAATCGTGAAGCCAACCGGAGACCAGGCAATCGCCATCTCCACCAGGGTGTTCAAGACGGCTTCCGCGTCTTTCTTGGTGACGCCGGTCTGTTCCGAGAGGGTCTTCAGAATGTCAGTTTTCTTCAGGGGCTTGTCGCCCGGTTTCGGGCTCGGAATCGCTTGTTTCTTTTCTGCCATGGTGGGGTCCTCCGTTTAGATCGCTACGGCGTTGCGGCATTCCCTCCGATTACGCGACAGGCGTATCTCCGTGAATGCCACTCCGCACACCTCATTTCATATCGTATTTTTACGCCTGCGCCTGGTGAAAAATCAAGTTTTTTCAAGAAATAACAAGGAATTCGCCAGAAATTATATGCGGCTTCTGCCGATCTGAGAGAGGGCGATGCGCAACTCGTCGCAGTCGGTGAAGCGCTGTTCTGGACGTTTTTGAAGCAGCCGCATGATGATGTCCCCAAGCGCGGTGGGACACTTCGGATTTACGAGGGAAGGATGATCAGGCATCACGGTCAGATGACAGCGATACAGTTGCGGGAGGTTGTCGACGGGGAAGGGTACCCGTTCGGCGAACATCATGTAGAACGTGATGCCCATGGAATACTGGTCCACCGCCGGGGTCAATTTCTCCTTGCGGATAAATTCCGGGGCCACGAACATCGGCGTGATCTGTTCGCCCACGTTGGGATCGAACAGTTCAAGCAGAAAACTGCTGCCGTAGAGCGAAAAGTCAGCGATTTTGACGGTCCCCGTGCGGGTGAATAACACGTTCGCCGGCTTGAAATCGTGGTGAATGCATCCTTTTTCATGCAGGTACTGCATACCCGTGCAGATCTGCATGCAGATATTCAGGCGTTCCTGCAGGTTCCATGGCCGGTTGAGGATATACCATTTCAGACTTGGGCCGTCCACGTATTCCATGGACATGCACCGCCCCTCGGAACCATCGTAAAAATCGTAGATCTGCACCACGTTGACATGCTTGAACTTTTTAAATTTCTGCACGCTTTTGGCGAGATCCCGAACATGCAGGCGGTTCCGGAAGAAATTCTCGTGAAAGAGTTTTACCGCGGCGGGCTCTCCCTTTTTCTGGTCCACCGCGAGGTACACCCGCCCCGTTCCTCCTTCGCCGAGCACTCGTAACAACTTGAAATGGTAAAGAGAGGGCCGATCCGGCGCGTACGCGTCCGCGAGCGGTGATCCGGCGGGCGAACGACCGGGCTGGGCCGTTCCCGGCGCGGGAGGCGTCGCCGGACGTCCCCCCAGGGCCGGTTGTTGCGGCGCGGGAACCGTGCCGGCCGGTGTCGCGTTAGCCGGCCTGGGCGCGTTTTCCGGACTACCCGGAACGGGCCCTTTCGCCGCGGGCTGTTGAGCCGGCTCGCCTGGGGGTGGTCCCGGGAAGGGATTCTGCTGTGTAGACTGCTCACTCATACCGGTGGAATATTACCCGTCAGGGTGGATGCCGCGCAACGCCGGAATATGGTTTTCGGGGACCTCCGGTGCATCCGCCCACAGGCGGTCCAGGTCATAAAATTCACGCGCGGTTTCCCGGAACACGTGAAAGATCACGTCCCCAAAATCCGCGACCAGCCAGCCGCTACGATGAGTGCCTTCCAGGCGCAGGGGAGCAAACCCCGCTTCTTTCATTTCTTCCCGGGCCGCTCCGGCCACGGCCCGCATCTGGGGTTCGCTGGTAACGCTGCAAAGCACGAACACGTCCGCGAGCAACGTTAAGCCCCGCACGTCGTACATTTTCAGGTCTCGCGCCTTTTTATCGGCCACGATATCGCGCAACACGGCCAGTTTGTTCAGCACGCCCCGGGAAAGCGGTTCCCGCTCCGTGACGCGTTCGGCCATCAGGCGTCTCCTTCCTCGTTCAGGATCTTGCGCAACAGGTCATTGACGATCGTTGGGTTGGCCTTTCCGCGGGACGCTTTCATTACCTGTCCCACGAAGAAAGCAAATACTTTTTCCTTGCCTGCCCGGTACTGCGCCGCCTCTTCTGGATGATTCCGGACCACATCCCGGACAACCGTTTCCACCGCGCTGGTGTCGGATATCTGGGAAAGCCCCTGTTCCCGGATGATGGTATCAGGGTCTGAGCCAGTCTGGAACATCTGGTTGAGCACGCCCTTCGCGATTTTACCACTGATCGTGCCGTCTTCGATCAGGGTGATCAGCCGCGCGAGGTGATCGGGCGATACCGGGGACTTCGTGATTTCGAGCCCGGCTTCCGTCAGGCGTCCCTGGAGTTCCACCATGAGCCAGTTCGCGGCTTTCTTGGGATCAACACCGCGGGCCAGCATGGTTTCGTAGTAATCCGCCATGGGACGGGTCTGGGTCAGCACGATGGCGTCGTAGGCGGAGAGGCCATACTGGGTCATCAAGCGTTTGCGCCGATCGGACGGGAATTCCGGCAGTCGCTGGCGGATCCGTTCTTCCCACGCTTCGTCCACGACCACGGGAACGAGATCCGGCTCGGGGAAGTAACGGTAATCGTGGGCCGATTCCTTGGCCCGCTGCGAAAAGGTCACGCCACGGTCGGGATCCCATCCCCGGGTTTCCTGGACGATGGTGCCTCCAGACCGGATCACCTCAATCTGCCGGTGGATTTCGTAGTCGATGGCCTTCTGCACGCCGGAGAAGGAGGCCACGTTCTTGATTTCCGTCTTGGTACCCAGCCTGTCACTGCCCACGGGGCGCACGCTGACATTGGCTTCCGCTCGGAGGGACCCTTCCTCCATGTTGCAGTCGCTGACGTCCAGGTACTGCAGCAACTGTTTCAGGGCGGTGAGGTAGGCGTAGGCTTCCCGGGCATTCCGGATATCCGGCTCCGTCACAATTTCCAGCAGGGGCACGCCACTCCGGTTGAAGTCCACGCCCGACATGCCCCCGGCAATGGTGTGGGTATTCCGGGCGGTGTCCTCTTCCATGTGGGCACGGGTAATACGAATCCGGCGCACCTCGCCATCCACCTCGATGTCGATCCACCCATGATGGCACAGGGGCAGATCGTACTGGCTGATCTGGTAGTTTTTCGCCAGGTCGGGATAGAAGTAATTCTTGCGGTCCATCTTGGACCACCGGGAAATCTGGCAGTTCAGGGCCAGCCCGACCATGACGGATTTTTCGACCATGTCCCGGTTCAGCACCGGCAACGCGCCGGGCATACCCAGGCATACCGGGCAGACGTTCGTATTCGGCGGCGAATGAAAATCCGTGGAACAGGCGCAGAACACCTTGGACCGGCTGTTGATTTCGACGTGTACTTCCATGCCGATGACGGCTTCAAATTCCATGATCCAACTCCTCAGGCGAGCGGCGGCCTGCCGATGTCCGTGATCCCGCTTTTTTCCAGGTGGCGGGCCGTCCTTAACAGGGTGGCCTCGTCGAAGGGTTTGCCGATCAGTTGCAACCCGATGGGTAACCCTTTCCGGGAAAGACCGCACGGGATGGACAGGCCGGGCAGGGTGGCGAGATTGACGGAAATGGTGTAGATGTCGCTCAGGTACATTTCCAGCGGATTGTCGGTCTTCGCGCCGAACTCGAAGGCTGGGGTCGGCGAAGTGGGACCGGCGATCACGTCACACGCTTCGAACGCCTGGTCGAAATCCCGCTTGATCAGGCGGCGTACTTTCTGCGCCTTGAGATAGTAGGCGTCATAGTATCCGCTGGAGAGCACGTAAGTGCCCAGCAGGATCCTGCGCTTTACCTCCGGACCGAAGCCCGCCGTGCGGGACAGGTCGTACATTTCTTCCATGGTTTTCGCGTCCGGGTGCCGGAAACCGTAACGCACGCCGTCGAACCGTGCCAGGTTCGCGCTGGCCTCCGCGGTGCAGATGATGTAATACGCGGCGATGGCGTACGGCGAGTGGGGAAGAGAAACCTCCACCACGGAGGCGCCGGCCGATTCCAGAACCTTAACCGCGTTGAGAACGGCCTCCCGCGCTTCGTCGCTGAGCGCGTCGGTGAAATATTCCTTCGGTAGTCCCATGCGCAATCCCCGGATGTCGCCCGTCCGCGTGGCGTTCAGAAACTCCGGCGCGGGTAGCGGCGCGGAGGTCGCGTCCATGGGATCCTTGCCGCAGATAACGTCCAGTACCAGGGCGGCGTCTTCTACCGATCGGGTCAGGGGGCCGATCTGGTCCAGGGAGGACGCGAAAGCCACCAGGCCGTACCGCGATACCCGTCCATAGGTGGGCTTGATACCCACGCAACCGCACAGGGCCGCGGGCTGCCGGATAGAGCCTCCCGTGTCGCTTCCCAGGGATACGGCGCATTGTCCCGAAACGACCGCGGCGGCCGAACCTCCGCTTGACCCGCCCGGCACGCAGTTCAGGTTCCAGGGGTTCCGGGTAACCTTGATGGCGCTGCGTTCGGTGGACGACCCCATGGCAAATTCGTCCATGTTGACCTTGCCAAGAAACACGGCGTCCGCCGCTTCGAGCCGACGCACCACCGTGGCGTCATAGGGACTCCGGAACCCGGCCAGGATCCGGGAGGCGCAGGTGGTAAAGCCCTGCCGCGTGCACAGCAGTTCTTTCAGCCCGATGGGCACACCCGCCAGCGGCCCCAACGGTTCACCCTGGCGTCGCCGGGCGTCAATGTTCCGGGCCCGCTCCAGGGCTTCTTCGCGCCACACCTGCGTGTAGGCGTCCACCTTCCGGTCGACCTCGTCGACCCAGTCCAGCAGCGTTCGGGTGATTTCTTCCGCGGAGACGGCGCCCGCCGAGACGGCATCCCGAACCGTTATGGCATCCGCCCAACGCCAGTCCGTCATGCCGTGTCTCCTTCCAGAATGCGGGGCACCAGGAAATACTGTCCATCATGCGAGGGCGCGTTGTGAAGGGCCTGATCCCGATCCAGCGGGGTACCGATTTCATCCTCCCGGAACACGTTGGTCATTTCCAGCGCGTGCATCATGGGCTCGACTTGGGTGGTGTCCAGTTCGTTCAACTGGTCCATGTACCCTAGGATATCGCCCAGATCCCGCGTCATGCGCTCGGTTTCTTCCGGGGTCAACCGGAGGTGGGCCAGCGCCGCAATGTATGCCACCGTTTCCTTAGTGATTTTTTCCATTTTCCGCTCCCAATGAGATTATTCCGGCGCGGACGGCCGGAAAACATTGGAAAACAGCCTATCATACCGGCGTTGAACGCTTCCAGCGTGAATGAAAATAGCATAAATAACCAGGCTGTTCTTTAAGGCCATTCTACCCGTCATTCGTCGGCTGGTCGTCCATTTTTTCCAGCAGGGAGGAAATCGGCATCGATCCCGCCTGGGCCTGGACGTGGTCTCCCGGTGACCTTTCCTCCAGTTGCCGGAACATTTCCTCGACGCGCCTGGCCAGTTGTTCATCGCCGCCAAATCGATCGCGCGCGAGAGCGAGTGTGGCGCGCAGTTGCCGTTGTTCCTCGGGAAGGTCCCGGGAAGCGTGGTCCATGGCGCGGCGCAGGGCATGCAGGGCCCGGTCGCCATTGCTTTCCATCTGGGCGCATCGCAGGAACGCGGTCACGGCACGCCGGTGATCGTCCACGAGACTCAGGGCCTCACCCAGGCGCATGAAGACTGACGGGTCGCGGGGATGCAACCGGGCCAGCACGAGGTACTCCCGCACGGCTCCCGGGTAATCTCCCCGGCGCATACAGGCCTCCGCCGCCCCAAACAGGGGACGGTCCAGGTCGTCAACCGTTCCGGACGTTACCCATTCCACCAGGAACCGGGAAAGCAGGGAAACCACCATGTGCCCATACAAGGCGGACACGGTAACCAGCACGCCGGTGGCGCTGAACACGTAGTACACCGGGAAGCGATCCAGCGCCTCCCGGAGAAAGCGCGTTTCCAATACAACCAGCACCAGCGCGAGGCCCAGGATCGCCACTTCCTGAAAAGGGGGGATGTCTTCCCTCCGGTGAAAACGTTTCAGCAGGAAATAAACACCTACCCCGAACAGGATCAGCAGGTCGATTGACGCGACGACAGCCCATGCCAGATCATCGATATAATCCACCATCATGCTCTGTATTTTCCCCGATCTTCGGGGATAGGGCCAAACAACGCGGGGAAAGCGCGCGATGGCGGATGAAATCTTTGATGAATTGTCCCCCGGCGACCGGGAGTCGTCGGAGGAACAGGGAAGCCCGGAACGCGTGATGGCCGCAGCCGCCCCGTTTCAGCGGCATTTCAGCGAAAAGTCCTTCCGGGACAAGATACTGTCCGTGTTTTTCCAGGCGGGCAGGCGACTGATCGAAGAAGCCCTAGCGCTTTACGCGATGCTGCGGGATCCCGCCGTCCCGGACTGGGCCAAGGCGATTATCCTGGGCGCGCTCGGCTACTTCATTCTGCCGACGGACGTGATTCCCGATGTGCTCCCCGGGCTTGGATACACCGACGATCTTGGCCTGCTGACTGGCGCCATCACGGCGGTGGGACGTTTCATGACGACGGAACACCGGGCCTGGGCCCGACACCAGGCCGCGCGCGTGTTCGATGGCAGGAGCGGAGACCAGGATAAAAGTGCCCCGGATGACCTGTAACGCGAAACCGGTTGCCCCGTATGGTTTTCCTGGCGGTCGACGGGAGACCGCTGAAGAGGAAAAGCAACAAGAGGAGAGACGCCATGAATCTGCTGGGCATCTGGGAAAGCATCATCGGGTTCTTCACCGGCATCTGGGAATCGATCATCGGATTTTTCACGAACCTGTTCGGTGGCGGATCGTCCGATAACGCGGCCTGATTCGGCGCCAGAACGCGTAACCGGGAAGTTCTCTCGCGGGAACTTCCCGGTTTCTCATATGACGTAGTCTTCGACGAACACCCGGGCGTCCTTGAGGCTCACGAAGACAGTGTCCCCCTGGCGAACGTTGAGTTCCCGGAATCGGTCGTGGGGCATTTCCGCGAAGATGGTCTGGCCATCGGCGGTCAGCACCTCGAGCTTGGCAAGGGGTCCCGCCGTCTGCACCCGCTGGATGACGGCCGACAGGGCGGGGCGTCCATCCGGTGTGGCCCGCACGTCGAGTTCATGGGGCCGAACGAACAGCCGTGCTTCCTGTCCATCGACCAGGGAAACACCGGACTGGGTCAGTGTCCAGGGGCCGAACACCGCCACGCCCGATTCCACCCGCCCGCGGAACAGGTTAACGTTGCCGAGGAAATTTACCACGAACTCGTTGGCAGGATGGTGAAACACTTCGTCCGGCGGCCCGTCCTGTTCGATCCGGCCCGCGTTCATGACCACGATGCGATCGGCCACTTCCATGGCCTCTTCCTGGTCGTGGGTCACGAACACGCTGGTGATGTGCAGCTCGTCGTGTAACCGCCGCAACCATCGTCGCAGGTCTTGACGCACCCGGGCGTCCAGGGCGCCAAACGGTTCATCCAGCAGGAGCACTTTAGGCTCGATGGCCAGGGCCCGGGCGAGGGCGACCCGCTGACGCTGCCCCCCGGATAACTGCGACGGATACCGGTTCTCCAGGTTTTCCAGCTGGATCAGTGCCAGCAGTTCCCGGACCTTCGCGCGGATCTGGGATTCCGGCGGACGCTGACCTTTCGGTTTCACCCGCAGACCGAACGCGATGTTGTCAAACACCGTCATGTGACGGAACAGGGCGTAATGCTGGAACACGAATCCCACCTGGCGCTTGCGGGCCGGGAGGTTCTCGACGTTTTCGTCGTTGAAGAAGATCTGGCCGCCGCAATCCGGATCGGGTTGATCCAGCCCGGCGATCACGCGCAGAAGGGTGGTTTTTCCCGATCCTGAAGGTCCGAGCAGGGCTACCAGTTCTCCATCGTTAATCCTGATAGAAACGTCATCGAGTGCCTTGAAAGAACCGTAGGAACGGGTAATGTGACGCGCTTCAATACTCATGCGTGGGACTCCGCGATAATTCCCTTGTTTTTCTCCCGCCACGCTACAAACGTTTTGATGACCAGGGTGACCAGCGCCAGCAGGGTGAGCAACGACGCGGCCGCGAAGGACGCCGCGAAGTTGTATTCATTGAACAGGATTTCCACGTGCAGAGGCAGGGTATTGGTCACGCCGCGGATATGCCCGGAGACCACGGACACCGCGCCAAATTCTCCCATGGCCCGCGCGTTGCACAGGATCATACCGTACAGCAACCCCCACTTGATGTTCGGCAGGGTAACCCGCCAGAACGTCTGCCAGCCATTCGCGCCCAGCACCATCGCCGCCAGTTCCTCCTCGTCACCCTGTTCCTGCATCAGGGCGATCAGTTCCCGCGCCACGAAGGGCAGGGTGACGAACATGGTGGCCAGCACGATGCCCGGAACGGCAAACAGGATCTGGATCCCTGACCATCGGGATATCGCCGCCAGCAGCCCACCCGAGCCGAACAGCAGCACGAACAGCAGTCCGGCCACCACCGGCGAAACGGAAAAAGGCAGATCGATGAGGGCCGTCAGCAGGTTCCGTCCGGGAAAACGGAAACGGGCCACGCACCACGCGGCCGCCAGTCCGAACAATGTGTTGAGCGGTACCGCTATGCCCGCGGCCAGCAGGGTGAGCCGGATGGCCGCCCGGGCGTCCGCTTCGGTGATGGCCGCAAAGTACACGCCCAGACCTTTCCGGAATGCCTCGGTGAACACGACCATCAGCGGAAACAGCAACATCAGCGCGATGAAAGCCAGCGTCAGGCCGACGCAGATCACCCGGACCCATCCGGGATCCCCGGTTGCCTGAAACCGCGGTTTTTTTGCCTGTCGCGCGCCAGGTTCCGAAGGATGCATTTCAGGACCTTTCATAGGTGTACCGCGTGATACGCCACTGGACCAGGTTCGCGAGCAGCAGCAGGGCGAACGATACCGCGAGCATGGCAACGGCCAGGACGGTGGCCCCGGCGTAATCGAACTGTTCCAGGCGAGTGATGATCAGCAGGGGCACAATCTCGGTGCGGTAGGGCATGTTGCCCGAGATGAACACCACCGAGCCGTATTCGCCCAGGGCGCGGGCGAAGGCCATGGTGGTACCCGTCAGTAGCGCGGGCAGCACGGATGGGAAAATCACTTTCACGAAGGTTTGCCATCGGTTGGCGCCCAGGCTCGCGGCGGCCTCTTCGTATTCTTCTTCCAGGTCGGCCAGGGCGGGTTGCAGCGTGCGTACCACGAAAGGAAATCCGATGAAGATCAGGGCTACCACGATACCGGCGGGGGTATAGGCGATTTTGACACCCAGCGGTTCCAGAAGGGAGCCCAGCCATCCGCCGGGAGCGTACAGGGCGGTCAGGGCGATACCCGATACGGCCGTGGGCAGGGCGAAGGGCAGATCGATCATGGCGTCCACCAGGCGCCTTCCCGGGAAGGAATAGCGGGTCAAGGTCCAGGCGACCAGGAACCCGAACACCGCGTTGAAGCATGCCGCGCCAAGAGCCGCGAGAAACGTCACCCGAAAGGACGCCAGCACGCGCGGGTTGACCAGGGTGTCCAGAAAGGTCCCCGGGGAAATCCGGGAGGCGCTCAGAACCAGGGCCGCGAAGGGCAGTATGACCAGCATGCCCAGAAAGGACAGGGTGATCCCCATCGTCAGGCCGAACCCGGGCAGTAGCCCGAACCGCTGTGGGCGTTTCAGCGGCATCACGGTGTCTTTACCTCCTTACCGGCGGATGCTTCGTATACCTGGTCGAAAATGCCCCCGTCCGAGAAGTGGATGGCATGCGCGGTTTTCCAGTCTCCGTACAGATCCCGAATGGAGAACAGGCGAATTTGCGGGAATGCCGGCAGGTCGGAACCCGTGATATCCGGCATGACGGGACGGAAGTAATGTTTAGCGGCCAGTCGCTGGGCTTCCGGGGTGTACAGGAACTCCAGGTATGCCGTGGCCACCTCGCGGGTGCCGCGCGCGTCCACGACCTTGTCCACGATCGCTACCGGCGTTTCAGCCAGGATGCTGTGGGAGGGATAGACGATTTCAAACTGTTCGGGTCCCAGTTCCCGCGTCGCCAGCATGGCCTCGTTTTCCCAGGCCAGCAGCACGTCGCCGATCTGGCGCTGGACGAAGGTCGTGGTTGCCGCCCGCGCGCCTGAGTCCAGCACGGGCACGCGACGGAACAGTTCAGTGATAAACTGGCGGGCGGCTTCCTGGGCTTCCCGTACTTCAGGTCGCTCCGGCTCGCGCGCGGCGATGGCCGGATCGCCCAGTTTCTCGGTCAGCGCGTGTCCCCAGGCCGCCAGGTAGTTCCAACGGGCTCCCCCGGACGTTTTGGGATTGGGCGTGATGACCGATACTTCGTCTCGCACCAGGTCGTTCCAGTCGTGGATGCCTTTTGGATTGCCTTTGCGTACCAGGAACACAATGGTGGAGTAGAAGGGCACACTGTCGTGGGGGAACCGGGAGGCCCAATTCGAAGTTACCAGGCCGCCGTGTTCCACCAGCGCGTCGATGTCATAGGCGAGGGCAAGGGTGACCACGTCGGCCGGTAACCCTTCGATGACGGCCCTGGCCTGTTTGCCCGATCCCCCGTGAGACTGGTTAATGGTCAGGGGCACACCTGTTTTTTCCGTCCACTGCCTGGTGAACAGGGCGTTGATGTCGCGATAGAGTTCTCGGGTGGGATCGTAGGAGACGTTCAGAAGGGTAATTCCCTGGTTTTCGGCAGATCCCCCGCACCCGCACAATCCGGACACAACGGCCACGCATAGCGTGATTCCCATGATCAGGTGGACAGATCGACGGGCGTGGATCTGGACTTTCTTGCGCGTCATATGCCGGCTCCTTCTGAAAATTCGGTCAGAAACACTTCCCGGTTCTCTACCGGTTTCTGCTTTACAAGGTCTTCCAGGGTGGTGGCTTCCAGCAGGCGGGCGGTGTGGTTACGGATATCCAGAAAAAGCCGCCGGAACACGCAAACGGATTCCTGGGAACAGGGTTCGTAATGGGTAATCGACACGCAACCGATGGGGGCAAGAACCCCATCGAAATGCCGCACCACTTCGCCCATACTCAAGGTATCAGGGGGAACGGCCAGTTCATATCCCCCATCCCTGCCCGGATGGCCATTCACCCAACCTTGCTCGCGCAGATCCAGCATGATCTGCTGCAGGAAGTTGTAGGGGATGTCACAGGTTCGGGCGATGACGCGCAGGCTGAGGGTCTGCCCGGGTTCCAGCCTGGCGAGGGCAACGAGGGCCCGCAGAGCGTAATCAGTTTTTCTGGAAACGCGCATATAAAATCCTACCTGATAAGTATTATAATAAGGCCGGTCTTGTCTTGTCAAGGTTCAGTATGAAAAAATAAAGGCCATCAGTTCGCACGTTCTGACACGTTTCCTGGGAAGAAAAAACAGGCTTTCAGTCAATAAGATAAGCAGGTGAAAATTTGAAAAGGAGTGATCACATGACGCGCGCGTACCAGTGGCTCGCGTGGATGGTGACCATGCTGGCTATGGCATGGACGGGCGCCGTCCACGCGCAGGGCCCGGCAACGACCGCGCGGGATGGTGTCTGGGCGACGGCCCCGGAATACGAGAATTTTCACGTGGTGGTGCCGGTAGACGCGTCCGAGTCGGAACTGGACGCGGCCGCCGATTTCTGCCAGTTATGGAAAAAATCGACCCGGCATGACATTGAGTTCGACAACACGGCGAGTGGCCGGATCAACGTCTGGATTGGCATGAAACATTTGCCGGATGATCTGGCGTCGCAGTTGGAAGGTGAAACACCCGGGGGAGACCTGTGCCTGATAAAAACGTATGTCCCGCCCCCTCGCTACGCGGCCCGCGGGGCCACGAAACAACTCATTCTGGCTGGCGATGGTGAATTGCTGAGGCTTACCGTGCGCGCTTTTTTCCGGGAAACCCTCGGCGTGACGTGGGCCGCTCCCGGGGTAACATCGCATCCCCGGGCCGGTTACGCGATTCCCATGATGTCCGCGCGCGTGCGGCCGGCGTTCACGTTGCGCGAGGTGGATTCCCGGTTGTACGGCGCGGAGGGGGCGGAGGCGGACCAGGTTCGGGACTTCCGCGCGGGGGTGGGACTGCCCCGGGATCCCCTGCCTGTTCCACCGGCCCCGCTGGCGCCTTCCGTAACAACGGGCACTGGGGATGGTTCCGGCAAGGCAGCATGGGGGTCACCCGAGGCTGCTGTCCTGCTGGCGGACCGGATTTTTGTTCTAGCCGGGCAAACGGAAAGTTCTTCCCTGTACCAGTGGCCGCCCGGCCGGGGAGACTGGTCGCTCTCGCGCCTTCAGCCGGATTTCGCGTGGCCTGCCACTGCCGGGGATGCCATGGGGGATGTCGCGGATCTACTGGTGAAAACCGCCTGTGATACCGCCCGGCTGCTGGAACAACGGTCGTTGCCGGAACCATGGCGGATACGGGTGGAATTGCCGGAGGGTGTAACCGGCGTGGAACTGCCCCCCGACGCGCCGGTTCATCGCCTGGTGCTACAACTGGTGCCGACACACCTGGATTTTTTCCGGGACCTCTATGATCGGACCGCGGAAGCCAACAGCCGGTTCCGGGGAGACCTGAAAGCCTGGCGGAATGCCGGGATCCGGGTTCACGTGGTGCTGCCCCTTGCGGGACGGGCCCATCCAGCATCGCTTTTCCCGGTGTTCAAGGTCCTTGGTCCCACGATGATGGCCTTACACGAGGAAGGAGTTGAAGGGGTGTACCTGGGTTATCCCTGGGGGGGAATATCCGGGAAAGCGCCTGTCCTGGGATCTCTACGCGCGTATCT